>JBBRCO010000011.1:0-41207 GCA_038204755.1 Verrucomicrobiales bacterium
AAAGTTGCCCACAACAGTCCGCTTCTCCGACGAGTTACAGGCCCATTCTCGAACCGGCCTGTTGTGGACAACTTTCAAGAGCCACCCGCCGCTTCGCGGCGATCAGGCGACGGGTTCACCCACATTTTTGGCGGAAGAGGCTGTTTTTCCTGCTGATCGCAGTGGGGAGCGGACTTAGCCAAGGCGCAACCGCGCTGATGGCCAACGCGCTCGGCGCTCCAGATAACATTGGTGCGCGCCTCGCCATCGCCATCGCCATCGCCATCGCCATCGCCATCGCCATCGCCATCGCCATCGCCATCGCCATCGCCATCGATCTAACATTCAATAGTTTGTTGCGGTTCAGACCATTTTCTGAGTGCTGGGAGTTGAAGGGAACAATATGCCGATGGCGCTGGCCTACATGGGCGTCATTTCTGTGGGCAGCGTGTTATTCCAGAATAGTGTCAGGAGACCGGGTCTCTATCATAAGCCAGCCGGGTGCCTGCATCCTTCCGGACGTCCATGCCTGCGGAGAAACAGACGATCAGGTTGGAGTCGGACAGCCCAGTTGGAGGTGATAGAAAACAGTTCTGTCCGATGAAATTCACCTCCTGAGCCGCTGAATATCTATCAAATTTCCATCATTTCGTCCACTGATCGATGGGTATCGGCAGGCCTGCTTCCGCTCATGGTCGAGCCGAAGCAAGCCCCCTTTGCAATACACACACAGGGAGATTTAAACCGGATCATCGTTACCAACCGAGCAGGCTGGCGACTGCGGTGCGCAGCGCGGCTTCCAAAATGGCGGCTTCGGCGTGGGTCAGTGGGATGGTAACCTTACGTAGTGATTTGTCCGACGCATCCTGCCGGGAAACGGAGATCATGTAGGGCGCGCGTTCCGGATCGTCGCGGATGATGAGCTCGAACGCGCTGCTGGCCTTTTCCGCCTGATGGAAAAGCTTCGCCTGCGGCATGCGGCCTTGAAGAACGGCGAGTGTGGCCCCGATGTCCGAAAGGCCCCACTTCATGGTGATCTTCTGGTCCCAGTCGAACTGCTTTTCGCCTGACTGCGCCGCCGCATCGACGAAGATGGCGGCTTTGGAGCGGTTCAGTCCGAAACGAACCACCCCGCCGCTGCCGCGGGAGTTCGGCTTGTAGATGGCGTAATCCGGAGTGCGCTCGGGAGCGAAACCTTCATTACGTGATCCGTTGGAAGGAGTGGAGGGGCGGGATTCAATGACAGTGTCTTTCATGAGGATCTGCTTGGTTGGTGGTAAGCATTTGAACATGTATTTTTGAAAGCTCAAGCAGAAAGATGGTCAGGTGAACACTTTTCTTCAATGCGGTAATTTTCTTGGGTTCCCGCCCGGCATTGTCAGGTCCTTCAGCGGGCTAGCCGTGTCGTGGCAGCGGGCGCGGGTGGGATTTCCATTGCCGCGACACACGGATGCGGGCCTTAGAATTAGAGGGCGAAACGGCAGTGATTCATTTCGCCATCACCCGTTCGAAGCATTCACCGACCCCGCTGGATATCACATTTCGCGCTTGGGTTGCCTCAGTCCGAGCCCCTAGAATGGCGCCCGCCCCATGACCCCGCCGAATCTCAGTGAAAAACTCCTCGCCTCCGTTTCGCGGGATTTTTTCCGTCCGCTGACCCGGCCATCGGCGGCGATCTACGTCGATTGCGCGGAGCGCCTCACTGATGTCGCGGGCGAGGCTGGGCGGATTCCGCATGCCGAGGCCATCGCCCTGATCCGCGAAATCCTCGCGGCCCATCCGGACATCGTGCTCGCCGACGACGAGGGTGCCTCCCTCCGCGATGCCCGCCAACGCGCCGGCCAGTTTTTCAATCGCCTTTGCGACTCCCGCTGGCTGGAAGATCAGCAACTTGGCCTGCACGAACGCTGGACGCTCGTTTCTCCAGGCCTCCGCCCGCTGCTCCGGCTGCTGCGCGAGCTCGCCGAGGACGAAATCGCCGAGCTCAAGACCTTCGCCGACACCGTCCGCGGCGTTTGCGAAACCCTCGAACGCCCGAACATCCTCGACCCCCGCCTGCAGGAATCCGACGAAATCCGCAGCACCGTCACCGACTGCAACGCCCGTCTCGAAAGCGCGATTATCCAGCTCCACGGCGTGGAAAAACTCATCTCGCTCTTCGACCGCCGCCAACGCCTCAGCGATTCTCCAGCAGAAACGTTGCGTCTGCTCTACGCCGAGTTCGGCGCGGGACAGCACATGGTTTGCTACGATGCGCTTCGTAGAAACGGCCTGCTGCCCAGGCTTCAGGTTCTGCGCTCCTACATCGCCGATCGCCGCGATGATCCGTTAGTCAAAGAGCGTCTTGCTGAGGGACTTGCCGCCCATTATCACTGGGACGAAAACGAATCCTATCACCGCGCGGAAAAAGCCCTGCGCGATCTCGAACACCGGCTCTCCGCCATTCGCCTCGTCGCCGATGCCATCGACGCCCGGATGGCCTCGTTCAACCAGCTTTCCCAACAACGCTACCGCTACCAAACCGAGCTCCGCGGGCGCCGGCCGGAAATCGTCAAGGCCTACTGCGACGCCGTCAACGCCGCCCACGAAGGCACCCGCCTCGCCGCGATGCGCGATGCAGAGCCCGACTTCACACCACTCGTTCCCGAGGTGAAGTTCTTCTTCGGCAGCGAGTCGCTCGCCCGCACCCGACGGGTCAAAGCACCTGCGGATCTCACCTTCGGAAACGACTCCGGCGGCCGCGACGAAACCGCCGAGGAAACACTCGCCGCACTCCGTGAGCGTCAGCGCCTCGCTCTAACACCACAACGCGCCGCCCGACTTGTCGCCCGCCTCTTGCCGACAAAATCCAGCGTCGTCATGACCTCGGATTTCACCGCCGCCGACCTTGATGAAATGCTCGATCTGCTCGCCATCGCCGCTTACGAGCACGCCGTCACCGCCGACGGCCAGCGGGTGAAATGGACCATCGACGGCCCCGGAAGAATCACCGGCCTCACCCCCGAAACAATCCCCGCCGACCCTCACGCCGGCTGGAACGTCGAGCGGTTTCAAATCCTGAGGATTTAAAATCGCAACACCTCCTTTTCGGCGTGATAAAATTCCATGAGTAGGCATATCCGCATGAAAACATCTTTACAGCAACGCATTTTCATGCGAAACTCCAAGGCATGAGAACGACCCTCGATCTTCCCGATTCGCTTTTCCGTGAGGTAAAAACCCGCGCCGTCCAGCAAGGCGTAACGCTCAAGGACCTGCTCGCCCAGTATATCCAAGCTGGCATGGATGCACCCGCCTCCACCGCACCACCACTCGCTCCGCGCGCCCAAATCCCTCTACCTTATTTTCGAAAAACCGATGGTCCAGTCATCCCGGCGCGCACCAATGCGGAGCTTTA
This sequence comes from Verrucomicrobiales bacterium, assembly GCA_038204755.1. Taxonomy (GTDB): domain Bacteria; phylum Verrucomicrobiota; class Verrucomicrobiia; order Verrucomicrobiales; family Akkermansiaceae; genus Luteolibacter. The sequence continues at coordinate 3,377 of JBBRCO010000011.1, forward strand.
CGCCATCCTTGATGAAGAAGACATCGCCAACTATCACCGGGTGATCGCACAATCCCAGCCAAAACCCTGATGGATCTCCCCGACGTCAATCTGTGGCTTGCCTTCACCGATCCGAATCATTCCCAGCACAAGGCTGCGCGGTATTATTGGGAGGAACTTCGCACCGATTCCATCTCCTTTTGCCGCATTGCCATGCTCGGGTTACTCCGCCTCGCCACCAGCAATACGGTCATGCGGGGCAAGCCATTCACTCACAGAGAAATTCGGGGAATCTATCAAACTTACCTCGCCATGCCCATTGTCAGCTTCCTACCGGAACCCGCCGGGCTGGATTCCACCTTCTCAACCCTGACTGAGGCCCCGTATTTTTCACACCGACTTTGGACGGATGCTTATCTCGCCGCCTTTGCCATCAACAGCGGCTGCCGCCTGGTCTCATTTGATGCAGATTTTGCTCTCTTCCCTCAGCTCAACTTCCTCCACCTCCAGCCAAATTCAAAGAAGTTGATAGTGGATGGTTGATAGTTGATGGAAAGAATTTCCACCGCTTCGCCCGTCACCTCTTCCTCTTCACTATCAACTTCTTCAATGTTCGATCCCCACTGGCCCCGCTTCTGGCCTGATGTCCCTGATGACGACCGCCCGGCGCTCCGCGAAATCCTCGCTGAACTTATTGGCCGCGGCACCTTGCTCGGCAGCAGCGGCGCGGGACGCGATCATTTCCTGCTCGCCCGCGATCACTATCAGGAACACCTCAAGGATTACCTCTCCCCGCTCGGGTTGGAGCTGGTGGTGGACGACGATTTTTCACTACTCCAGGCCCGCCCTCGCCCCGAAGCTTGCCACTTGCTCGCGCAATTTACCAAGGATGAAACGTTGTTGTTGTTAGTCCTCTGGCGTGTCTGGGACGATCACCGGACCAACGAAACCAGCAGCGCCGTCATCCTCACCGTCGATGATTTGTGGACGCGTTTCCGCAACACCTTCGACAAGATCGACCCGCCGGAGAAAACCCATCTCGACGCACTGTTAGCCCGGCTGAAACGCCACCGCCTGATCCGCACCCACAAGCCGGATGGTGCGCTCCAACTCGGCGAGACGCTCATTGAAATCCTGCCCAGCCTGCCGCGCGTGATCCCTTTTGACAGCCTTGAATCCTGCCTCGCCCGTGCCGCCCTCTATCAACCCGCCGACGAAGCCTGAAATGAAAACCCGCGTCCACCTCAGCCGGATCCTCGCCATCAACTGGTATGGCTACCGCCGTTTCATCGACGTCTCCGGACTCTCGCTCATCACCGGAGCTAACGGATCGGGAAAAAGCGTGCTGCTGGACCTGATCCAGTTCGTGATGTTAGGCGAGTCGCTCAGCCGTTTCAACAAGGCCGCCGCCGGATCGGGCAGCGGTCGCTCGCTGCGCGGCTATTGGTTGTTCGACACGAATACTCAGGGAAATGACGGACAGGAACGCTACCTGCGACCGTCCGGCGTGACTTTGGCGGGTCTGGAATTCGTCTGGCCGTTAGTGAAGGGCGAAGAATCTCCGCGCCGCGAGACCTGGGGCGCGCGCATCGAGTTCGAAGGTCCGACGGCCAAGGCCCGCACGCTTTGGTTCACCATTCCCAACCGGCTCGAGCGCGAGGATTTCCTCAGTGCAGAACTCGATCCGGACGCCGTCGCCTTCATGTCCGAGGACGAATTCCGCGTACACGTGAAGCGCGATCTCGGCGGTGAGGTTTTCGACCGCCAGGCCTCGTATCTCGATGAAATGGGCTCACGCAGCCACCTCGGGTTCGACCGCGTGCAGATGAATAAAACGCTGCCTAACTCGATGGCATTCCAACCCGTCGAGTCGTTCGAGAAATTCATCCGTGACTACTTGCTAGAGCCGGGCCTGCCGGATGTGAAAGCGGTCCGTGCCAGTGTCGATGCCCACCGCCGGGCGCAGGAGCGCTTGGAGAAAATGCACGACCAGCACGCGCGGTTGACCCGCATCAGCGAGCGCCATCTGGAATATGTCACCGCCCGCCGGGATGCCCGGCTGCACGCCCATTTGCGCATCGCGCTGGGGCACGAACAGAAACTCGAAAATCTCACCGCCCGCCAGACGGAACTGGAGCAACTCCGTTCGCAAAATGCCGAAACCCGCTCTGACTACGAGGCCGCGCTGGGTGAGCGCAGCGAACTCGATTCGCAACTCGTAAAAATCCGACTCGTCGCCGGAAACGACCTGCAGATCACCCGCCTCGCTGAAGATCGCAGCCACCGGGATGAAGTTGCTAGAGAGCTGGACGCACTTCGCGAGACTGAAAAATCCGCCCGCCAGTTTCTACACGACCGCACGCAGTATTGGAAACAATGGCTGCGGCTCGCCCAGGAATTCGGGCTGGAGGAACCGGAGCCCGCTGCTGATTGGCTCAAGCAGATGCAGGGTGCCGACGAGTCCTCCGCGCTGGATGCCGCCCAACGGATGCCGCGCATCTATCAAGCGCTGGTCAACGACGCCCGTGATCGGCTGCGCCCGGTCGAGGATGAAATCAAGATGCTCGAAAACCGCGAATCCCGTCTCCGTCGCGAGCTGGAGGACTTGGATCAAAAAGGCAGCGCCGCCCCTTCGCCGCTGCTGGATGCTTTAAAATCCCGTGGCCAGCGCGCCGATGCGCTCGGACGCGTCATCGAAGTGAAGGCCGAGGCCGAACCGTGGTGGCCGCTGCTCGAATCGCTGCTAGGAAACAAGCGCGGCGCGGTCCTTGCAGAAGATTTCAAGGCGGCTTGGGAACAAGCCCGCCGCCTTGGTCACATCGACGAGCCGTTGGTGCATCCTGATGAAATTTCCGGTTCCAAGGATGCGAAAGCGGGGACAATCGCCGCGTTTTTCGAAACCAAGCATGAGCTCGCAAAAGCCTATCTCCAACATCTTTTTGGCGATCTAATTGCGGTCGAAAAAGTTGGCCAACTCGACTCACATCCGCGCGCGTTTTCCAAAGACGGTTGGCTCAAGGACCCGCCGCATCGACAGCATTTCCAGCCAGCCAAGGAGTTTACCATCGGTGAGGAAGGAATGCGGCGTCTGCGGACTTTGCGGCAGGATGAACTTGCCGAGGTGAAGGAAGAACTCACCCGTCAGCTGCGGCTGCGCGAGGATTGGCGGACCTTTCTTCATCGCGGCGAGCAGTGGACGTTAGACAAAGCGGAACCACCGGCCGGCAGCTCGAAGCTGCGCGATTTGCCCCGTCTGCGCAAGGAACTCGCCCAGCTCGACGAAACGATCCGCCTGCTCGCCACGCCCGAGCGCGAGGCGACGGTGGAAAAACTCCGCGTGTTGGAAAAGACGTTCCAAGGCGTGATCGAGCGCACAGGACGGCTGGCGAACAGCATCGAGAAATTCGCCCAACAGGAGCGCGTGTTGCAAGACAGCATGGCCTCGCTGTTGGAGGATGAAGCGACCTCGCTCACCCAGCGTCAACTCAGTCGTGAGTTGCTCGAAGGCGTGCGCGATACGGAGATTTCCGAATTGATTGCGTTTGCGCGCAAAGAATATCCCAAGTGGCAGCAGCGGCTTGACGCATCATCGGAAATGGCGCGCATGCGGGAATTTGATTCGGACAAGGCCCGCCTTGACCGCGATTTGGAACGGAATGCCCTTGCCGAAAAACATCCGGAAACCGCCGAGGTTTTTGATCCCGGGGATGATGAGAATTCCCGCTACGATGCGCGCCGGGTCGAGCTGGAATCTCACGAATTGGAGAAATACACGGCGGCCGCCGAGGATGCGCGCAAGGAGTGGGAGGACCGGCTCCAGCATCAGGTGCTCGATGTGTTGAAGGAGAAGTTAGACGAGGCCGAGCGCACGAAACGCGAGCTGAACCGCGCGATGGACCACGACATCGGCGGCTGGCGCTATCAGCTTTCGATGAAGGCGGACCGCAGCCACAGCGCGATCTGGGCGCTGGTGGAAAAAGGCCTCAATCCCGGGCTCGAACTCTTCGCATCCGGCGCGCGGGAGGAAATCGAGAAGGCCAAGGCGGCGTTGATGGCTGCTATTGAAAATTCAGAGGACCCGCGCCAGCAGCGGGCGCTCGACTACCGTTACTATCACCACTGGGACATCCAGGCCACGCCGACCGGCAAGGGCGAGGGCGCGGCGATTTCCCTCAACCGCAACGCGAAAAAGCAAAGCGGCGGCGAAAACCAGGCACCGTTTTTTGTCGCCATGCTCGCCGCTTTCCAGCGCGTTTACGATCTCGGCCCGCGCGAGTCGCGGAAGAATCTCGGCATCGTCATCATGGACGAGGCGTTTTCGAAACTCTCCGGCGACCGCATCGATGCGTGCCTCGATCTTGCTAGAAACTTCGGCCTGCAACTGATCATGGCATTTCCCGAAGACCGCTTGCCGACGATGATCCAGCATGCGGAAACTGTCGTGCAATGCCGGGTGGAACGCACCTATGACGAGAAGAGCGGCCAGATCACGAACATCGAGAACTGGGTGGTGAAGGTGGATCGGGACAAACTGGTGGAGGCGTTGTTATAATTTCATGGAGCGCTGGCTTCAGCCGGCCCGCATCCCGATGAACTTGCCGGCTGAAGCCAGCGCTCCATTCGAATAATCAAGACACTATGAACTGGCTCTCCGAACTTCACCGCCGATGGCATGCCGCGCGTGGCAAGCGGGTGATGGAATCGAGCCGGGCATTTTCGGTGGACTGGGTGAAATTGCTAGAAGCTGCTGGAGTCATGAACGCGGAAGACCTATCCACCGCCACGCGTGAGGCGGAAGCCTTCGAGAAGAGCGGGCATCTCATTCTCAGACGCCACCGATACAGGAAGTATCTAATCGAGCGCCTGACCTTGCCCCTATCGCAGGAATCCTGGCTGCGCGATCTTTTCGGAGGAACACCCGCACTGGAGCTTCAGGCGACCTCATTGGAAATGGTGATGGAATATTCCAACCGAAGGCATTTACTATTTCCTAACGAATGGGCAGCGCTTTGCGAATCATTGCAAACCGCATTCAATGCAGCTCGGTCGCTGCGTCCATACAACTGGAGGCATCCCGAAACCTTGCGCCGTTTGCTAGAGACAGTGAAAAATCTCAGCGACCGCGAATGGCCGGTCGGCACACCGATTCGTGCGGCCAGCGTGGAAGTCGGTCTCGATTCCAAAGGCCTCGAACGCCACCAGCTCACTTTCGAATCCGGCCTGACACGCTTGTTTGGGGCTGCCGTGTCGTTAAAATCCCTAGGCTTCGTGTCCGGAGAATCGCACGTCGAGCTTCACGGACCGATCTGCCTGCATTTTCAGGACGGCAGCATTCATGATTTTGACGGGCTGAACAATGTGCTCATTTCTGCCGCCGACCTTGCCCGTTGTTCATCGATTTCCACCACTGCCGAACGCTTGCTCAGCATCGAGAATCGTAAGACGACGTTCCGTCAATACGCCGCTGCGAATCAGGACCGCCGCACGCTCATCACAACCACATCATTTCCCACACAAGCGTTCCGCGAGTTGTTGGAGAAGCTACCGACAACGCTTCCACACGATCACTTTGGAGACACCGATCCGGCGGGCTGGCACATCCTGCTCAAACTGAGGGAAGCGACCTCTCGTCACGTCGCTCCTTTCCAAATGAAATGGCGTCCGTCGTCCGTGCCGAGTCCGCTCACGCCTTATGATCAAAAGTTGCTGGAGAAGCTCCTCCCGGCACCGCTTCTATCCGATGTCAGTGATGAAATCCGTATCATTGGAGAGCGTCAGGATCGCGGGGATTTTGAGCAGGAAACGCTGGAAATCATGGAGCGCTGGCCTTAGCCGGCGAGTGGTTCATCGCTACGGGGTTTATCCTCGCCGGCTGAAGCCAGCGCTCCATTCCATCCGCTGCCAGCGGAGGAACATGGCCAATCTTCCGGCTTTGAACAGAGTTTTGCTCTGACAGGGTTGTTGCGTATGTAAGCCACACAATCGTGAAAATGATCCATGTCCCGGACGAAGCGATCATAATATTCACGCTGCCAAAGTGGGCCAGTCCGATGCAGCGCGCGGTTGATATCTATCGCACTTCCGCCCTTCCAAAGTCTAACGATATCCGCCAATGAATTCATTTCCGCGAGTTTCACCAATACGTGAACGTGATTCGGCATGATGCACCATTCGATCAATTTGTATTTTCCTGGATGTCCTTCCAGCAGCTTGTTCTGGAGGATCATCGCGATGTCATGTTGCCTCAGGACGGAAGATCCGTGACCGAGGTCTTCATATTTCGCGATTCGAAGATGAAGTTCCTTCTGGCGATGGACTACATCAGGAATGGCTGCAAGCTCATTCATCCATGCCACGATCACCTGCTTGGGAACCGAATCCGCCAAGCGAAAGGTGATCGCTTGGACGGATTTCTCAAAATCCCAATGAGGCAGGTAACCACGGGTGTAGATTCCCCTGTTCATCGGGATAAGGAGCGCTGGCTTCAGCCGGCATCTTCATTGGTGGTGGGTTCATCCTCGCCGGCTGAAGCCTGCGCTCCGTCAGAGTCCTCGCCATCGGCGATTACGATGGAGATGTCCTGGAGTTTCTCGCTGCCTTTGAGGGTGAGAAGCTTCACGCCTTGGGCGTTTCTGCCGGTTTCGCGCACTTCGGCGGCGCGGATGCGGATGCTTTGGCCGCTGGAGGTCATGACCATGAGCTCGTCCTCCTCGGTGACGGTGACGGCACCGACGACGGGACCGGTTTTGTCGGTGACCTTCATGGTGATGATGCCCTTGCCACCGCGCGATTGCTTGCGGTAGTCCTCGAAGGTGGTGCGTTTTCCGATGCCATTTTCAGATGCGACTAACAAAGTTGATCCTTGGGTGACGAGGGCTAGGCCAATGACGAAATCGGTTTCACTAGGGCGGATACCCATCACACCGGCGGTGCCACGGCCCAGCGGGCGGGTGTCGTCCTCGTGGAAACGCAGGCTCATGCCTTCGTGGGTGACGAGGATGATTTCATCGCCACCGGAAGTTAGGCGGACGCCGATGAGTTCGTTGTTCTCTTCAAGGTTGATGGCGATGATGCCGTCCTTGCGATAGTTTCTGAAATCATTGACGGCGGTTTTCTTCACCTTTCCGGAGCGGGTGGCGAAAAAGACATAACCGGCTTCCTCGCGGAAGGTGATGTCGTTGCCGTTCTCGTCCACGGTGCGTTCGAGGCGGAGGAGCGCGGCGATCTTTTCCTCGGGCTTGAGGTTGAGCACGTTTTGGATGCTGCGGCCCATCGCGGTGCGCGAGCCTTCGGGGAGTTCATACACCCGCTCGACATACATGCGGCCGGTGTTGGTGAAAAATAACAAATAGTCATGCGCCTGCACGCTGAAGAGGTGTTCGATGAAATCGTTGGCCTCGTCCTTTTTAGTGGCACGCGTTTCCATGCCTTTGAGACCCTTGCCGCCACGGCCTTGGACTCGGTATTCGCTGGAGAGAGTGCGCTTGATGTAGCCGCGGTGGGAGAGGGTGACGATCATCGCGTCGTTGGCGATGAGGTCTTCCATGGCGACTTCACCGGCTTCGGCTACGATCGTGCACTGGCGAGGCGTGGCATACTTGTCTTTGATCATGCGAAGCTCGTCCTTGATGATGATCAGCACGCGCTCCTCGCGAGCGAGGATGTCGAGGAAGTCCTTGATGTCGATGAGCACGCCGTCATATTCGCCCTTCACCTTGTCCTGCTCCATGCCTGTGAGCTGATAGAGCCGGAGTTCGAGAATCGCGTTCACCTGCCGCTCGCTGAAGGTGTAGGTATCGCCGGAAATCGACGGCTGCGAGCGGATCATGATGCCAAGCGATTCGGCGGTGGCGACCGGGAAGTTATAGGCAGCGAGGCGCTCGCGGGCTTCGTCACGATTTTTCGACGAGCGGATGATTTTGATGAAGTCATCAAGGTGGCCGAGTGCGAGAAGGAAGGCTTCCAGCAGTTCGGCGCGTTCCTCGGCTTTTCCTAGCAGATATCGGGTGCGCCGGATGATGACTTCCCTGCGGTGCTCGATGTAGGCATCGATGGCTTCCTTGAGCGAGAGTTGCTTGGGGCGGTTCTTGTGGATCGCCAGCATGTTCACGCTGAAGGAGGTCTCCATCGAGGTGAGTTTGAAAAGCTGCGCCATGACCACCTGTGGGCGGGCGTCGCGTTTCAACTCGATCTCGATGCAGGTGTCCTCGGCGGATAGATCGCGCATACCGGAAATGCCGGTGAGGGTCTTTTCGTTGACGAGTTCGGCGATGCGCTCCTGAAGCGTCGCACGGTTCACGCCATACGGGACGCCGCGGATGATGATCATTGAACGACCATTGGCATTTTCCTCGATCTCCATTTTTCCGCGGAGGCGCATGGAGCCGCGGCCGGTGCGGAAATATTCTTCGATGCCGCGCATGCCGCGGATTTCGCAAGCGACGGGAAAGTCAGGCCCTTTGATGAACTCCATCAGCTCCGGCAGCGTGATTTCCGGATTGTCGATCTGGGCACAGATGCCGTCGATCACTTCGCCGAGGTTGTGTGGGGCAAGGTTGGTGGCCATGCCGACGGCAATGCCGGTGCCGCCATTGACGAGGAAGTTAGGGAATGCCGAGGGCAGAACGGATGGCTCCGTTTGCGAGCCGTCATAGTTCGGTTGGAAATCGACGGTGTCCTTGTCGAGGTCCTCCATCATTGCCATACCGAGGTGATGCAAGCGGGCCTCGGTATAACGCATGGACGCTGCGGAATCGCCTTCTACGGAACCGAAGTTTCCCTGGCCATCCACCAGCATGTCGCGCATGGACCATGGCTGGCCCATGTTGACGAGGGTCGAGTAGATCGATTGGTCTCCGTGGGGGTGGAAATTACCCATGGTTTCACCCACGATCTTGGCGCACTTGACGTGGGCCTTGCCTGGACCGACGCCGAGCTGGCGCATGGCGTAGAGAACGCGGCGTTGGGAGGGCTTGAGACCGTCGCGCACATCGGGCAGCGCGCGCGAGATAATGACGGACATCGAATATTCCAGGAACGAATTGGAAAGTTCCTCGGCGACGTTGATCGGCTTGATATGTTCTTCAGGCATGGGAAAAATAGTTAGGCGCGGTGGAGGGCGTTCGCGGAGACAAAGAGATTGCGGACGCGGAAGGCGGCGGGGGATTCCTGGAGGAGGATCATTCTTAGATTGTGAGTCTTCGCGGCGAACCAGGGTTTCTCGAGCGCACGAGAGGTTCCGATTGCCCAGCGAGGAACCGAGAGTTGATGCTTCTGGGCCAAGTAGGCTGCTGTAGAAGCGAGAAATGCATCCGCTCGCCCGCCGTCCTCAAGACATGGCTCAAGCAATTCGGTTTCTTCCGCAATCAGACCGTAGGATGGAGCCTCGCGAAAACGATCCAAGAAATCCCGGATCGCGTATCCGAAAGATTCTGTGTCGGTGATCTCGGCGAATTTTTCACGCATGGGTGTCGCGGTCGCAATCATTCGCCACCTCCTGTGATTTCCTCGATGATCTCTTGGATGAAATACTGTGTTTTCACGGGAATCCGAGAAGTCGGGTAATAGTCTTCCACGAGATTCAGGACTTCCTCGGTCGTTTGAATTCCAAGATCTTTGCATAGGTGAATGATGTCATTCTTGTCCCCAACAGTATCGTATTCAGCCACCCGTGCAGCCATGCACTTCATCGCAAGAAGATAACGGGTGGTGGGACGCATGATGCGGAGGTTGTCCCATTGAGGCATACCGTCCGTGGTGACATCTCCTTCCGTAGAAACGAATCTTTTGACTCCGTCATTAAGCCAGGTCGTGGGCAGGTTCATTTCCTCAGCTACAACTCCCGCTTCGTTATAGATCTCCGCTTTCGGAACGAAGACAGCATCGACATCACGTGTGGACTCGCGAGCATCGAAGGCGAGAATCATGGTGGCTCCACCGAAAATACAAATTTCCCCCGTCACGCCTTTGTCCGTCAGGCGCTTGTTGAGAGAGTTCAAAGCGGGGATGATCCTTTCCTTGGTGAGTATGTCAGCGGAGTTCATGGCAATTGGTTGCAGACTGAAGTCCGCGCTCCATTCTACTATACATCCAGGTTGCGCACGTTGAGGGCGTTGTCTTCGATGAAGCGTTTGCGGGGCTCGACGATATCTCCCATGAGCACGTCGAACATTTTGTCGGCCTCGACGGCGTTGTCTTCATCGAGCCGAACGCGCAAAAACTGGCGGACGGTGGGGTCCATGGTGGTTTCGAATAGCTGCTTGGCGTTCATTTCACCAAGGCCCTTGAAGCGTTTGATCTGCACACCGCGGCTGGCGATTTCCAGAACCTTTGCGAGAATTTCCGGGACGGCGAAAACCGGAGTGACTTTCTGTTTGTCTCCATCGCCTTCCACGACTTCGAAAAGCGGTGCGTCGTCGTTGAAGAAAACCGAGGTATCAATCCCGCATTCCGTTAGGCGGGCGAAGATGCGGGTGATCGCATGGGACTCGTGGAGTTCGTGGAGATTGGCGCGGCGCGACGGGCCGGTATGTGCGGCGAACTCTTCATCAGTTAGGATCTCATCGAACAGCCGCAGATCGCGGTTTTCCGCAGCATAGGAGCGGAGGCTTGCCTCGGTGGGGAAGTAGAGCACGCTCTCATCGTTGCCGATGCGGATCCGCACCATGTATTCCGGCAGGGCTCCGTTTTGACGGGCAGCGAGATAGTTTCTGAAATTTCCGCCGTTGCCTTCGATGGAATTGCTGAAGCGTGAGAGTGACGAAAGGCTGTCAAGGATGACCTTGAGCTCTTCCGCAGTGAAGCAGCGGGTATGGTCACAGGTGCGGAGGATCACCTCGCCGGCACCGAGTTCGATGAGGATTTTGTTGAGCTGGTCGTTGTCCTGGACGTATTCTGAGCGCTTCTTGCGGGTGACCAGATAGAGCGGCGGCTGTGCGATGTAGAGGAAGCCGCGTTTGACCAGCAAGGGCATGTGGCGGCAGAAAAACGTCAGCAGCAGCGTGCGGATGTGGGAGCCGTCCACGTCGGCATCGGTCATGATGACGATCTTGTGATAGCGGACCTTGTCGATGTTGAACGAGCCTTCCTGCTCGCCATCGCCGATGCCCGCGCCGATGGCGGTGATGAGGTTCTGGATTTCCCGGTTCTGCATCGCGCGGTGGAGGCGGGCTTTCTCGACGTTGAGAATTTTGCCACGGAGCGGAAGGATCGCTTGCGTCCGCCGGTCGCGACCTTGTTTGGCGGAACCACCGGCGGAGTCACCTTCGACAATGTAGAGCTCGGACTTGGCGGGATCGCGCTCGGAGCAGTCGGCAAGTTTTCCGGGCAGGCCTCCGCCAGATAGAGCGGATTTGCGGACGGTTTCTCGGGCTTTTCTGGCAGCCTCGCGGGCGCGGGCGGCGTTGACGGATTTTTCGATGACGCGTTTCGCGAGGCCCGGATTTTCATCGAAGAACTGCATGAGGCCCTCGTAAACGATGGAGGAAATGACGCCTTCGATCTCGGTGTTGACGAGCTTGTCCTTGGTCTGCGAGCTGAAGCGCGGGTTTGGCATCTTCACCGAGATGATCGCGATGAGGCCTTCGCGGACGTCATCACCGGTTAGGGCGGGGTCCTTGTCCTTCAGGATCTTGTTGACCTTGGCATACTGGTTGATGCCGCGGGTGAGTGCGGTGCGGAAACCGGTGAGGTGGGTGCCGCCATCTCCGTTAGGAATGGAGTTGGCGAAGCAGAGGATCTGATCGTTATAGGAATCGTTGTATTGGAAAACGACATCGGCGAAAACATCATCGGTGGTTTTCTTGCCATCGTAATCCAGATCGATCGCACGCTTGCCGTGAAGGATGATCGGTTCCTCGTGGATGAGCGTTTTGTTCTCACCGAGCTGGGCGACGAACTCCTCGATGCCTTTTGCGTAAAAGAAGGTGGCCTTCTTCAGGGACTCGGGACGCTCGTCCTCGAGATCAATGGTCAGACCCGGATTGAGGAATGCGAGTTCGCGGAGGCGGGTGGAAAGCCGGTCGAATTTGAACTCGATGGTATCGACGAAGATGGTGGCGTCCGGGAAGAAGGTGATCATCGTGCCGGTCCTGCCGGGATCGACTTCTCCGATGACATGTAGAGGTTTTGTCGTTTTGCCGCGCTCGAAGCAGATCAGGTGGACCTTGCCGTTGCGCATGATTTCGGCCTTGAACCAATCGGAAAGAGCGTTGACGCACTTGGCTCCGACGCCGTGGAGACCGCCGGAATACTTGTAGGCTCCTTGGCCGAATTTGCCGCCGGCGTGGAGATTGGTGAGGACAAGCTCGACGGCGGGCATGCCGAATTTCAAGTGCATGTCCACGGGGATGCCCCGGCCATTGTCGGCGACGGAGACCGAGCCATCGACATGGATGGCGACCTTGATCCGGCTGCAAAAGCCCGCCAGATGCTCGTCAATGGAGTTGTCCAGAACCTCGAAAACGCAGTGGTGGAGACCGCGCTCGTCAGGGTCGCCGATGTACATGCCGGGGCGTTTCCTAACTGCATCCAGACCCTCGAGTTTGTCGATTTGTGCGGCATCGTAAACCTGTGCTGCGGCAACCTGCGTTTCAGCTTTTTGTGGATCGATCGGAGTCTCGGACATAGGGTGGCCAGAGGGTCTGAAATCCGGCTCCAGGAGACAAGAATCTTCGTCAGGAAAATGATCTTTTTTTCAATGCGCTTAATATGCCATAATAAGCTGAAAACCAGCACGTTAAATGCCACCTATTTGCCGATCCAATCCTTCAAAAACCATGCCACGGCGAGGCAGGCGGAAAAGGCCAGAATAAACATCGTGATGACACCCAGACTCTTGGCGGTTTCTCTTCTTTCCAGATGTTCCTGATCCACAATCATGTCCGCAGAAATCCGGCCTTTTTGAGTGCCTGATCGGGCGGTCCGGGCACCCGATGCTTGTTGGGATTTTACGGGGAAATTCTCTTTTTGAACAAGCTCGGCAGCGGATGTCAAGGCAGGGGCGTTCAGGATTTTTCCACAAGAGGGACAGGGTCCGCTGACTCCGGCGAGCTTGCGCGCGACAGACAGTTGTCGGCCGCAACCGAGACAGACGAAAAGGATGGGCGGCAAGTTCGGGTCAGTCGTCGTTGTGGATTCGGGAATCACGATGGATTCAACGTCCGGGACCAGTGAAATTCAAGGCGGAAGATAGTCCGGCGGCGGGCTGCTAGGAGTTCATTCCGAGGCATCCTCGCTGCCATTTGAGGAGGACGTCCGCAGGTTGGCACTCTCCTGCGGCGATGTTTTCCAGGACCGCGCGCGGCGCAATCAGGGAGCCTTCGATGTCCAGCTTGGCAGCCGCATCCTCGCGGGTTTTGATCAGCAGGTCCACTGTGCGTTCGAAATCGCGGTCTCGCTTCCTGCGTTTACCGCTGGGACGGTCCGGCCATTCCGACTCTTGGAGTTGTTCGACGGTGCCGAGGGCAGCACGGAAGCGTTTCACACGATCCGGGCGGAAGTGATTCGGCAGGGAAATGTTTTTTCTGGAGGCTAGATCGATGCTCCATTCGAGGAGCTGACGGTTTGGAGCGACCATGAAGGACGGTCGATCCCAGGCTTTCGCCTCGCCATCACGCCATTGCCAGAGCGCCCGGAGGTGGGCCAGGCCGTAGGGTTCCAGTTTGCCAGATCCCTGCACGCGCCAGTTTTCCTCCTTTGAATCATCCCGATCCAGGACTTTCTGCCGGGCGGCGAGGCAGCTTTCCTCGAACCATTCGTAGCGGTCTTTTTCCTTGAGGGCGGCTACGATCAAATCGCCCATTTCCAAAAGGTAATGCACATCGTTGAGCGCATACTCGATCATCTTGGGAGACAGCGGACGCTTGCCCCAATCTGCTTTCTGGGAGGATTTTGAAAGTTCCACTCCGAAATACTGACTGACCAGATCGCCGAGGCCAAAACGCCGGACTCCCAACAATCTGGCTCCGATCTGGGTATCGTAAACGACAGCGGGCAGGTCCCCGAACTGCCGCTTGAACATTGTCATGTCGTAGTCGGCACCGTGCATCCAAACGGTGGCTGCCGCCAGATAGGAGCCCAGCGCCGAGAGATCTTCGATTGCAAGAGGATCAATCAGCACACATTGGCCGCGCACGGCAAACTGGATGAGGCAAAGTGACTCCCGGTAACGATGCAGACTGTCCGCTTCGGTATCGATTGCACAAACCGGCGCACCCGAAGCCGGCCGAGTTGATTCAAGGTGGTGGATGAGCCTCTCTGTGTTGTCTATCATGTCTGCGGTTGCCGATTGGCCGGCTGGGGAAGGAGGGAACCGCCCAATTAATGGTAATGGCGGACTTTACTTCTTCACTTTCGTGATTTTCACGCGATAGAGGTCTCCCTCGGTGCCGGGAGGCTGGATGTAGTCACCCGCTACAGGGTCGAATATTTTGCTTTCAACCCTGATCTGCGCCTTGGCTGACTCGCGCTCGGTTCCCGGTCTGGCACCTGCGGCGATTTTCACGCGCTGGACCGTCCAACTCGCATCGGAAGTCATGACCTGCCAGGTCTTTCCGAAATCGCTGCTACGCTGAACGGTGTAGGAAACAACGGGAACTGTCTCCAGTTGTTCGTCGATGGTAAACCCGAAGTAAGGAAAGCGGATTATCCGAAAATTATTGAATTCGAAATCGTGGGCGACCGCAATGGGTGGAATAGGAATGCTGGTGGAGTCCTCCGCGCGGCTGTCGAGAATCCACTCGGTAAGGTTGTTGTATCCGTCATTGTCAAAGTCGGCGAGAATGTTGCCTTTGCCGTTCTGTGTTTCGAATGCCAGTTCGGCATACTCGGAGTAGCGGTTGACGACAATCACTGGAATTTGAAACCGGCGTTTCGAGAAATCATACGAGATGCCGCCTGTTTGGAAATTACGATCCAAATCCAGTTGGACCATCGCGCGCGTTCCACTAGGGAAGATCGGCGGGAGGGTGATTGACCTGGTGTAGGGATTTGCCATCTGGACGCGGGCATCGCCACCGGTGGCAAAACCGGGGAAAATCGACTGTGGGAAGTTGGTGTCGTTGTCGGTGAGGTCGAGCGCGGAGTTCGGGTTGTTCGGGTTCACCATCACCCGCATGGAGAAGTAGAGGTCGTCAACCTGAGCGAAGACGTTGGAGGGGGTGAGGCCCTTCCATGTGATGATGTTCGGCTTGATGAAGCTGAGCTCGACAAAACCGCTCTTTGTCCAGCGGCTCAAGTCATCAAAGGTGAAATCAAATCCGACTTCCCGCCTGTTGATGGTTTGTTTGCCCTCGGCCATCGGATGAATCACGGTGGACAAGGCGGCCTTGAGGTTTGGATAGTGCAACCGGGGAAATGTGTAGTAGTAAACACCGGGGACAATCTCCGCCTCGAATTTATCCCGCTGCCTGGTGCCGTAGGTCCGTGAGTTGCTATAGCGCGAAATGATGTATTCTCTAACGCCTTGAGTGTGGAGATTGTAATAAAGGGCGAAACTTTCATCCTTGAATCCCTTGGAGGGCCTGTCCAATTGTGATGCGGGCGCTGCGGACAGGTAAACCAAGTCAGGGCGGCGTGGCTCGATGACGAGCGCTGGCAATACACTTGTAACCCAAAAGTACCTGATGCTGCGGGCATTGGTGGCTTCGTCGATATTTCCGAAAAGAAGATAGGCTGTCGATCCGCCCGTGCAGGGGTCGCGCGGGAGGTTCGGCTGCCAATAATATTGCCTTGCGCATCCAGCCACATAAATACCATTTCCATCAGCGACATTGACATCGAAGGTTCCACCCAAAAAATTCACGCCTTTTTTGGTGGCTCGATAGGTCTTATCGCTCGAGAGGTCCATGGTGATCTGAGCTGATGCCGGCAGGACCGTAGTGGCCACCAAGGCCGAAAATAAAGGCACAGAGAGGGTTTTGAGACGATTCATGGCTGGACGATGGAATGGGTGAATGGACCTGACAAGAGGAATTTCAAAGGTTTTTGGGAGAAATCGTACACTTTGTATTTACGGATCAATTAGCTGACTTGGAATGCGGAAGCCTGCTCCGGGGTGAGCTCAATGAATTGCCAAGGCAGCCCGTGGACGTTGAGATCCGCCATGAAGGGGTCAGGATCCATTTGCTCGATGTTCCAAACTCCGGGCTTGCGCCAAAGTTGCGCGAGGATCTGCTTCGCACCGATCATGGCGGGGACGCCGGTGGTGTAGGAAATCGCTTGGGAACCGACCTCTGCGAAGCAGGCTTCGTGGTCGCAGATGTTGTAAATGTAGATGGCTTTCGCTTGGCCATTCTTGATTCCGGTGATGACGTTGCCGATGCAGGTCCTGCCTTTGGTGGACTGGCCGAGGTCGCTGGGATTGGGTAAAACGGCTTTGAGAAACTGGAGCGGCACGATTTCGACGCCGTTGTAAATGACGGGGTCGATGCGCGTCATGCCGACGTTCTGGAGCACTTCGAGGTGTTTCAAGTAGTTGACCGAAAAGGACATCCAGAATTGCGCGCGCTTGATCGTCGGGATGTGCTTCACGAGGGATTCCAGTTCCTCATGGTACATTCGGTAGATTTCGTAGGTGCCGACGCCGTCCGGGCAGGTGAATTCCTGGTGTTTCGACATCGGCGCGGTTTCGACAAATTCCCCATCCTCCCAATGGCGGCACTCGGCGGTGACCTCGCGGATATTGATCTCCGGGTTGAAATTCGTGGCGAAGGCCTTGCCGTGGTTGCCGCCGTTCACGTCGATGATGTCGAGCGTGTGGATCTCGTCGAAATGGTGCTTGAGCGCCCATGCGGTGTAAACATTGGTCACGCCGGGGTCGAAACCGGAGCCAAGCAGCGCGGTGAGGCCGGCTTTTTCAAATTTCTCCTGATACGCCCACTGCCATGAGTATTCGAATTTCGCGACGTCGAGCGGCTCATAGTTTGCGGTGTCCATGTAGTCGCAGCCAGCGAGCAGGCAGGCGTCCATGAGGTTGAGATCCTGGTAGGGGAGGGCGACGTTGATCAGCAGTTTCGCCCCGGTCTTGCGGATGAGCGCGGCGGTTTCCTCGGCGTTGTCGGCATCCACCTGAGCGGTGGCGATGGTGCGGCCGGTGCGTTTTTTGACTTCCCCGGCGATGGCGTCGCACTTCGGGAGCGTGCGGGAGGCGAGGGTGATTTCCCCGAACACTTCGGGAACCATGGCGCATTTGTGGGCGACGACGCTGCCGACCCCGCCGGCTCCGATGATGAGAACTTTGTTCATGGTGATAAGAGACACAAGGGGTGAGAGAATCCCGGCCCGCTGGCAAGAAATTCCCCGTGACGAGCGGGAATCTTTACGGGAATTTCCCGACAACTTTTCTGTCGCATGGCGTTTTCATCCCTGAAAGGCTTTCGCCACACGAAAAAACATCCGCTCTACATGAAAATTACCCATCCTTCCTCCCATCTCCGCCGCAACGCGGGTTTCACGCTTCTTGAAATGGTCATCGTGCTGGGCATCATCGCCATGATCCTCGGTGGCGCGATCTTCGCCATGAAAGGCATCCAGGACGCGGCCAAGCTCAAGCAGGTGGACGCGGATTTCTCCAGCTACTCGAACGCGCTCTCCGCCTACAAGCTCAACGCCGGCACCTTCCCGACCACCCAGCAAGGCCTGAAAGCGCTGGTTGAAAAGCCCTCCTCCACCCCGGTTCCCCGCCGCTGGGTGAGGATCATGGACAAAACCAATCCTGATCCCTGGGGCAGCGAATACGGTTATAAATTCCCCGGTAAAAAGCGGGCCAACGACTTCGAAATGATCAGCAATGGTCCGGACGGCTTAGCAAACACTCCTGATGATCTCAGCAGCCAAGACGAATAATCGCCCGCGCGGCTTCACGCTGCTCGAAATCGTCATCGTGCTGGCCATCGCCGCCATGGTCATGGGAGGAGCGGCGGGACTCATGGTCTATTCTTCAGACGAGCGTGCCCTCCGCGACGTTTCCGGGCGGATCGAGCTCCTCGCCAAGCGTGCCCGCACCATCTCCATCCTCCAACAGACGCCCTATGCCCTCGAGTTCCGCCTCGGCATCGTGCGGATGCTGCCACTCGCGGAGGCTGGCGAGATCGATAAAAAATACGGCAAAAAGGAAGTCCTCATCCAGTCCGTCGATGAGGACCGCCAGGTGAACATGCGGGACGATATGAGCCTTTCCATCCTCCGCTGGAATTCCGAAAAATGGCTGAGCACCGGGAAAAACTCCATCCACATCTGGCGCTTCGATCCGGACGGCCTCTGCGAACCCATTTCCCTCCGCCTCTCGCTCGAGAAAAGCTGGATGGAGGATTCCTACCACCCGCTCACCGCCACCATCCGCGATACCCAGCTCGAAGCCCGATGATCCAGCACGTCCATCACCCCAGGCGCGGATTTCTTCTCTTCGAGATGATTCTGGCGATTGCGGTTTTCAGCATCGCCGCCACCGCGTTTGCAGTCGCGCTCAAGCAGATGGCAAACGTCGCCGCGCTGGCCCAGAGCGAGTTGCGGATCACCCGCATTCTCGACGGAGCCCTGTTTGAAACACTCTCCCTTCCCGTGATGGAGGAAGGCGTCACCACCTCCGAAGTCGGCGGGACCGGCATCGAGCTGGAGACCACCATTAAGCTGATAGACGATCTGGAAAACGAAGACGGCCAACTGCTTCAGGAAATGTATTCCATCATCGTCGTCGCCAAGTGGTTTGAAAACGGCGCGTGGAATGACCGCACCGTCGATACCTGGCGCTACGGCCGCCTTTACCAGCCATGATCACAAATCCTGCCAAACCACGGATCAAGGGATTCACGTTGCTCGAGCTCGTGATCGCGTTGGCATTGCTGGCGATGCTCGTCGGCATGGTATTCGGCACCGCCCGCACCGCGCTGGCCTTGGGGAACACGATCGTCCAGACGCAGAATGAGGAAATGCTCCATCAGGCGTTTTTCGAGCTGCTCACCCAGCGGTTCTCCGCGATGCCGGGAAACACCCGCTTTGATCTGAAGGTGGAGGACTCCGGCTCCCATTACGTCTCGGATCTCACGCTACAGGATGTCCCGCTGAGTTTCACCTGGGGTGGCCAGCCGCGGATCGCCAAGGCGGTCCAGCTTTCCACCGTGAAGCGCCGCAGCGGCTACCTCGACATCGTCCTCAGGTATTACGAAAACGAAATTCTCGAAGACTCGGCATCCACCTTCAAGGCATCCGCCGGAGACAAGAAGCCGATGGCGGAAATCGTCCTGCTGGAGGACGTCGCCTACTTCGAGTGGCGCGTGCTCGACGGACGTTCGATGGAATGGCAATACGACTGGGACATCCAAGGCCGCCTTCCATTGCAGCTTGAACTCACCATGGCCATTGGTGCGAAAGGCGAGGAAATCCGCCAGGTCTTCTGGGTTCCGCCGAAGGCGAATCCAGAAGTCGAACTGCGTGCAGACAACAATCCCGATCCAAATCCGAATCCAAATCCAATTCCAATTCCGGTTCCAAATCCGAATCCGAATCCGAATCCATGAGGACTCCCACCAACGACTTCCGGAAATCTCAAGGAGGGCAAACTACCTCGCAGGGTGGGGAAACCATGTCGCAGAGTGTCCAAACCATGTCGCAGGACGGGCAATCGATATCACAGGGTGGCCCCAAGCGTGGCGTCGCCCTGATGGCAGTGCTCTGGCTGATCGCCATTCTCTCCATGGCCTGCATGGTCACGCTGCGCGTCATTTCCTTCGATATGGAGCTGGCCTCCTCAAAAATCCACGGTTCCCGCGCGCGCCAAGTGGCGGAAATGGGCATCGCCGTGGGCTGCAATCCGGCCGTGAAAAAGCGCTCGGATGCGATTCTGCATCGCGCGGATGAAGCCATGGGAGAGAGCTTTGAAGTGAAAATCATCCCCGAAGGAGGCCGGTTCAGCATCAATCATATCCTGCGCACGGGGGATAAGCCTTTTCTGAACTCCACCTTTGTCGATTGGGGAATCGACCTCAAAGATGCCCAGAAAATCACGGATGCTCTCCTGGACTGGTATGATGCCGATGATTTGGAGCAGCTCAACGGCGCGGAAAAAAAATATTACGAAAAGGAAGGCCGCATCAATCAGCCCTTCGACCGGCCATTTTATGACATCGGGGAAATGAGCCTCGTCCGCGGCATGGATCTGGTGGAAGCGGTCAAGCCCGATTGGCGGAATTGGTTCACCGTCTGGGGCGGAAAGCTGGACCTGAACGAGGCGGATGCTGAATTGATTGCCGCAGCTTTGGAAATCACGGTTGACCAAGCGGATGCGATCCCGGAGAAGGTCCGTGGCACTGACGGCGTGCGCGGAACCGAAGATGACTTGGAACTGGAACTGGCCGACGCACTTGTTCTGATAGGAGAGGATCCAGCCAATGCGGAAATCACCAAAAGAGTCACCGCCATCAAAGACATGACTGGTATCACCCGCATCGAAAGCCTCGGCACCGCAGAAGGCGCAAAACGCAAGATCACCGTCATTGTAAAAAACCGTGCCGGAAAACCGGCCATCCTCGAACGCACAGAAGAAATCATCCCGTGAGTAAAACTACCGAAAACGTTCTTCTCGTCCCAGGCGAGTCCGGTTGGGAAATCTGGACCGGCCAAAGCGCCACCGATTTCACCCTCCACAGTGCCACCACCATTGATCGTGCCGGCGATCTCACGGATCTTCCACACGGCGATCTGCTGCTGCTTTTCCCCGTGAAATCCATCACCGCCGTGCCGATGCGCGTGGCCAGCGAGGATGACGCGCTTTTCCCGGACCTCGCCGCCCTCCATGCAGAGCGCCTCGGCCTCCGTCCAGACCCGATGGCCGGCCAGCTCACCGATATTTTCGTCATCGCCCGCGAGGCGGAAAACACCGCGCTCGTCTCGGTCCTGTTGCGTGCCCCCGGCGAAGGCGAAATGCCGCCGCGCGGGCCGAAGAGCTTCGATATTTCCCCGCGTGCCTACCCGCTGGATGGGGAAACGATCGCCGTTTGGAAGGAATTCGGCCGCTGGGTTTTCGCCCTCACCCATCAGGGAAATCTCGTTTATTGCCAGGCCACCTCGGTCGGTTCCGGCAGCCCGGATGACAATCTCACCCGGGAAATCCGCCTCGCGCTCATGCAGCTTTCCATGCAGGGCCTGGAAATGGAGCCCAGCCGCGTCGTGCTGTGGACGAGCAATCCGGAAGTCAGCCACGCCGCACTTTCCGCAGCCTTCCGGCTGCCGGTCGAGGTTTCGCCGCGTCCAGCGCCGGTGCTGCCAGCGCCCCTCAGCAAGCTCCTCCCGGCCGATGTCCGCGCCGCCCGCCGCCAGGCCCGCAAGCGCCAGAACATCATGATCGGTGCTGCCGCCGTCGCGCTTTTCTACGTGGGCATCATCGGCTGGTTCGGCTACGGCCTCTGGAAAGACACCCAGGAAACCAACACCCTCCTCAAGCAGGCCGCCGCCGCCGCTCCGGACAGCGAGGCCTACTCCCAGCACATCGCCAAGTGGGATGAACTCGCCCACGCCATCGAAATCAAGGATTCCCCGGTCGATATCCTCAAGCGCATTTCCGACTGCATTCCGCCCGATAGCGGCCTGCGCCTCCGCACCGCCGATATCAGCGCCACCGAAATCAAGCTCATGGGCGAGGCCCCGCAACTGGAGGCCGTCAATGGATTCAGCCTCAAGCTCTCGAAAAACACCGATCTCGCCCAGTTCGACTGGCAGACACCGGAGCCGAACCAATCCACCCGTGGCTGGGAGTTCGTCTTCAGCGCGGACATTCCGGCCGTCCAGGGCACACCCTGATTTCTCCGCTCACCGACAAAACCCAACCGCCACGGCATTTAAAAGTCAGCGCCCCACGCCTTTCCCAGCACACTCCCGAAATTCTCAATGTCTCCCCGCGAAAAAAAACTTCTCATCTTCTTCGCCGTCGCGGGCTTCGCCGTGATCAATTTCCTGGGCATCGGTTTCTATAACACCAAGCGGCTCGAAGTCACCGTCCAGCGCGAGCAGGCCCGCCAGAAGCTGGAAACCGCCCGGAACTTCAGCACCAGCCGCGAGCAAGTCACCGATGAAATGAACTGGCTGGCCGAGCATGAGCCGAAACCCAGCGCCAATCAAGACGTCCAGACCCAGCTCCAGAAACTCACCGAAAAGGAAGCCCAGGCAGTCGGCCTCACCATCAAAACCCAGAAGCCGCTGCCCACGGATTCCACCGGACTCCACTACCACCGCGCGAAAATCCAGATCACCGTCAGTGGCACCGAGGAAGCGCTCTACCGCTGGCTCGACCGCCTGAACATGCCGGACCAGTTCCGCATTTCCTCGCAGATCCGGCTTTCTCCCAACCAGCAGGATGATACCAAGATCGACTGCACCGCCACCATCGAGCAGTGGTTCGTGCCCGCCGCGCCATCCGCCTGAACCGCCTGAAATCCGCGATCATGAAACTGAAATCCCACCTCGCTTTTTTCTCCTGCGCCGCCCTCCTCATCGGCTGCGCCTCGGCGGAACTGCCGAAGAAAATGCCGCTCGGCCGCTACTCCGGACTTTGGATGAGCTCGCCGTTCACCTCCAAGCCGCCGCCGCCGCAGCCGATGGTCGAGGGCAATCCGCTGGAAGATTACGCGCTCATCGGAGTTTCTCCCATCGCCGGGGGCTACCGGGTTTCCCTGATCAACAAGAAGAATCCGGAAGAGCGCCTGCTGGTGGATTCGGACAACCCCGGCTCCAAATTCAAGATTCTCAACGTCACCCGGACCCCAGGCGATCCGCTCGGCACCGTCGTCCGCCTGAATACCGGCTCGGTGACCGGCACCGTCACCTACGATGAGAAGCTCCTCACCCTGGCAGCCGCTCCGGCGAATGCCGGCGCCCACCCGCCCGGCCAGCCGCCGATGCCGGGCCAGGTGCCCGGCGGCCAGCCACAGCCAGCCAATATCCAGCAGCGCCAGCCGCGTCCGCGTGTCGTGCCGCCGCCCGCTCCGGTCCCAGGCGCGCCGCAGCCGCAGCAAATCCCCCAAGTCCAGCAAGGACAACCCGCCCAGCAGAACAACGTCCGCCCGGGACGCCGCCGCAACTAACTCTCCAATCTGAAATTCCCATTTTTTCTCCATGTCCGTTCCACGCTCTTTCATCCTCCTGCTCCTCGGCTTCGTTTCCGTGGCGTCCGCCCAGCAACCCGCCGAGGCTCCTCCTGGCGTCCCGGTTCCTGAAAATCCTCCGGTTCGGCCCGCGCGTGCCCCCGCCGTCCAGCCTCCCGGAGTCCCGGTTGCCGATCCGGTGCCGGCCCTTGGCGCAACGAAAATCAACGAACCCATCGAGGAGCCCAAGCTCACTGGAGACGCGCTCGCCGGACTTTATCGGAAATACACCGGCCGCCGCGTGATCCCCACCAGCGCCGCCTCCGTCGCAGAGTTCCGTTTCGTCCAGGACGCCAGCCCGAAGGATCCTCTCACCTATGCCGAGGCCGCCGAACTGCTGAAAATCGCCGCCACACTGGAAGGCTTTGTCTTCGTCCCCCACGGCACGGATCCGAATCTCGACATCCTCACGGCCAACGGCGGCGTCCGGCCCACCGGAGTCGGCGTGGCCATCTACAATGAAAATGACACGCTGCCCGAGGGCGATGCCGTCGTTTCCTACGTCATGAACCTCAGCTACATCAAGCCCGCCGAGGCAGTGAACACCTTCACCCAGATCATCGGCCAGTTCGGCGCCTACGGCTCCATCGCACCGGTGGCCAACGCCTCCGCCATCGTCATCACGGAAAACACCTCACTCATCCGCAAGCTCATCGACCTTAAAAAGGAAATCGACAAACCGTCCTCCCAGGTCGGCACCCGGTTCATCAAAGTCCAATACGCGGACGTCACCGAGATCGCCACCACCCTCACCGAGCTCCTCACCGCCCAGCAATCCGCCCAAACCACCGCCGGCATCCAGCGCGCTGACAACGGTGCCGCAGCAGCAGCCGGATTACCTCCCGGCGTCCCCGGTGCCGCCCCTGCAGCCGGTGGCGGCGGCGGTGGTGAAAGCACACCCGTCCAGATCATCCCGGACCCGCGCACCAACCGGATTTTCGCGATGGGCCGTCCGGTCGATCTTCTTTTTGTCGAAGGCCTCGTCCGCGAGTTCGACGTGGAAACCAGCGAGAAAAACTTCCTCCGCCGGAAACTCAAATTCCTCACCGTTTCCGAGTTCCTTCCCGTCGCCGGAGACGCCCTCACCCGCGCCTTCAGCGGCACGGGCGGCTCGGGCGGAGGTGGCGGCACCCAAGGCGGTGCCACCGGCGGCGCACCCCAGCAGAACAACCGCAGCACCGGAAACGTCCAGGGCGGCGGCCGCCAAGCCAACAGCGGCGGCTTCAACCGTAGCGGCAGCAGCGGCGGCTCCAGCAGTGGATTCGGTGGTGGCAGCAGCGGTTCCGGCAGCGGTTCCAGTGGAGGCGGCGGCGGGGGCGGTGGCCTCAGCGATCCAAACGTCAGCTCAGCTCCGGAATCGGTCCTCGTCGGCCGCACCCTTCTTGTCGCTGACAACATCACCAACTCCATCGTTGTCCAAGGGCCTCCCTCAGGATTGGAAATCATTGAGCGCCTGCTCGATCAGATCGACGTGAAACCCGATCAAGTCATGATTTCCACCGTCATCGGCCAGCTCACGCTCGATGATTCCACCAAATTCGGCTTGGATTACCTGAGCCTGGGTGGGGACGTCATCGGTGGCGGTGGCAGTGGACTTCGCCCGCTCATAACGACTCCCTCATCTGGCACAGAAGGCCAGCCTAACTTCACACCGGCAAGAACAGGAGCTTTCGACAGGAGTAGCCTGTCGGGTTCCGGCCTTCGGGTTTACGGGAAAATCGGAAACAACATGAGCGTCTATCTAGAAGCGCTTCAGTCGAACAGTGATTTCACCGTCCTCTCCCGTCCCAGCATCTTCACCTCGAACAACCAAAAAGGCACCATCTCCAGTGGTGAGCGCATCGCAATTCCCACTGGCAGCAACAACAGCGGCAACTTTTCCAGCACCAACATCGAATATCAGGATGTGGTTTTGAAGCTGGAAGTCATCCCATTGGTGAACTCCGACAACGAAATCACCATGCAGATCAACCTCCTCAACGACGAGCAAAACGGTACCCAACCGATTGAAGGTGTCGGTGACGTGCCGAGGATTACGACCCGCGAGATTGTCACTACGGTGACGGTTCCGAACAACGAGACCATCGTTCTCGGTGGACTGATTGTCGGCAGAAACGGCAAGAGCAAAAGCGGAATTCCCATCCTCTCCAGCATTCCCTACATTGGCGGACTCTTCGGGAGTAATTCCGACACTAAAACCCGCAGCGAACTCATGGTCTTCATGCAGCCTTCCATCGTGAAAAACGACCGCTCGCTCAATTCGGTTCAGGCCGATATGGACGCCCGCTACAAGGTCTCCCCAAGAACCCGCGAATTTGCAGACGGTCCGGGCGTGCTGCCTCCGCTCGACTCCATCCCCACCACCGATAAGGGCGGCAGCAGAAAGCAGCACGCCCCGCTTCCACCGTTTGAAGATCCGGTCCCGCCGACCATGAAGCGCTCGATCCGCCCGTCCCACCGCCAGTGATGGGTCTCCGGAAAAATTTAGGAATTTTTTTGAACACTGCGTTTACCCCGATGTCCAATCCCTCTGAAGACCGCACGCAAGTTCGCGTTTTCATGTAAGGGTGAACAGCAGTTGTCAGCCTCATACGGATCGCGGATAAAACCGCGGGTGTGTTGAAGTTGCTCAGCTTGGCCGCCGGGGTGGGTGCCCCGGCGGCCTTTTTTTTGCAGCATGTCTCCGCCGTGATACAGACATTCCTATATGTTCTCCGGCGTGAAACAGACATTCCTGTCTGTTCTCCGGCGTGAAACAGACATTCCTGTCTGTTCTTTCACAAGCCCCAGCCCACCCGAAGAACCGACAGGAATGTCCGCATCACGGAGATGCCGCGATCAATAGACGTCGCGCAGGTAGCGCTTCTCTTTCTTCATTGCGGCGATGTAGGCGGCGGCTTCCTCGGGAGTCAGCTTGCCGTGGATTTCAGCCACTTTCAGCAACGCCTGATCCACATCCTTCGCCATGCGGGACGCATCGCCACAAACGTAGAACGCCGCGCCGTCCTGGAGCCATGACCAGAGCTCGGCTCCGGTTTGCTCCATCAGATTCTGCACGTAAACCTTCTCCTTCTGGTCCCGGGACCAGGCGAGGTCGAGCTTCGAGAGCGTCCCGTCCGCCTGATGGTTTTCGAGCTCATTTCGATAGAGAAAATCCGTGGCACTGTGGGGATTGCCGAAAAATAGCCAGTTTTTGCCTGTCGAGCCCGTTGCCTTGCGCTCCTCGAGGAAGGCGCGAAACGGCGCGATGCCAGTGCCGGGACCCACCATGATGACCGGTGTCCCGCCATCCGCAGGTAGGCGGAACGCGCTGTTGCTGTGGACGAAGACCCGTGGCATCGCGCCGTCGCCGAGGCGGTCCGCCAGGAAAGTGGAGCAGATGCCGCCACGTTTGCGGCCGTAACTGTCATAGCGGACGATGCCGACGCAGAGATGGACCTCGCCGGGATGCGCACGCGGACTGGAAGCGATCGAATAAAGCCGCGGCTGGAGCTTCTTCAGAATGGAGACGAATTCCTCGCCATCGGGGAAATCCGCCGGATGATCGACGACCAGATCGATCAGATCGCGTCCCCAACAGAAATCGTCCCACGCCTTCTTTTCGTCCGCCGCAACAAGCGAGCGGAGGAAAGGAGAGCCGCTTTTCGCCTGCCACTTCTGGATAAGTGATTTGTTCAGCGAGCCGATGTCGTAATAACGGATCAGCGCTTCGCGGAGCGGCACCTCGCCGCCATCTGGAGCGGGCACGCTGCCAGCCTTGAAAGGCAGATTGGCGATGATTTCATCCACCACATCGGCGGAGTTGAGTGGATAGACGCCGAGCGCGTCGCCGACTTCATACGCCAGGCCGGAGCCTTCCAATGAGATCGCGACGTGGTGGGTCTGCCTATCGCCATGACCGTTCAGGTTGAAATTCGCAACGACGGCGGAAGGGAATGGATTTGCCTTGGAAAAGCCCTCGTCCTCGACAGGGGCAGCGGTTTCCCCTGCGGGAATTGCGGCTCCAGATGGCGCGAGCATGGCCACGATGCCGCCGGACCATTCGGCAAAAGGCACATCCGCCTCGACGTCCACGTCAACGCGGGAAAAGATGCGGTTGGCACCCAGCGCGGCGAGCCGGGTGTCGAACTCGACACCGCATTTGCAGAAATCCGGGTAGCTGCTGTCGCCGAGCGCCAGCACGGAATAAGAAACGCCTTCCAAGCGTGGCGCGGCATCGCTCATCAACCAGCCATGCAGCTCCGCCGCAGCGTCGGGCGGTTCGCCATCGCCGTAGGTCGAGGTGATGATGAGCAGGTTCTTTTCCTTGGGCAGGCGGCTGCGGTCGTAGGCCGCCATGTCGTGAAGCTCGGGTTCGAAATTCCCCTTCTTGAGGTTTTTCACGAGCTTTTTGGCCAGTCCCTCGGCGGTTCCTGTCTGCGAACCGTAAATCACCGTGACCGGGACGGACGGACCCGATGGGGCGGCCGCCGGATTTCCCTGTGCCAGCGCCTTGGTAAGAAAATCATTGAGCCACGCGCGCTGCTCCAGAGTGAAAGGAGCGTCATCGGGAAGTTGAATCGGAAAGACCATTGCTCAGGAAGGACAAGAATAACCGACCGCTGTCGGGCGGCGAAACTTGTGAGCGGTCGGGGTGCCAATCAAGCCTGATTCATGCCAATATCATGAGTTTCACTCATGAGTATTTCAGTTTTTTTGATGGGTCCAATTCGAAATCCATCGCGAAATGTTCGCTCGTGTTCGGCTTGCGATGCTTCTCGACGAACTTGAAATAAAACGGGTTATCTAACGTGACTTGCAGCTTTGCCAGCGAATCCACCTCGATTGAGAAAAAGAACTGCCATTGCGATCCGGCGTCGATGTTCCGCCCGGATCTCACGCTCAGGACCTCCGGAATCCTGAGCAACAGGCTGCGGCTGGTCCGCACCAGTTCCTCCATCGTGGCCGTGTCCACCTCAGGCTTGAGCTGGAAGTAAACGACGTGGTGAATCATCAGGAGCGACTCACGATTTCCAGTTCAGCGCGCCTTTTTTCAGCGCGTAAATGTAGGCGAAAACCAGAATGCCGGCGAAGCCCGCCATACTGACCAGGGCGATCGGGCCCTCGGCCACGAGATCACGGAACTGCACGGCCCATGGATACATGAAAACCACCTCGATATCGAAGATGACGAACAGCATCGCTACCAGATAGAATTTCACCGAAAACCTCGGGGAGCCCTCGCCGATCGGAAGCATGCCGCACTCGTAAGCGCTGTCCTTGGTCTTGTTCGTCTTGCCGGAGCGGCCGAAAATGATGCTCGAACTGAGCACCGTGACAGCGAATCCCACGGCGATGAGCACTTGGAAAAGAACGGGGAGGTAATCTACTGGCATGGCGGTTTGATGGGCTGACGCGGCTGTCTTAGGGATCCATGCGGGTCATGGGTAGAAAAAAAACCCGCGTCCTCATCGGACGCGGATTTTATCCATAAGAATCAATCAGGATCAAGCTTCCTCTTGTGCTGCGGCCTCTTGTGCTGCGGCATAAGCGCTCGATGCTTCGTGAACGCGGGCGGTTCCCTTGTATTCCTTGCCAAGCTTTTCAACGAGGCCACGAGTGACCAGGTTTTGCAGCTTTTCATAGGCACGCAGGCGGAGCATTTCTTCTCCACCGCTCACTGCATTGCGGACTTTGAGATTCGCAAAAACTCGCTCGAACAAGTCGTTGAAACCAAACACCTTCTTTTCAGAAAGGACACTACAGAGCTCATCGGTCACATGATCAGGAAGGCGACGTGAGAATCGGGTACGTTTCGTAGTAATTGCCATAACGAGGTCACGATATACGCCTTTGTGACAAAAGCGACTCAAAAAATGAGGAGTTATACGGGATCAACCCAATTATAGTGCAAGCGCTAATGATAAACGTCCGCGGAAAAGTTGAAAAATCCGTGGAGATGCTGGCTTGACAGGTCGGCGCATTTGTCCACTCTCCGCTTCCCACCGCGTCGGAAACGTGGTGGACCCCAACTTCCCATGAAAAAGGACCTTCATCCGAAATACAATCCGGTCGTCTTCGTTGATATGACCACCGGTAAGCGTTTCATCAGCCGATCAACCAAAACCTCCGAGAAAAAGGAAGTCATCGACGGCGTGGAACACAGCCTCATCTCGATCGGCATCACCTCCGATTCGCATCCGTTCTTCACCGGCCTCGCCCAGTTCGTGGACACCGAAGGGCGCATCGACAAATTCCAAAAACGCTTCGGTGCCGTCCGTCGCGTTGGGAAGCCGAAACTCGACTGATCCGGTCAGTTTCCCGTCTTTGTTTCTCTCACCTCTCAATCTATTCATGCCGCAAGGCATCAATGGGATCAAGAGAGGCGGCGCGGCGCGCGGGCATGAAGCCGAAGATAATGCCGATGGCTGCCGAGAAAACGAAGGCGATGATGTTGATTTTCGGATCGAAAATGAAGGGCGCGCCGACCACTTCGGCGAGCGTGGAACACAGGCCGTAAGCGAGGGCGATTCCGACCACACCGCCGATGCAGGACAGCGTCACCGCCTCGACGAGGAACTGGAGCAGCACCTCCCGCGCCCGCGCACCGATGGCAAGGCGGATGCCAATCTCGCGGGTCCGCTCGGTGACGGAGACGAGCATGATGTTCATGATCCCGATGCCGCCCACGAGCAGGCTGACGCCCGCCACCGCCCCTAACAATGAAGTCATCACCTTGGTGCTGGAACTGATCACTTCCGCGAGCTGCTGCGAATCAAAGACGTTGAAGTTGTCCGTCTCGTTGGCGGTGATCTTGCGGCGCTCCCGCATCAGCGCGGCGACGTCCGACACGATGAATGCACTGGGGTAGTCTTGTTCTCCAGAGATCATCACCTGATTGAAATTTTGCCCGCCCTGGCGGCCCGAGAGGCGGTGGATGATGGTGGTGTAGGGGGTGATCAGGTTGTCATCCAGGTCATCGCCGAAACCACCTTGGCCTTTCGCGCCGGTGACGCCAATGACTTCGAGCGTCATGCTTTTCACCCGGATCTTGCTGCCGACTGGGTCCACCCCTTCGCCGAAGAGTTCCTTGCGGATGGTTTCCCCGATGACGCAGACTGGCGCGGACTCGTTCACCTCGGCCTCTGTGAAGAATCGTCCGGTGCCGACGGTCCAGTTCGCGATGGCGAAATAATTGGGCGTGGTGCCCTGCACGTCGAAGGTGCGGCTTTCCTCCTGATAGACCATCGTGGCGTTATTGGAAACAAAGGGCGCGACCGAAGCGATGCCGGAAACCTGATCGCGGATGGCATCGACGTCCGGGAGGCTGAATCGCGGAGCGCCGCCGCCGCCCCAGCCCTGGCCGGGACGGAGGACGAGCAGGTTGTTCCCCATTTTGGAAATCTGCTGCTTCACCGTCTCGGTGGCGCCGCGGCCGAGGGTGACCATCGTGATCACGGCGGCGACGCCGATGACGATGCCGATGACGGTGAGGAACGAGCGCGTCAGGTTCCGGCGGATTTCCCGGATGGCGATGAGCAGTGCGTTGAAGATCACTTTGTGGGGTTGTTAGTTGCTGGCTATCGATTAGTGATTATTAGTAGGGGGATAACAGGCGAATTCCCAATCCTTATAACTTTTAACAAATAATCGATAACTTCTCATCGAGTCGCATCCGAATCGATGAGTCCGTCCCGGACGTGGATGACGCGGCGGGCGCAGGCTGCGACCTCATCCTCGTGGGTGACCATGATGATGGAGATCCCGCGGTCCGAGTTCAGTTTGCGGAGGAGTTCCATGATCTCGACGGTGGTTTTCGAGTCGAGGTTGCCGGTAGGTTCGTCGGCAAAAAGGGTGTCCGGTTTGGTCACGATGGCGCGGGCGATGGCGACGCGCTGCTGCTGGCCGCCGGAGAGTTCGGCCGGCGTGTTGCGCTCCTTGTCGGAAAGGCTGACCTGGGCCAGCGCCTCACGCGCCATCTCATGTCGTTGTTTCCTAGTGTAGCCCCGATAGAGAAGCGGAAGTTCCACGTTCTCCAGCGCCGAGGTCCGGGCGAGCAGGTTGAAGCCTTGGAAAATGAATCCCAGCGCGTGCCGGCGGAGCAGCGAGCGCTGGTCCTTGTTGAGGCCTTCCACGGCGATATTTTTAAAAAGGTAGGAGCCGGCTGTGGGCGTATCGAGGCAGCCTAACAAGTTCATGAGCGTTGATTTCCCGGAGCCACTGGGCCCCATGACGGCCACGAACTCGCCGCGATTGATAGTGAGGTCCACACCGCGGAGGGCGAAGAACGCGGCGTCGCCCGAGCCGTAGCGCTTGGTCAGGCCTTGCAACTGGATGAGCTTTTCGGCGTTCATTCGGTCTTCGGTGGCTTGATGCTGACGATGAGCGGAGTGCCTGCGGCAAGCCCCTCGCCAGTGATTTCAGTGACGCGGCCGTCGGTGATGCCCGGGGTGACCTTGATTTCCGAAGGTTCCCCGTCCTTGATTGTCCAGACCCTGGGTGTGGAATCTGATGAACCCGCCTTCGGAGGAGGAGTGCCGCGCCAACGTCTGCCACCGCCCGGCGAGAGACTCTGAACGAGGGTGCGCTTGGTGGCGTCCGGCTTGCCAGTGGCGGCGGCGGCAACGGGATCAAATCGCAGGGCGGAATTCGGAACGACGAGGATGTCCTTTTTGTCCACAATGGCGATGTCCACCGTGGCGGTCATGCCGGGGCGGAGGGAAAGGTCCTCGTTGGTCACTTCGAGTTCAGTACTGTAGGTGACGACGGTGTTGGACGTCGCATTGTTGTTATTGGAACTTGAGGTGGAGCCGGTGCCGACAGCTCCGAATGCCACCTTCTTGACCTTCGCGGTGTAGTTGCGGCTCGGCCAGGCATCGACGCTGAAAGTAGCGGTCTGGCCGACTTCGATGCGCCCGATATCGGCTTCGGAAACATTGACGAGCAGTTCCATTTTTTTCAAATCCTCGGCGATGGTGAAAAGCGTGGGTGCCGTAAATGAGGCGGCGACGGTCTGGCCGACTTCGATGGAGCGTGCGAGCACGATGCCATCGACCGGTGAGCGGATGACGGTTTTTGCCAGATCGCTTTCGAAAGCCTTCACGTCCGCCTCTGCTCCGGTTACGGCCGCTCGGGTGCTTCCCAAGTCCGCCATGGAACGGGAAAGCGTGGCGCGGGAGGTTTCCATGGTGGCGCGGGAGGGGGTTTTCCCGCCGCTGAGTTCGTGGAGCTCCTCCTGGCGTGCGAGCGCGGCCTTGCTTTCTGCGACGGTGGCCTCGGCTTGGCTGACCCTGGCCTTGGCGGCGAGCAGGGCGGCGCGGCTGCGCTCGGTCTGTTGGTCGAGCTTGGTGGTGTCCAGCTTGGCGAGGGTCTGGCCTTTTTTTACCTGATCATTGGTGTCCACCAGCACTTCCTTCGCAGTCCCGGAGAGCTCGCTGCCGACGATGATCTGGTTGGTCGGAGCGAGGTTCCCGGCTGCGGTGACAATGAGCGAGATGCGGCCGATTTTGGAGTCCTCCGTCTGATAGTCCGTCTTCTGCTCGCCATTGCCGCGGTGCCCCAGATAATACCACACGCCCGCGCCGGTCAGGGCCGCGGCAATGGTGATATAAATCCATTTTCTCACCGGGCGCGAGGCTCCGCTGGCGACGATGGTGGCGAGATCTTCTGATGAATCGGGCAATGTCATTAAATTTGATAGATGATGGAAAACACTCTCAAGAGCCGGCAGACCAGCCGCCGCCGAGGGCCTTGTAAAGTTCGATGTAGGAGTTGGTGCGGTCGGACCGGATGGAGAGCAGGCTATCCTCCAAACCGAGCAGCGTGCGCTGGGTTTCGAGCACGGTGAGGAAGTCGATCTCACCCGCCTGATAGCGCTGGCGGGCGAGCAGATCCGCCTCGCGGGCGGCGACGGTGGCTTTCCCGAGTATTTCCATGCGCTCGGCGGTGCGGC
Source organism: Verrucomicrobiales bacterium (assembly GCA_038204755.1). GTDB lineage: Bacteria > Verrucomicrobiota > Verrucomicrobiia > Verrucomicrobiales > Akkermansiaceae > Luteolibacter. Next base: position 36,419 of record JBBRCO010000011.1, read on the forward strand.
GGCAGGCGGTCAGGGCGTCCTCGGTTTCCGACAGGCTGGTTAGAACGGTGGCGCGATAGGTTTGGAACGCCTGCTCCTCGGCGGCGCTCTCGGCGGCGATGTTGGCACGGATGCGTCCGGCGTCGAAGATCGGGCTGGTGATGCCGGCGGCGAGGCCGAGGGTGGAGGTTTGCGGATTGAAGAGCTTGCCGGTGCTCAGCGAGTTCAGCCCGAGCGAACCCGACAGATTGAGCGAAGGATAGCGCCCGGCATCCGCCGTGCGGACATTGGCGGCGGCGGCGAGTAGCTGATAGCCGGCGATGCGCACGTCGGGCCGCTGGCGGACGGTATCCGCAGGGATGCCGACGGCGAGGCTGCGCGGCGGCTCGGGGACGCCCTTGTTAGCGGCGGAGAGCATGCCATCAAGGCTGCCGGGCGTGCGACCGGCGAGAAGTGATAGGAGATTGCGGGTCTGCGAGGCGGTTTGTTCCAGCGAGGGAATGGCGGCGCGCGCCTGCTCAAGGCTGCTGACGGCCTGGCTGGATTCGAGCGAATCCGCCTCGCCGGCCTGGGTGCGCCAGAGGGCGAGCTGGGTGGTTTCCTCGCGCGTCCTGATGGTGCGGCGGACGATTTCCATACGGGCCTCGGTGGTGCGCAGGCTGATGTAGGCGATGGCGATTTCCGAGGCGAGGGCGGCCTGGACGGAGTGATAGTTTTCCTCTGTGGCCCCGAGCCCGGCGGATGCCGCTGCTACGGCGCTGCGGTTTTTCCCGAAAAGATCGACCTCCCACGAGGCATCAAGCCCGGCGGAGTAAGAATCGACGTCCACTGATCCCACATTGTCGGCGCGGGTGGAGCGGTAGGAAGACGAGGCCGAGCCGCCGAGCGAGGGAAAGAGCGAGGCTCGTGTCACATCGCGGCGGGCACGGGACTCCTTCACGCGTGCGACGGCGGCGGCCATGTCCGGGCTGGTCTGGAGTGCATCCGAGATGACGCGGGAAAGCGTGGGATCGCCGAAACGGTTCCACCAGCGGGAAAGGTCGCGCGAAGGCGAGGCGACCGGGAAACCAGCGGCGTTTTTCCAATCAGCAGGCAGGGACACGTTCTGACGGTTGAGCGGAGAGCGCCCCACGCAAGCGCTCAATCCAATAAGGGCAAAGCTGGATGAAAAAAGGAATCGTGCGACGGTCATTGCGGTATCCTGAATACCAGCGTAGGCGCCGAAACCTTTTAAAAAGATGGCCAGTTAGGAAAAAATCCGGGAGAGGAGGAAGACGGTGCAGCTAGGGACGCGCGACGTGCGGGACGCGTTTTGTCAGAAATCCAGATAGATCCCGGTGCGGCGGTTGGCGCGGCGGCCTTCGGGATTGTCATCGCCGGTCCCGGTGACGCTGGGGCGGCGCGGCTGGAGCATGAGTAAAGACCTGTCCCGCTTTCATGCCGCTGGCATGCCGGGCGAACGATCCGCCCTGATCAACGCCGAACCGGAATTCATAATTCATCGGGGAGACCATCAAAACCTTTGTCCAATCCGGTTTCCTCGAATCCACCGCAACCGACAAGGTCAACTACAAGGCCGCCTGATCACTTCCGGCCAACTGAGAAAACCGCCATTCATTCAGCTCTTATGCAAACCGGAAAGCTATGACCTTGTTCACCATGAACCCATTCACTTGAATACACCTGACGCCGCCCTGCGGTCAAAAAAACTGCTGTGAAATATTTCTTGGCAAAGCGGTCCGGAAAGCTACGCTCCAGCCCAATAGATAAACCCATAAACCCTCCGAATTCGCTAGATACAGGCATCGACTGGGTACAGGCATCGACTGGGTACAGGCATCGACTGGGGATTCTTCATGCCGAAGCACCTCCACTGTCTCTGTGAAACACCTCTTCCTTCCCTTTCTTCATGCCCTCCGGTCCAGCCCAACGGCTGTTTCAGGCGTCTCCCGCAAAAAGCAAATTCCATACGGTCAGTATAAGAATCTATTTTAGCTTCTAAGAGCAACGCGCGGTTCGTCGAGTCATCGAACACGCATCCCGATCAATCACCCAAAACGCTAATCTCCCAGAACAAATAACCCACAAACCAACAACAACAACATTAAAACCCCATGAATACAAATCGCAAGCCCGTCGGCTGGTTCAAAACCTATCTTCAAAAGGCGGAACGAGCCAAATCGTTTTACAAGAATACTCCCGGAAAACCCCTTGGTTGTCCGGATAGTCCCAATAGGGAAATGAGCATAGCTCCACCACTTTCGGGAATGATCAAACGTCGGATTATTGCCAGTACCGGGAATTCCCAAGGCTGGGATCTAATCGCCCACAAACAGGAGAAACCATCCATGAAAGTCCTGCCAGCCACGCGTTCACATCCTCTTTGCAGGTTGCTCGCCTTTCTGCTGTTTTGTTCAGGAACCGTGTCGAGTTTCGCAGCAGGCCAATTGTCCGTTTACAAGTTCGGAACCGCTGCCCCCACTGTCGCCACAACGGATGCCACGGTTTCCAACCTGACCTCATCTGGATGGAATTTCGCGTCAAATTTCAATGGCAGCGCCACCCAAACAGCCAATACGCCAAGTGGCAATCCCATCGGTATCTTTGATGGGAATGGCACGACCAAAACCCTGTCATTCATCTTCACTCCCAATTCACAGCGTCTGTTTGATTTGAGCACGCTGAGCATTTGGGGAGGAGATGGTGCGTTCAACAACACCAATATTGCCCTTTCCTACAAAATTGGAACCGGTGCCATCGTTAATGCCGGTTCGGTCACGCTGAATAACCTGTCGTCCCCTGGTGCCGTCGCCGTGTTGCGTAGTTTTGACCTCAGTGCCATCAGTGCCCTTCAAAGCGTTTCCGCACCGGTGACTTTTACACTGACCGCAACAAATTCCGGTGCCCGGGTCATTTGGAAGCTTGACGATCTCGCAGTTGATGGTTCGGTCCAAGCCACGTCTGGAGACCGGAACATCCCCATGAACATCGTTTATCCAACCAAAGCTTTTACGGAGAACGGCGGCCCGGTCATTAACTTGAAAAACGCCCCTTATAATGCGACGGGCGATGGCGTTACCGATGATACGGCCGCATTTGTCGCCGTGATGGATTATATCTACACGGAAATCGCCGCAGGACGTAATCCCAAGAAAACTATTTATCTGCCGACCGGCACGTATCTGGTTTCGGACACCATCATCTACAGCGCGTCCAAAGCCACTCTGAACTCTTTCTGCCGGGTCCGCTGGGTGGGCCAGAATCGCCAGAACACCACCATAAAGCTCAAGAACAACAGTGCCGGATTCGGATCGGTCACCACACCGAAGGCGGTCCTGGCATGGGCACGGGCTGGCTACACGCAGCAGGGCAATATCATGTGGAGCAATCTGTTACGGAATCTCACTGTCGATACCGGTTCGGGTAATCCGGGTGCCATCGGCGTGGTCTTCATGGGTGCCAACGGATGTTCCATGGACAATGTCACCGTCCGATCAGGTGACGGTCAAGGGTATGCCGGGTTCGGCTTTGTAGCGGGAGTTTGGTCTATTCAGGGTCATTTCTCCGACCTGACTGTTCAGGGTTTTGCCCATGGTATCCGCTGTGATCACGTGCCCGAAACCCAGCCGACTTTTGAGTATCTCACGCTCAGTGGTCAGACGGTGGCGGGCATTCAAGTGAGTCGCGCAGCCGCAAACTTCAGAAAGGTAAACAGTACCAATACAGTGCCAGGATTAGTGGTCAACGGCGACGGGGCCCAAGTGGTCGTGTTGGATTCGAATTTCGGCGGTGGGGCTGCCGGGAATGCCGCACTGACAGTCACCGACACCACCAAGCATCAGCTTTTTGCCCGTAATGTAACGGCATCTGGATACGGCACGACCATCTCGGTGAATGGATCTGCTGTAGCCACCGGCAACATTGGGGAATACATGACTGGCGCGGTTTACCAATTTGATCCGAACATTCGTCCCCAGTCCCTTAATTTGCCTGTGAGTGAAATGCCGTTGGTTCCTTGGGAAAGCAATGTCGCTAACTGGACCACTCCGGAAGATTACACAGGAACAGACGCACAAAAAATTCAGGCGGCATTGAATTCCGGAAAGCCTGCGATCCTGTTCCCGAAAACCTATTCAGTGACAACGGGATCCGCCTTTACGGTGCCAGCCACCGTCAAGCAGATGGATTTCATGCATCAGGAAAGCACCATCAACATAGGCTTTAATGTCAATGCGGCTTCCAGCGACCCGTTGTTTATCGAGCATACCAACAACAAAATGCCGATCACCATCTCGCAGCCCCGGACATTGGTAGCCCGGTATTGTGGAATGAGATACTCGGTCACGACAACGTCTCCGGTGGTAGCGCATATTTCAAATGCAGCCACACTTTCGGGTGGCGATCTGAGCAGTTTCTGTCCGTCCAATTCCACGATTTACGCCCGTAGCATCAATGAAGAGCAGCGCACCTCCACCAACTTCATCGTCAGTGGCGGTACGATGTGGGTGCTGGGTTGGAAGACAGAGGCGGATCGGATAGCCTTCGAGGTCAAGAACAGCGGTTCCCTTGAAGTTTTGGGTGGCTACCAGAACTTTGCTTCAACTACGGATACCGGAAATCCCGTGTTGTTGAATAACGAATCACACGCCTCTTACATTGGCACGAATTTCATGAGTCGGAATTATGTTCAAGCCGTCTGGGAAATTCTCGGTGGCGTGACCTACAAATCGATTTGGAGTGATTTTCCCGTTAGGAACACCGGCAACGGCAGAAATTATTTTGTGCCGATGTATGTTGGATATGACGATCC
>JBBRCO010000012.1:0-36617 GCA_038204755.1 Verrucomicrobiales bacterium
GCACTGCCAACCAGGCAGGCAATGTTTTTTAAGTCCGCAATCCGGGATCATGGAACGAAAACCGGCGGGAAAAACCGCCATTTCGGGGGATCTTAACTTGCTCACCTCTTCGGCTTTATCGAGGTCGTTTAGTGAGGTCTGGGGTTTATCGGTTCTGTAACCTGGATCATGCGACTGGCAGCTTGATGCACTTCGCGGGAGTGAGTTTCGGGGTCATCGTCGTTAGTTCGCTCGTCTCCGGCTGGTTGTTGAATTCGGTGAGCTCCGAGGCGGCAGGCAGCGGTGTCCCACAAGCGAAACTGGCGTTTTGAGCTGAAGCGGATCGATGAGCCGACGCTCACCCATGGGATGGCATCGGATGGCATCGGATGGCATGGCGCTTGGCGGCCGTGCTGCTGGTCGGAAAATTCGTGGCCACGATTATTTCATACGGCCTGGGCGGCTGTGGCGGGATTTTTTCACCGAATCTGTTTTTCGGAGCCATGTGCGGCATCATCGTTGGCGGCATTGGTTCGAATTTCCTGCCGTTGACGCCCGGAGATCAAGTGTTGCTGGCCGTGGGCGGCATGAGCGCTTGTCTCGGCGCGGATGGCAGAATCTTCCGGTTTCGGCGATCGCCCAATTTGATCCGGTGGTGATAGCGGATCAATCGGAGGGTGCAATGGAGGAACTGCTCCAACATCACCCTTATCGGTTTTTCCCGGTCATCGAGCACAGGCTGTTGATAGGGATCGCCTCCAGAGCCGAAATGGAATCGTCCATTTCCGAACACCGACCGCTAAAAATCGATCCTCCCATCAAGTGTCACCCGCGTGATACTATTCGCAAAATCCAAAGCCGCTTCATTGAATCGACAGGCGGCTTCATTGTTCTGGTCGAGGGGGCTGAAGCAACCGTTCTGGGTGTGGTCACCCTGCATGATGTTTTGAGAGCGCAGGTCGATTTGAGCGAGCGCGAGGGAGTGGAATGAGATAGAGACAACCGGATTTTCATTCCCGACAGGATATTCATTCCCGGTTGCGATGGCGGGGCATTGGTTTTACGTTGGGCGGATGGCATCCAAGACCAAAAGACGTGTCCCGCGGGCGAAGATCACCGCGTTGGAGCACCATGTGACCGGTATGTGGCCGAAATTGATCCGGAGCACCCGCGCTGCCTTGGAAGCGGTGCAGGACGTGAAGTTGGCGGCGGGTGAAGGAACCCGTTGGCCCATGTATGTCTCCGCCAGTGAAGATCCAAGACGGGTTCGCGAGCGGTTGCGCAAGACGCTGGATTCTGCCGCTTTCCGCCAGATCGACATCCGGATTCTCAGCGGGGCGCCGGAACAGATCACGGAACACGGGCTGGTCTATCTGCCTGGCCGTTACGTCGTGCCGGGCGGTCGATTTAACGAAATGTATGGCTGGGACAGCTACTTCATCGCTGTTGGCCTGCTTCGCGAAGGACGTGTCGGTCTGGCGGAGTCGATCGCGGACCAGCAACTCTATCAGGTGAAGCACTACGGGACGGTGCTCAATTGCAACCGCACTTATTGTTTGACCCGCTCGCATCCGCCGTTTTTGGGGCGCTTGGTGCTGGCGGTGTTTGAGGATGGCAAAGACATCGATTGGCTGCGGGCCGCGTTGCCTCAGGTCGAGCGTTACCACGCCTATTGGACGAGCATGCCGCAATTCATTCCCGGGCTGGGGCTTTCCCGCTACTTCGCCCTCGGTGAGGGCCCTGCACCCGAGGTGCTGCAAGGCGAGATCGATGCCCGCGGCCGCAATCACTATGAACGGTTGCGCGACTGGCTGCGCGTCCACGGCGACGAGCTTTCCACGGCGCAAGTCTGTTATAACGCGTCCACCGACAGCCTGACGCTCGCCGCCTACAAGGACGACCATACCGTGCGGGAGTCCGGTTTCGACCTGACCGGCCGCTTCGGCCCGTGTGGCATGGGCATCCGGGATTTCGCGCCGCTGTGTCTCAATACCCTGCTGTGGCGGATGGAAAAGGACATCGCCGAGATCCGCCGCCTGCTGGATGCTTCGCCCCAGTCGATCGAATATTGGGAGGAAATCGCCGGGCAGCGCGCCTCGGTCATGCAAAAGCATTTCTGGGACGAGCCGGGCGGACTATTCCTTGACTGGCAGCTCAGCAAGCGGAAGCGGCGGCTCTATCCGTATGCCACCACTTTCTGGCCCTTGTGGGCGGGATGGGCCACCGCCGCACAGGCGGCACGCGTGGCGTCCAACCTGCATCTTTTCGAAACTCCGCATGGTTTGCTCACCAGCACCACGACCACCGGTTGCCAATGGGACGCCCCGTTCATGTGGGCTCCGCTGGTGCTGATGGCGGTGGAAGGGCTGGGCCGCTACGGTTTCACGGAGGACGCCGCACGCATTGCCGGTAAATTTCTAACCACCCTCTCCACCGAGTTCGAACGCACCGGCCAGTTGTTTGAAAAATACAACGGGCTAACCGGCTCTTCGGAAATAGGTGAGGACATTACCTTCGGTTACGCCACCAACGAATCGGGATTCGGCTGGACGAATGCGTCAGTCCGGATCCTCGCGAAATACGCTGCTGGAAAGAGCACCGTGAGGTGATTATAGAACTCCGGTGAAAGACATGGCCATGCCGGGCGTATCGTGGGACGTCCCATTCTGTACCGAGGCAACTATGGAAAACACCCTCTCATTTTATGGAACACACTTGGAATTTCGAGCAACTGCGCAATCTAATAGGACTCCGGCTGAAAGGGCGGAAATTCATCGTGGTCTCCAATCGCGAGCCATTCCTTCACCGCCGCCGGGCCGATGGGACGGCCGAGTGCATCCGCCCGGCAAGCGGGATGGCCACGGCGCTGCATCCGATCATGATGGCCTCCGGCGGCACCTGGGTGGCACATGGCTCCGGCACGGCTGACCGGGATATGGTGGACGGGAACGACTGTGTGATGGTGCCGCCCGAGAACCCGGGCTACAAGTTGCGGCGGGTCTGGCTCGAACCTGAACTGGAAAAAGGGTTCTATTACGGTTTGTCAAATGAAGGCCTGTGGCCGTTGTGCCACATCACTTTCACCCGGCCGGAATTCCGTCCCGATGACTGGCGGGACTACAAGGAAGCCAACCGGATCTTCGCCGAAGCCGTGCTCCAGGAAGCCCAAGGCGAGCGGGCGTTTGTCTTCATCCAGGACTATCATTTCTGCCTGTTGCCGCGGATGCTCCGCGAGATGAGCGGCGGGCGGATCGTCTGCGCCCATTTCTGGCATATTCCCTGGCCCAACAGGGAGGTGTTCCGTGCTTTCCCGTGGGGTGAAGAGCTGCTGGATGGGTTGTTGGGGAATGATCTGATGGCCTTTCACATCCACTATCACTGCCAGAATTTCCTCGATACGGTGGACCGGTCCATCGAGGCGCGGGTGGATACGGATCGCGGTGAAATCACGCGGCGCGGTCATCTGACGCAAATAAGGCCGTTTCCTATCAGCATTGATTTCGAGGAGGACAACCGATTGGCGCAGACCCCGGAGGTCAGCGCCGCGATGGCACGGTGGCATGAGCGCTTGCCAGGACTGCGCGGCAGGAAACTCGGAGCCAGCATCGAGCGTCTGGATTACTCGAAAGGGATTCCTCAGCGACTGCACGGGATCGAGCATTTTTTCGAAAACCATGCGGAATGGCGTGGCAAGGTCTGCTTTGTCCAGATCGCAGTATCGAGCCGCGACCATCTGGCCAGCTATCAGGCGGAAGAACTCGCGGTCGATGAGGCCGTCGCGAGGATCAACGGACGTTTCGGCACGCCGGACTGGCAGCCGGTTTACTTGCTCAAGGAGCACCACGGTAGCATCGACATGATCGCGCTCCACCGGCTCGCTGATTTTTTCATGGTGAACTCGTTGCACGACGGCATGAACCTGGTGGCGAAGGAATTTCTCGCCAGCCGCAGCGACGAGCGCGGGGTACTCATTCTCAGTGTCTTTACCGGCGCTTCAAGGGAGTTGAACCACGCCATCGGGGTGAATCCCTATGCGATTGAGGAAGTCTCGAAAGCCATTGAAAGCGCGCTTCTGATGAGCCCGCGGCGCCAGAAACGGCGCATGCGGCTGATGCGGGAACAGGTCGCCCACCAGAACGTTTATCGTTGGGCGGGCCGGCTGCTGATGACCATGTTGAGGGTCGAACAAACCGATGACGATGATGATATCTAATAAATCAAATGCCACCCCACTTCGAGGATCCACCATGCGACCTCATTGGACCGAGCATCCGGGCGGATTGCGGGCACAAATCAAGCGCCATTCCCGGATTCTGGTCGCGTCGGATTTCGACGGCACTCTTTCACCGTTGGTCGATCATCCGGGAGATGCCGTTCTTTGTCCCGAAGCTCCGGCCGTCTTGGCCAGGCTGGCGGCGCTGCTGCCAAGAGTCAGGCTGGCATTTCTCTCGGGGCGCAGCCTCGCGGACCTGGCATCGCGCCTTGGCCCGGCAGTAGAAAACGCGATTCTGGCCGGCAACCACGGACTGGAACTTCGCGGAGCCCATCTTGACTGGATCCACCGTTCGGCGTTTACCGCCCGTCCTCACCTGAAGAGGCTGATCAAGCAGCTGGCTCCGAGCATCGGAGAATTCGCGGGAGTGGAGTTAGAGGACAAGGGAGCGTCACTCACGCTGCATTACCGGCGGATGGACGCGATGGATTTCCCCAAGCTCCGCGCCATCGTCGATGCTCTCGCACTGCCGGATCAGGTGCGGATGCACGAGGGCAAAAAAGTATTCGAATTCCGCCCACAGGTAGAATGGAATAAGGGTTTCGCCCTGCGGCGCATCCTGAGGCGCATCGATCTATCAGACGATGCGGTTGTTTTCCTCGGGGATGATGCCACGGACGAGGATGTTTTCCGCGAACTAGGCCCCACCGCGGTCACCGTACATGTCGGCTCGGCAACCGCTCCCGGTTGCGCCCGGCTGAACGCCCATGACCCGGCGGACGCCGTCCTCTTTCTCGATGCTTTGGCTTCGTTCGTCAGCGATCCGTGATGAAGGATGAACGGATAACAAATGGGTGGCATGACGCAAGGCAGTCGGAAGCGTGGCGAATTGTCCAAACGGCCCGGCAGCGCTGGGTGGAAGTGGATGGCGACCAGCGCGCCGCAGCATTTGCCTTCTATCTGCTGCTTTCACTTTTTCCAACCGCCATTCTGCTAGTGACTGCGGGGTCGCTGTTCGTGGATCGCGAGGTGGCGGTCCGCGAATTCATCCGCTGGGCCGAGCACTACACCCCGCTGACGCCTGCACAGCGGGAAGGCGCCTTGTCATCTATCCGCGGGTTGCTTGAGTCGCGCGGAGAAATCAACGTGGTGGCTTTGGCGATATTGGTATGGGGCGCGTTGAAGTTCCTGCGTGCCTTGATCCGCACGACGAACCGGGTTTGGCGCTCGCCCACTTACAGTTGGTGGCTGCTGCCGTTAAAGAGCCTGGCCTTGCTTGGCATCACCGCGAGCGCCGCGGTGATCGGCATTCTGGTTCCTGCGCTGGCGCGTTTCGTCCGACACGGGTTCACCTCCTATTTCGACCTCCCCAAGTGGACGTTTGAGCTGGTTTTCAGCATCATCCCGTGGCTCGTGCTGTTTTACGGCTTCGTCATGCTCTACAAAATGGCCCCCAGCCGGCGCACCCGGTTTGCTGAAGTCTGGATGGGCGCATTGGTCGTGACTGTCCTTCTCTGGCTGGGCGGAATCCTTTTCCTGATTTACGCGACGAGTTTCGCCCGTTTTAACGTGCTCTACGGCTCACTGGGCGGCATCGTGGCGTTTCTGCTGTGGATCTATCTATCAAGCTGTGCCTGTGTGTTCGGAATCTGTCTGAACGCGGCGCGGGCGGAGATCCGGAACCCGGCCTCCGATCCGCTTGATCGTTCCTCGCGACCGGAGGCCCAACTCACATGAAAATTCCCGGATGCCTGCCAGACGCCAAATATCCCGTGAGTCCCGGAGGCAGCACACCGACGCCGATGATCGCCCGCTTGACCCACCCGTTCCTCCGGTTTTTTCACGTCGAGGCGGCGGGCGGTAGGGTCCTGCTGGTCTGCACCACCCTGGCGCTGGCGATGGCCGACTTGCTCTGGTCTGCGGCGGTTGCTTCGTTTTGGCATACGCCGATTGGCCTCAACGCCGGCGGGACCGGAATTCACATGTCGCTGCTCCATTGGATCAACGACGGACTGATAGCGGTTTTCTTTTTCCTGATCGGGCTGGAAATCAAGCGCGAGCTGGTCCATGGAGAACTGCGGGATCCGCGCAACGCCGTTTTTCCGGCGTCTGCCGCGCTGGGCGGAATGGTGGTGCCAGCATCGATTTCTCTGGTTCGAAGAATGGCCAGAAGTGATGGAGAATGGGCTGCCTTTTCACTTGTCAGCCACTGATGAAATAAGCAGTATTTGACTGTTCACATGATTACCCGTCTATTTTCAGCCGCTTTGCGCGGTGTCGATGCCCAGGAGGTCGAGGTCGAGGTCAACGCCCGCGGCGCGGACAAGCCGATCGTCATCATCGTGGGCCTGCCGGACGCAGCGGTGCGGGAATCCTCGCAGCGTGTCATTTCCGCCATCGGAGCATCGGCGCTCTATCTGGACGACGGTATCAAGACGGTGAACCTCGCTCCGGCGGATTTGAAAAAGGAAGGGCCGTCATTTGATCTGCCCATCGCGCTGGCAATGATCGCCGCCAGCGGGACGAAGCCTTTCAACGCGGATGATTGCTGTGTCGTCGGCGAGCTCGGTCTGGATGGCGCGGTGAGGCCGGTGAAGGGCGTGCTATCCATCGCCTTGGAAGCGAAACGCAGCGGCCGGACACGCTTGCTCGTGCCGGAAGCAAACGCCGCCGAAGCCGCCGTGATCGAAGGCATCCAGGTTTTTCCCATCCGCAATCTCAAACAGGCGTGGGACTTTCTTGATGAGGAAATCATCATCCCGCCCTATCATCTCGACCGCCGCGCGTTTTTCAATTCCCACCGCAGCTACGAGGTTGATTTCGACGAGGTGCGGGGACAGCACCATGTGAAGCGCGCCCTCGAAGTGGCTGCGGCTGGAAGCCATAATCTAATCATGGTCGGACCTCCGGGCACCGGGAAGTCGATGTTAGCAAAGCGCCTGCCCACCATCATGCCGGACATGACGGAGGACGATGCGATCGAAACCACCAAGATCCACTCCATCACCGGCCTGCTCGATCCCAAGCGCGCATTTCTAACAACTCGGCCGTTCCGCTCGCCGCATCACACGATTTCCGATGCCGGCCTGCTCGGCGGTGGCTCGAATCCCGGACCCGGCGAGGTTTCGTTAGCCCACCATGGCGTGCTTTTCCTCGACGAACTCCCCGAGTTCCGGCGTCAGACGCTGGAGGTGCTGCGGGGTCCGCTGGAAGACCGCGTGGTGACCATTTCCCGTGCTGCGGGATCGCTGACGTTTCCGTCTAACTTCATGATGGTGGCCGCGATGAACCCTTGCCCTTGTGGTTACTACGGAGACATGAAAAGGGAGTGCCGCTGCTCGACCAGGCAGATTGAAAACTACCGCCAGAAAATCTCAGGCCCGCTTTTGGATAGAATCGATCTGCATGTGGAGGTTCCTCTCGTCGATTTCCGCGAGCTGTCGTCCAATGCAAACACAGGCGAAAAATCCGAGACCATCCGCGAGCGGGTGGTGGCTGCCAGGAAGATCCAGCTCGAACGTTTTAAAAAATCCTCGAACACGACGAACTCGGCCATGGGCTCCCGCCAGGTCCGCCAGCACTGCCAGCTCAATGCCGAAAGCAACGGCTACCTCGAACACGCCATGGAGGAAATGAACTTCTCCGCCCGCGCGCATGACCGGATTCTGAAAGTCGCGCGGACTTTGGCGGATCTATCAGGTTCTCCGGACATCCGGCCTAACGATATTCTGGAAGCCATCCAATACCGCACGCTGGATCGGAAGCTGTTTAGCTGATGGGACCGGGTGGGCGACGGGCACCCGTATCAGCAAGGACAACGCGTGCCAGTGCGACGGCTGCCTCCGCCTCCTCGAAGACCGCTGCTGTAACGCCGCCGCGCTCCAGTTCCTCGCGTTCCTGCAAATAGCGCGCGCGGACCACAATCCGCATATCCGCACTGAGGTTGCGGGCGGCGGTGATCACCGCCGCCCGGTAGGACGCGTTTGGCAGCGTCACCACCAGATGCGAGGCGCGTCCGACTCCGGCATGTTCCAGCACCCCTTGATTCGATGCGTCTCCAAAAATGGCGGCCTGCCCCCCGGCGTGGAGCGCGGTGACGGTGTCGATGTTCATGTCGATGACAACGGTGGAAAGCCCGGCATCCTGCAATGCCTTGTGTACCGCGCGGCCGACCGGACCATAGCCGACGACGATGGCAAGCCGCTTCCCGTCCTCCGCAGAGAGTGCGGGACCCGAGTCTGCCAGATTCATCGCTGCGGCCTTGCGTTCGGCGCGGCCGTTGAGCAAACGCCAGAGGCGCGGGCGTTTCCTCAAACCGTCCTCGATCTTCGGCAAGGCGCGGAACATCAGGGGATTGAGAGTGATGGAAATGATCGCCGCCACGACCAGCACGTTGTGGCCCGACTCGGGCATCAGCCCGTGCTTGCGCGCGAGTTCGGATAGAATGAAGGAAAACTCGCCGATCTGTGCCAGACCAATGGCCACCGTGAGCGCGGTGCGGACGGAATGACCGAGCACCGCCACGATCAATAGCGCAGCCAGTGGCTTCACGATCAGGATGATTCCAAGTGCCGCAGCCACCATCAGCGGTTGTTCGATCAGGAAAACAGGATCAAACAGCATGCCGACCGAGACGAAAAAGAGAACCGCGAACGCATCTCTCAGCGGCAGGGCATCCGCCGCTGCCTGGTGGCTGACGGGGGACTGCGCCACCACCATGCCGGCAAGGAACGCGCCCAGCGCCATCGACGCTCCAAAAAAGAAATAGGACGCGGCGGCGATGGCGATGGAGAACACGAGAACCGTTAGCGTGAATAATTCCCGCGATCTCAACCGCGCGACCCTTATCAACACCCAGGGAACAATCTTCGCCCCGGCCACCAGCACGATGGCCACCAACACTGCGAGTTTCACCAGGGCCATACCGAGCGTCCACCAGAACGCTCCCGGGCCGGCCACTGCATTGGCCGCGCCTTCCGCATGGATCTCGGTGCCTAACACTGGAATCAGCACGAGCAGGATCACGGTGAAAATATCCTCCACGATCAGCCATCCCACCGCCACATGTCCTTGCCGCGAGTTCAGAACCTCCGCGTCCATCAGAACCCGCATCAGGACGACGGTGCTGGCCACCGCCATCGCCATCCCGAGCACCGCTCCGGTTTTCAATGGCATGCCGAAGGCCGAAAACACGACCATCGCCACCACGGTGGCGATCAGGCTCTGGCCGACCGCGCCGGGGATGGCGACGTTTTTCACCGCGATGAGGTCCTTTAAATGGAAGTGAAGTCCGACACCGAACATCAATAGAATCACCCCGACTTCCGCCAACTGCTGGGCCAGATGCACATCCCCGACGAAGCCCGGCGTGTGCGGGCCAATGAGCACTCCGGCCAACAGGTAGCCGACGATGGGCGACAACCGCAGCCACTGGGTCAGCAGACCTAGCAGCCATGCTGCAGTGAATGCTGCGGCGATGGTGGAGATGAGGGGCAGGTCATGCATGGGTTCGTGTTGCCTATAGGATCGTTGATCAAGCGAAGCGACCGCAGCAATGTTTGAATTTTTTCCCGGAACCACAGGTGCAGGCGTTGTTGCGGCCAGGTGTTTCCGAGGGCTTGCGCTCGGGGAAACTGAGCTTGGGCGTGCTCTCGGGCGGCGTTCCGCTGTGGAGCTGGGCGAGGAATGCTCCAAGGCCGGCGGCGGAACGGAACAGGTTTTTCAACGCGTCCTGCCGGATCGCATCCATCAGCGTGACGAAGAGTTCATAGCCTTCGTTCTTGTATTCAACTAGCGGATCCTTCTGGCCTTGGGCGCGGAGGTAAACGCCTTCGCGCAGCTCGTCCATGTCGGTGAGGTGTTCCTGCCAGTGCCGGTCGATGGCGGCGAGCACCATGCGGCGTTCTTCCTGTTCCAGTGTTTCCACCGGCAGTCCGCAGACCCGGGTTTCATAGGCGCTCCGTCCGTTAGCCGCTAACATCTTTGAGATTGATTCCGCGCTTTGATCATCCAGGGCGTCCGGATCCATGCTGATAGGAAGTGTGGAGCGGATCCAGTCCAACAGTTGGCTGTGGTCCGGATCGGAGGGATCGCACTCGGCGAGATGCCGCTGAACGCCCGCGGGGATGATTTCCGCGATGATGTCGTGAACCAGCCTGCGGGTGTTCTCTGTGGTGAGCACCTCATTGCGGTAGCCGTAAACGATCTCGCGCTGCAGGTTCATGACGTCGTCAAAATCGAGCACGCGCTTGCGCCCCTGATAGTCCCGCTGCTCGACCTTCCTTTGAGCGGTCTCGACGAGCGTGCCGAGCGACGAAGATTTCCCGGGCTTCGCAGCCTGCTCTATCAGAGCTGCCATGCGGTCCGGTGACGCGTGGTTGCGCATCAGATCGTCTTCGAGGGAAATGAAAAACTGCGAGCGGCCGGGATCGCCCTGGCGCGAGCAACGGCCGCGGAGCTGGCGGTCCACCCGGCGCGACGAATGGCGTTCGGTGCCGATGACAAACAGTCCGCCGAGTGCGGGCACGCCATCGCCGAGTTTGATGTCGGTGCCGCGGCCGGCCATGTTGGTGGAAACGGTGACCGCACCACGCTGCCCGGCGAGGGCGACGATCTCCGCTTCCTGTTGGTGAAACTTCGCGTTGAGCACCGAGTGTGCGATCTTCGCCCGCTTGAGCAGGCGGGAGAGGGTCTCCGAGGATTCGACGGAGGCGGTGCCGACAAGGACCGGCTGGCCGTTGGTGTGTGCCTTTTCGATCTTTTCAATGACCGCGTTGAACTTCTCGCGGCGGGTCTTGAAGATCTGGTCGTTCTCATCGATGCGGATGTTGGGCGAGTTGGTCGGGATCGGCAGCACGTCGAGTTGATAGATATCGTGAAACTCCGCGGCTTCTGTTTCGGCGGTGCCGGTCATGCCGGCGAGCTTCTCATAGAGCCGGAAGTAGTTCTGGATGGTGATGGTCGCGAAGGTCTGGCTCTCCTTTTCGATGGTGACCTTTTCCTTGGCCTCGACCGCCTGATGGAGGCCATCGGACCATCGGCGGCCCACCATCTCGCGGCCGGTGCTTTCGTCGATG
This sequence comes from Verrucomicrobiales bacterium, assembly GCA_038204755.1. Classification (GTDB taxonomy): domain Bacteria; phylum Verrucomicrobiota; class Verrucomicrobiia; order Verrucomicrobiales; family Akkermansiaceae; genus Luteolibacter. Next base: position 11,269 of record JBBRCO010000012.1, read on the forward strand.
ATGGTGACCTTGTCATCCCGGACGACGTAATGGACGTCGCGTTCGTAAAGGCAGAAGGCCTTGAGCAGTTGGGAGATTCCGTGGATTTTCCCGGCCTGTGCGTCCGACTGGTTCTGGATTTCCATTCTGGCGGCTGCCTTCCGCCCGTTAGTTAGACCGTTGTCGGATTCGATGGTGGCGAGCAGCGGGCCGATGTCGGGGATGGTGAAGGAATCCGGATCGCCGGGTGATAGAAACTTTCGGCCATTTTCCATCAGATCTGCATCGTGCTTTTTCTCATCAATGACAAAATAGAGCTGCTCCTTGAGTTTGAAGAGATCCTTCTGGAAAGCCCCGTGCTGCGAGGACAGTTCGGTTTTTTCCAACAGCCGACGCATTTCCGGGTCTTCCATGAAACGCATGAACTGCCGGTTGCGCGGCTGGCCGAGCTTGAGCTTGAACAGCGTGAGGCCGGCCGCCGCGGTGTCGCCCTTTTCGAACAAACGCTTCGCCTCGGCGGCGAAGTTGTTACAGAGCTCCGTCTGGCGTTTCACGAGCTGCTCGACGACTGGCTTGTGAACGTCGAATTGATCGGTGGCTCGGTCGGACGCGCCGGTGATGATGAGTGGGGTGCGGGCGTCGTCGATGAGCACCGAATCCACCTCGTCAATGATGGCGAGGTAGTGTCCGCGCTGGACCTGCTCGTTTCGGGTAGTGGCCATGCCGTTGTCGCGGAGGTAATCGAAGCCGAACTCGGAGTTGGTGCCGTAGGTGATGTCGCACGCGTAGGCCTCGTGGCGTTCCCAGGGGGACATTTGGTTCTCGATGCAGCCGACCGTTAGTCCGAGGAAGCGGAAGAGCGCGCCCATCCACCCGGAGTCGCGTTTTGCGAGGTAATCGTTGACGGTGACGACATGCACGCCGAGGCCGGTGAGGGCGTTCAGATAGACCGGCAGGGTGGCGACGAGGGTTTTTCCCTCACCGGTCTGCATTTCCGCGATCATCCCGCGGTGGACGGCGATGCCGCCGATGAGCTGGACGTCGAAGTGGACCATCTCCCATTTCATGGTTTGCCCGTTGACGCTGATCTCACTGCCGCAGAGGCGCCGGGCGGCGTTTTTGACGACGGCATAGGCCTCGGGAAGAATCGTCTCCAGATACTTTGCGCGGGATTTTCCGAAGTTTCCTTCGATCTGATGGAAGGCGGCTTTCGCGTTTTCAACCGACTCCACCGTAGCGGCGATGTCCTCCGGGAGTGACGGGAATTCCTTGCGAAGCAGGGATAGGCGGGAGTCGATGGCAATGGCGGCATCGCGGAGTCCGGTTTCGTCCAATTGTTCGATCTGCGACTTCGTCGGAGCGTTCAACGAGTGATAGCGGGCGAGATGGTTCTGCCAGGTGGCGGTGCGCTGGAGAAGTCTTTCGGCAGGCTCGTGTTGGAGGACCATTTCTATCTCGTTGATGCGGGAGACGGTCGGGCGGATGCGGTTCACCTCGCGCTCGTTCTTGCCGCCGATGATTTTTGGGAAAAGCCACTTGATCATGACTGGCGGGTGGGATAGAAGTTGATGTGCGTCGTTAGGAACGGAGCGGATGGATGTTTTGAAATGGATAGGAAAGTGTTCATCGGATGGAAATTGGAATGGAAGGATGCTGCCAGAGGGAAGGGTGTTAGCTCGACACGAGTTGGCCGGGCAGGGTGCATGACCACGTTTTCAGGACGGGTGGGAATTTCCGGGATCAAATGGGACCCGCGGTATCGAATGACTCGCAGTCACCTGACGAGGCCGACGCGGGCGGCTTACATTCGAAAAAGCGCTCCAGTAGGAGGCGCGCGCCCCTGGACCTCGCCTCGGAGGGAGCGAACCAGCGGAAAGTCCCTGCGGAATTCGATGCACAGGAACTCCGAAGATGAATGCAGAAGCCCGATGCCGTCGGAGGGATCATCTGCAAGGAAGACCAGTGGATTGAAGATTCGTCCCGGTGCCTGAATGTTGTGCGCGGTTTGGGAAAGGCCGATTTCATCCGAGGAATCGCTCTTTTTCACGAGCGAACGGTCCGGAGCAAGGGCATTCAATCCGAACAGCGCGACAACCGCGAAGACCCAAGGGATCAACACGGCGCGGACGGATTGGCTGGCAGAGGAGCTCATGCGGACTTGCTGGGAGAGGGGATCAGATTGGGCTAAACCTTCCGTGGAAAGACTCGGGGGCGGTAGCGTTTTGTCAAATGTTTGATTCAATGGATGCCCGACGGTCAACGCTGGCTATCAGCATTTGGTTCCGGCTTTGCAGGTGTGCCAGGCTTGGAAGAGACGGCGGTCAAAAAAAGTTACCGCTGCGTCGGGAAACTCGGCCAATCCCGCGACCGCCGCCGCTTCGCTCATGGCCGGAGTTTTTCCTCGAATGGGGCGAGGCTGATTCAACAAGTCGGGTTGTGGCCGTCGTCCTCTTTATTCCCACTTCCCATCATCATATCCAGATATGAAGATTTGTTTCTTGAAATGAGGCGTTTCATGACTACCGTCCCGCCATGCCACAGGCCGACGCAACCGCTGAAATCCAACGCGCCCTCACCGAGCGAATTTTCGTCCTCGACGGGGCGATGGGAACCACGATCCGGACTTACGGTCTCAACGAGGCCGACGCCCGCAGCTCCCGTTTCGTGGATAACGAGAAGGATCTGCTCAACAATGGCGACATCCTTTCCATCACCCGCCCGGAAGTCATCGGCGACATCCACAAGCGCTTCTACGAGGCGGGCTCGGACATTTGCGAGACGAACACCTTCTCCGCGACCGGCATCGCGCAGAGTGAGTTTTTCGTCGAGGACCCCCGTGAAAAGGGCGGTCGCAAGGACCCGGAGTTTTTCCAGAAGATCCTCGAAGACAGTTTCCTGAACGATCTAGCATGGGAAATGAACGTCGAGTCCTCCCGCCTCTGCCGCAAGTGGGCGGATGACGTCGGCACCGACACTGGCCGCAAGCGCTACGTCGCCGGAGCCATCGGACCGCTGACTGTTTCGCTCAGCAACTCGCCGGATGCGAATGATTCCGGCTTCCGCGTGGTGACGTTCGATCAGGTGCTCGCAGCCTACCGCCATCAGATTCTCGGTTTGATAGAAGGCGGCTGCGACATCCTGATGGTCGAGACGATTTTCGATTCGCTCAACGCCAAGGCCGCGTGCGTGGCCATTGAGGAAATTTTCGCTGAAAAAAATTACCGTCTGCCTGTGATCGTTTCGGCGGCAGTCGGGCTCGGTGGGGAAACGATGATTTCTGCGCAGAAAGTTGAAGCATTGTGGAACGCCTTCGCCCATGTGAAGCCGCTGGCCATTGGGCTGAATTGTTCGCTCGGGCCGGACCTGATGAGACCGCATTTGGAAGAACTATCAGCCTGCGCCGCCACCTGCATTTCCTGCTATCCGAACGCCGGTTTGCCGAATCCTCTCGCTACCACCGGCTTCGACCTCGAACCGAAGCACATGTATGATTACATGGCTGAATTCGCCAAAGCTGGCCTGCTCAACTTAGCGGGTGGTTGCTGTGGAAACACGCCCGAACACGTCGCCGCGATTGCGCAGGCTGTCGCGAAATTCGCACCGCGCGAGATTCCAGTGATTCGGTAAGATTAACCGCAAAGGCGCTAAGGTCGCGAAGGGACGCAAAGGAATATGAAGGACTATTTGAACAAACTTTCCAACGAGGTGATTGGTGCGGCCATTGAGGTTCATCGCGACCCTGGGCCGGGGTTGTTGGAGTCAACTGATGAGCTGAGTCTTCAACATGAACTGCAGTTGCGCGGATTAAGGTCAGTTAGGCAGTTGCTCCTCCCGATAAAATACAAGGATTTGGTGGTTCCCGAAGCCTACCGAACCGACCTGCTTGTTGAAAACCGTTTGGTAATCGAACTCAAGACCGTCGAAACACTGTTGCCGGTCCATCCAGTCCAACTCCTCACCTATCTGCGAATGTCAGACAACCACCTCGGACTTTTGATCAACTTTCATACCGTCCGCCTTAAAGACGGAATCAAACGTCTCGTCCATAACTTCCCATCTTAACTTAGCGATCCCTTTGCGACCTCCGCGTCCCTGCGGTTGATTCTTCTTAATATGAAAACTATTCCCCACGCCCTTCGCCTTTGCGGCACCGAGGCCTACAATCACACTTCCGACAAGCGCTTCCTCATGATCGGCGAGCGTGCCAATGTCGCTGGCTCGCCACAGTTTGCGAAGCTGGTTAGAGCCGGCGATCTGGAAGCCGCGGTCGAAGTCGCGCGCCAACAGGTTGGCAACGGCGCCAACGTGATCGACATCTGTTTCGACGATGGCCTGATCGACGGCAAGGCGATGATGGCGCGTTTCCTCAGTCTTCTGCAAGGCGAGCCGGACGTCGCAAAAGTGCCGATCATGGTGGACTCCTCGAAGTGGGAAATTCTTGAAGAAGGCCTCAAATACCTGCAAGGCAAAGGCATCGTGAATTCCATCTCGCTCAAGGAGGGCGAGGAGAATTTCAAGAAGCAGGCCCGCCACATCATGCGCTACGGCGCGGCGGTAGTGGTCATGGCATTCGATGAAAACGGCCAAGCGGCGAGCTATGAGGAGAAGATCCGCATTTGCGAGCGTGCCTATCGGATTCTCGTCGATGAGGTCGGTTTCAATCAGGACGATATCATTTTTGATCCCAACATCCTCACGGTCGCGACTGGCATCGAGGAGCATAACAATTACGCCATCGACTTCATCAACGCCACCCGTTGGATCAAGGAAAACCTCCCCGGGGCGAAAGTCTCCGGCGGCGTTTCCAATATTTCGTTCTCCTTCCGTGGTAATAACAAGGTGCGCGAGGCGATGCACTCCGCCTTCCTCTATCATGCCGGAAACGCGGGCATGGATATGGGTATCGTAAATGCCGGGATGCTCGAAGTTTACGATGAAATTCCCAAAGACCTGCTCGAATGCGTAGAGGACGTGCTGCTCAACCGCCGCACTGACTCCACCGAGCGTCTGTTGGAGCTTGCCGAAAGTTACAAGAACGTCGGCGGCAGGAAGATCGAGGAGGATCTCACATGGCGGAACGATCCGGTGGAAAAACGCCTCGAACACGCGTTGCTTCGTGGCATCGACAAATACATCGACGAAGACACTGAGGAGGCTCGCATCAAATATGTGCGCCCACTGAAAGTCATCGAAGGCCCGCTGATGGATGGCATGGGAGTCGTCGGAGACCTGTTCGGAGCGGGGAAAATGTTTCTTCCGCAGGTCGTCAAGTCCGCCCGCGTGATGAAGAAAGCGGTCGCATGGCTTTTCCCCTACATGGAGGCCGACAAGGCGGAATATCTAGCGGGCGACATCGCCGCTCTCATGGCAGAGAACCCGGCGCTAACTGATGAAGAGGCGTTGAAACTTGCCGAGCGTGCGCGCTCTGCCGGACGTTTCCTGATCGCTACCGTAAAGGGGGATGTGCATGACATCGGGAAAAACATCGTGGGCGTGGTGCTTTCCTGCAATGGCTTTGAAGTCACCGACATGGGCGTGATGGTTTCGTGCGACAAGATTCTGGCAAAAGCCGTCGAACTCGGTGCGGATGTGATCGGTCTATCCGGTTTGATCACGCCATCGCTCGACGAAATGGTCCACGTCGCGAAGGAAATGGAACGCCTTGGTTTCAAAGTGCCATTGCTGATCGGCGGAGCGACCACCTCCGCCGCGCACACCGCTATCAAGATCGCCCAACATTATTCCGGGCAGGTGGTTCATGTGCTTGATGCCTCGCGTTCGGTTCCGGTGACAACGTCGCTTCTATCAAAAGACCAACGCGATGCTTTTGGTGTTGAGAATAAAGTGAAGCAGCAAAAGCTCCGCGACAATTTCCTCGGTGGGCCAAAAAAAGAAACTCTATCACTCGCCGAGGCCCGCGCTGCCGGACCGAAGTTCGATTGGACCGGCTACACGCCGCCGGTGCCAGCGTTCACCGGCACCCGCACGATCAAGAGCCCTTCATTGCGCGAACTCGCCAAGTTCATCGACTGGACACCGTTTTTCCACTCATGGGAGCTGCGCGGCGTGTGGGATCGCGAAACGAAGACACTCAAGACCAAAAATGCCGAAGGTGCCATTGAAGCCGGTAAGCTCTATCAGGACGCGCTGTTCTGGGTGGACCGCATCATCGACGGGAACCGCTGCCACGCAGAAGGTATCTATGGATTTTTTCCGGCGAACTCGGACGGCGATGATATCATTGTCTGGACCGACGAGTCGCGGAGCATCGAGCGCACCCGTTTCCACAGCCTCCGGCAGCAGCTCAAGAAGGATTCCGGAAAGCCGAACGTCGCACTATCAGACTGGGTGGCGCCATGTAGCGGCGATCACCGGTCGCCGCGAATGTCCCCATCATTCCTGAACCCCGAAAATAACATCGCCCGCAGCATTCAAGACTACGTCGGCGGATTCGTCGTCGGTATCCATGGCGCGCACGAATTCGCGGAGGAACTGGATAAGGAAATCGATCCTTACGGTGCGATCATGGTTAAGGCGATCGCCGACCGTTTCGCCGAGGCCTTTGCCGAATACCTCCACCACAAGGCCCGCGTCGAGTGGGGTTATGAAACCGAAGATGAACTCACGCATGACCAGCTCATCCACGAGAACTATCAGGGTATCCGCCCCGCGCCGGGCTACCCTGCGCAGCCGGATCACACCGAGAAGCCAAGCCTTTTTGACCTGCTAGGGGCGTCCGCAGAAACCGGCGTCACTCTCACTGAAAGCTGCGCGATGCACCCCGGCGCTGCGGTTTGCGGGCTTTATTTCTCGCATCCGGAGAGCCACTACTTCGCCATTTCAGAACTTCAGAAGGACCAGATCGAGGACTACGCAAAGCGCAAGGGCATGACTCCCGCTGATGCGGAACGATGGCTGGGCCCGTGGCTTGGCTACGCCTGATATTCGCTGATGTCAGGCTGAACCGCCCTGTGTGTTATGAGACTGCTCTGGTTCTTTCTCGCGCTCGCCGCTTTGGTTCTCGCCACCTGGATGATCTGGGGGGCAGGGTGGGAAACGCAGTTTACGCTGGAGGGCAGCGTCCGCTGGTTGGAGGGAGCCGGTCCGTGGGCCTGGGCGGCGGGGATCCTGCTGCTGACAGCGGATCTGTTATTGCCGGTGCCCGGCACGGTGGTGGTCTCGGCGTTGGGTTTCATTTATGGGACGGTTCTCGGCGGGTTGATTGCGGGTATTGGTTTGATGTGCGCCGGTCTGGCTGGCTACGGCGTGGGCCGGTTGTTTGGTGAACGCCTCGCGCGACGCTGGTTGGGCGACCGGGATTTTGAAAAGGGTAGCTTGCTGTTTGCCAAAGGCGGCGGTTGGGTGGTGGCCTTGTCGCGAGCGCTGCCGATCCTGCCTGAGGCGGTTTCCTGCATGGCGGGTTTGGTCCGCATGCCGTTCGGACAATTCCTAACATCATTGGCCTGCGGCAGCCTGCCGATGGGGTTCCTCTTCGCCGCGATCGGGCAGGCGGGGCATGTTTCACCGGGTTGGGCGTTCACGCTAAGCCTCGTGGTTCCGGCGGTGCTTTGGTTCGTGGCTGCCAGATTGAACCGTTGGAATATCAGTCCTTGATCGGATGGCATCATCGTTTGAAAATGCACCGATGCGCATCGAGATCCTCAACACCGGCACCGAACTTCTGCTTGGCACTACTCTGAATACGCACGGTGCATGGTTTGGCCGCGAGCTGTTCAAGCTGGGCCTGCGCATCACCCGCCAGACGACGGTGCCCGATGGCGATGCGATCCGTGAGGCGCTAGAGGAAGCCATTATGCGTTCGGATGCCATCATCGTCACCGGCGGTCTCGGCCCGACCAGCGATGATCTCACCCGCGAAATCACGGGGGAAGTGCTTGGGCTGGAATTGATCACCGACGAGGCCGCGCTGCACTCTATCGAGAATTTTTTCGCCCTGCGTGATCGCCCGATGGCGGAGGCCAACCGCAAGCAGGCATTGACGCTGGTGGGGGCCGATGTTCTGGCTAACGCGAACGGCACCGCTCCTGGCGTGTATGTCCCGCCGAGACTCAACGGGCGTTCAGACTGTGCGGTGTTTCTCCTGCCCGGACCGCCGGGCGAGCTCTATCCGATGTTTCATGGCGAGGTGGCACCGCGGCTGAAGGCCCTGGCCGGATTGGATATGGCGAACGCGGCACTGGAGTTGAAATTTACCGGCATCGGCGAGAGTGATTTCCATGAAGGCATCGACCAGCGCTTGTCGGAAGTGCCGGGGTTGGAATACGGCTACTGCGCGCACATCGGCGAGGTGGACCTGCGGTTGATAGGAAATCCCGAAACGCTGGCCGAGGGGCGGAAGATTACTCTTGAGCGCTTCGAGCGTTATCTGATCAGTGATGACGGGTCTTCGCTAGAGAAGACGGTTGTAAGGCTGATGGCAGAGCGCGGGATGAAGCTGGCGACGGCGGAAAGCTGCACAGGCGGACTCATTTCCCACCGGATCACAAATGTTCCGGGCGCGAGCGAGGTTTTCACCCACGGCTTCGTGACTTACGCGAACGAAGCGAAGATTCAAATGTTAGGCGTTTCATCCTCCGACATCGAAGCACACGGCGCGGTTAGTGAAACAGTGGCCCGCCAGATGGCGGATGGAGCGCTGCGTGCCAGCGGCGCGTGCATGGCGGTCTCAGTGACAGGAATCGCCGGACCTGGCGGCGGAACTGGGGAAAAACCTGTCGGCACGGCGTGGCTCGCCGTGGCGGCGAAGGGTGGGGAGACCACGTCGTTCCGAACCTTTCACCCGCGCAACAGGAAGGATTTCAAGCTGGCAGTGAGCCAGGCCGCGCTCGAAGCCGTCCGGAGGCGGCTGAAGGGCATTTCCTGATTATTTGTCTGGCTCAGGAGAGGGGACTTCCTTGGTGAAAAGCTCCTTGAGATAACTAGGTGATAGAAGCTCGGGAGTGATGATCGGTGCCTTGCCGGGAACATACAGGACATTGACGGGAATCGCCGCGCGGTGAAGCTCCTGGATCTTCGCATCGACTTCCGGATTGGCGTTCGTCTTGTCTCCCCGGAGTGTGACGATTCCCTTTTGTTTCATCAGCGCGACGACCTCAGCGTCGTAGGCGTGGTGCTTGTTTACCTGGCAGGTGGCGCACCACTGGGCGGTGAAGTCGATGAAAACGGGAGTTCCATTTGCAAGCAGGTCATCAACGGTCTGCTGTGACCATTTTTCCCAAACCAGCGCGGATTTCTGCGGGGGCTTGATGAGCATGAATCCACCGACGGCGAAGAAGATCGTCAATGCAAGCGCCGTCCGGCGGGTGGCAACAGGGCGGTGGGGGAGATTCCAGCGGCCGTAGATCCAGGCGGCGATTGCGATGCCGCTCAGCCCGAAGATCGGGCCCAGCAGGTTTTCCAATCCGATCTGCCCGGCATACACCCACAGCAGGTAACCGGCGGTGGCGAAGAGGAAAAACGACATCGCCTGCTTGAAGCTTTCCATCCAGACGCCCGGGCGGGGGAGGAAGTTGATCAGATTCGGGAAAATTGATAGAATCAGATAGGGCAGCGCGAGACCGATGGCCATGGCCGCGAAGGCCGTGAAAAACTGGAACGCGGGCAGCGCGATCGCAGCGCCGATGGCGACGCCGAGGAAGGGGGCCGAGCAGGGCGTGGCGACGACGGTGGCGAGGATTCCAGAGAAAAACGAGCCACCCAGACCTTGTTTCGATTGCAGCGAACCACCGACCGACGTGGCGGACGTCCCGAGTTCGAAGATGCCGAACATGTTCATCGCGAGGATGAACATGAGCAGCATGAGAACGAGCACGACCCAGGGGTTCTGGAGCTGATAGCCCCAACCGATGGAGTCCGCACCACCGCCGGCCGCGGCTCTGGCGGCGAAGAGGATGCCGCTGATCACGCCGAAGGAGGCAAGCACTCCGGCCGCGAAGGTGACGCCGTGCATGGCGATTTTTTTCCTATTGGAACCGGCCTGTTGGACGAAGCCCATGATCTTGAGGCCGATGACCGGAAAAACGCAGGGCATGAGGTTGAGAATCAGGCCGCCTAGCAGCATGCCGCCGAGGATGGGCAGATACTTCGAAAGGGGGAGGGACTGGGCGGGGGCGCTCGCGATAGCGGTGTCTGGAACTTCAATCGCGGTGGAACCTGCGAGAATTCCAGAGAACGATTTTCCCTGAGGAATCGGTTTGTCGAAAGTGTCTTTGGTGGCGCGCTTCAAATTGACCCGCCACGCGCTTCCATCGCGGGTGATAGTTCCACCCGCGCTGGCGGGTTGAAGGAAGGTCTGGTTCGGAATGAAGTCACTGGGCGTGCCGGTGAACGCGGGATCAGGCTCCACGCGGAGTTGCACTTCATCGCCGGTGCCAATGGCTGAAAATTTCCATGACGGCACCTTCACCGGCTGGCTGGCGCGCGCCTTTTTAAACAGCCCGGCGGTGGCGGGGTCCTTCTCAGCGGTGGCAGTGACACCGAGTGATAAAGAGAGCGTGCGTTTTTCGTTGATGCAGCTTTCCTTACAGATCTGCCAGGTCGCATTCGCGGTTAGGGTGACGATTTCGTCGGCTTTCAGGGTGGCGGGAGCCATGAGATCGACGATGAAAGCGGGGCTACCCAGATAGGCGAAGCTTTTGCCGAAGTAGCCGTCCTTCACCTCGGGCACCGGCCACTGGATCGGCCCGGCGGTGAATCCTTCCGGCAGTTTCCACTCGATCGCTGGTGGCAGCTCGACGCCGCCCGAGTTCTGATAGTAGCTGTGCCACTTCTCGGGATGGACGAGTTGGAGCGCGACGGAGAAGGATTTCCCGGGTGCGATGGTTTTCTCCTCGGAAACCAGTGTGGCCGTCGATGAGGTGCCGCCACCCAGCTCAAATTGGGCTCTAGCAGGTGATGAAAGGGCGATCAGGCAAAATAGGAGAGCGGTGAAACGATGCATGGGTGAATGTGGCTTGCTGGGTGTGTGAGGAATGAAACGGCGAAATCATCCAAAAAAAAAGGGGCGTCCAGAAATTGGGCGCCCCAGGGTAGCAGACAAGATGGGTTTAGTAACGGTTGTACCGTTCTTGATCGCGGGCATTGCCGTAAGCACCTCCGACGGCAGCCCCGCCTGCGGCTCCTATCGCCGCTCCTTCGAGGGTCCGACCGGATTGGGCTCCGACGACTCCGCCGATGAGGGCACCGCCGGGGGCACCGGTGGCCGCTCCGCGTTGGGTGTTAGGCCCGACAGGCGCTCCACAGTTGGAGAGGGCGAGGGTCGCGACAATGCTGACGATGGTTGTGAATGTGGATTTCATGGGATTTGGGGTTGTTGTATCAAGGGTGGAGGCACTCAGGTGAAATTAAACGTGCCATTATGGCAAGATTCGTCGAGGGAATCAAAAATTCATCCGGAATTTTTCAATTGGGAGGAGAAAGTGTCACTTTTTCCGCCACAACCAGCGCAGGGTGTCCGGGAAAATCGCTCCGCCATCCTTGCCTGAGTGGCTGCCGTGGGTCCAGAGGTAGCGGTGGTCGTATTTGGTGAATTTGAGCGCAGCCTCCATCTGCATGTTGCCGAGCGGCCAGGAACCGTGCGGGTTGTCTAGATCGTTGATGCCGTCTTGGAAGAAGGCGCGGATCGGCTTCGGGGGGTCTTGCGGATGAGGCCCGGATAGACATCGCCGCCCCGGATGTTGGTGAAACTGCCGATCTGTGAAACCACCTTGCGGAACGCGTCGGGACGTTGCCAGGCGACGGTCCACGCGCAAATTCCACCGGAGCTGAGGCCGCAGATGGCGCGTTGTTCCGGGTCGTTGGTGAGGTTGTGGATTTTCGCGACTTCCGGGAGGATTTCGTCAGTTAGAAAACGGGCGTAGGCATCGGACAGCGTGTCGTATTCGAGGCTGCGGTTGTTGCCTTTCCATGGATCCTTGGGCAGTTCCGCCTCAATGTGGCCGGGGTTGATGAAAATTCCGATCATCGGCGGAATGTCACCGGCGGCGATGAGATTGTCCATCACCACGGTTGCACGGAAGTCGCCGTTGGGATTCAGGTAGGTGTGGCCGTCCTGAAACACCATGACGGCTGCGGGTTTAGAGGGATCCAGCTTGGCGGGCGTGTAAACCACGTACTGGCGGATTGTTCCAGGAAAGATCTTGGAGTCCTTCCAAATATATTCGGCTACCGTGCCGGCGGGGACGTCTGTTTTCGGTATTGAGTCATTTCCCAGCTTGAGTTCCGGAGCGTCCGGCAGGCTGATGGTCGCGGCAGGATCCCCGGCACGAGCGGCGAGTGTCATCAGGCAGAGGGCGGCGAATGTCTTGAGCATCCGCTGTTAACGTCGGGTGGGTGCCGGCGTCTTTCGGGATTTCGATAAGCCCCGGAGTGGGGGTTTGCTGACTTGAGGCTTCATTACCCGGGAATAAAAACATATCATCCGGTATGACGCTTGAAGTCTCGACGCCCGCGCTGCTGTTTCCTGCCATCAGTTTGCTGTTTCTTTCCTACACCAACCGGTTCCTCCACCTCTCGGCTCTGATCCGGGACCTTCACCGGGATTGGATGGTGAATGGTGATGCGACGCTGCGCGCGCAAATCGATAACCTCAGGCGGCGGCTGACGTTGATCCGGACGATGCAGTTGTTTGGAGCGATCAGTTTGTTCCTCTGCGTTGTTTCGATGCTCGGGGTGATCGGCGGTTTCAGAGCTGCGGCGATCACTGCTTTTCTGTCCGCGCTGGCGTTGATGGGGATTTCCCTAGCGTGTTTGATTTATGAAGTATGGATCTCAGGCGGGGCACTGCGGATCCTGCTCAATGCGGTGGACGGCAAGTGATGGATTTGAATTCGGAAGTTGGCACGGGTGTTGCTTTTTCTTGTTTGTCGCGACACCAATAGGCGGTCCGATTGAGATGCCTCCAGGTTAATGGGTTTTCCTGGTGGATGGTCAATCGGGCCGCTTTTTTTTGGGTCCGGCATGGTTTGCGAATTGGAAAGGAGGTTACAAGTGGGTTTCCCCCGAGTGATAGGCACGCGGAAATGGCCGTTTCAAAACTATTTCCACTTTTTTGGAAGTTAGTTCTTGCTGGCCACAGCAGGCCGTGCTACTTATCCCGCGTCGCAAGACAAGGCGGTCCGACTGAGATGCCTCCCGGGTTAATGGGTTTTTCCTAGGGGGATGATCAGCCGGGCCGCTTCTTTTTTGTCCGGAGTTCAGTGTCAGTTCGGAACTTTCGGATTTTTAAACTCCGGCAATTTTGCTAACGTCCGCCGCATGAAGTTGATCCGATTCGGTGATGAGGGGCGTGAGGAGCCAGGAGTGATCTTACCGGGTGGCCGCAGAATTGATGCCAGCGGGGAATTCACCGAATACGATGAAGGCTTTTTCGCGATGGGCGGGCTGGAAGCGCTGGCGGAATGGGTGGCTGACGGTTGCCCGGGCGGTGCGGAGGTGGATCCGCTGGTCCGGCTAGGCGCGCCGGTGGACCGTCCTTCCAAGATTGTCTGCATCGGGAAAAATTACCTGGAGCACGCCATCGAACTGGATGAAGGGATTCCAACAGAACCCGCGATTTTCATGAAGGCGACCAGCGCCTGGAGCGGCCCGTTCGACGACGTGATCGTTCCGCGCGGCTCGACGAAGCTGGATTATGAAGTTGAGTTGGCGATCGTGATCGGTCGGACGGCCTCGTATGTGGAAGAGCTGGAATCTCTGGACTATGTCGCGGGATATTCGTCGTTTTGTGATTTTTCCGAACGGGCCTTTCAAAAAGACATGGGCGGCCAGTGGACGAAAGGGAAAAGTGCGGATAGCTTCGCTCCGATGGGACCTTGGCTGAGCACGGTGGATGAAATCGACGACCCTCAGAAATTACGCCTTTGGAGCAAGGTGAACGGCGAGCTGCGCCAGAATAGCTGGACGGGAGACATGCTGTTTTCCGTGCGACAGTTAGTCAGTTACGTGAGCCGCTTCATGACCTTGCTGCCCGGCGACGTGGTGGCCACCGGCACTCCGAGCGGGGTGGCGATGGGCATGAATCCGCCGCGTTATCTCCAGGCCGGGGATTTTGTGGAATGTGGGGTAGAAGGTCTTGGTGAACTCGCGCAACGGGTGGTGGCCTTTCGGAAATGATCAAGTCCTTCTCCAGATCCAAAGGGGCGCTGCATCCTTGGCCGAAGCCGCCGGGTGGCCCGCATTATTCGATCTGTCATTTCTGTGACACGCTACACGACGCGGCCCCGGTGCCGGAGGGCACGGCCGCCCGCTGCAAACGCTGCGGCGCACTGCTCTACCAGAATCGCCCCGCCTCGCTGGTGCGGGCAACGGCGTTTTCCACCACATCGCTGATCCTGATGGTGGTGGTGCATTACTTTCCCTTTCTGATCATGGACGCGGACGGTGGCTTCCGGGTCACCCTGAACCTGACCTCGGCAGCGAGGGCACTGATGGTGGAGGGCAGTCCGATTCTGGGAGCCGGGCTGGCGCTTTTCACGATCATCGCCCCCGTCGGCATTGCGACCGGGCTGATCTATGTCTGTGGTCCGCTGATGTTCGGGCGGATTGCACCGGGCGCGATGTTCGTTGCAAAATGGCTTAACAAGATGGAGCCGTGGAACATGGTGGAGGTTTTTCTGTTAGGCGTGCTGGTCAGCCTGTTGAAACTGGCAAAGGTGGCGGAAGTGCATTTCGGCGCGGGCTTCTGGGCGTTTGGACTGCTGATGTTCTGCATGGCGGCGGCGATCGCCTCGATCGACCGTGATGAACTCTGGGACCGGCTGGAGGTGGCGAAATCATGAGACATCTTCTGCCACGGGCGTCCCATCAGGGGCTGGCAGGTTGCCACACTTGCGGCAAGGTTTCGCCAGTGGCGGCGGGCGTTTGTCCGCGCTGTGGCTCGCACCTTCACCTCCGGAAAGCGCACAGCATCACCCGCGCGATGGCTCTGATGCTGGCGGCGGCTGCGCTTTACATTCCCGCTAACATCCTGCCGGTGATGACCGTGACCGAACTGGGAGACGTGGACGCCACGACCATCACCCAGGGCATGGTCCGTTTCTGGCGGTCTGGTGCCTATCCGATCGCGCTCGTGATTTTCACGGCTTCGATCATGATCCCGCTTTTGAAAATCGTCGCGCTGAGCTGGCTCTGTCTGGCGGCATCCGGGAAACTCCATCCATCGCCAACCATGCTCGGGAAGGTTTATTGGTTCACCGAACTGCTTGGCCGCTGGTCGATGATCGACATCTTCGTCGTCGGAATTTTGGTGGCGCTCGTGCAGCTTGGCAACTACATGACCATCACGCCCGGCCCGGGAGCGCTTGCATTTGCCGGGGTGGTCGTGCTTACGATGTTCGCAGCGATGAGCTTCGACCCCCGCCTCCTCTGGGACCGCCTCGAAATGCTCGGGCTGGATCCATCCTCACCTCCTAAAAAATCAGACCCTTGAGCGACCCGACCCCGACACCTGCTGCCGAACCTGAATATCGCGCCGCACAGCGCTGGAACATCGTTTGGGTGGTCCCGGTCATCGCGCTCCTGATCGGCGGTTGGATGATCTATCATAATTTCAGCTCCAAGGGCCGCGTCGCGCGCGTTGGCTTTGAAACCGCGGACGGCATTGCAGCGGGAAAAACCGATATCCGCTGCCGCTCGGTGAAAGTAGGCGTGGTGAGGACCGTGAAACTGACCGATGACCTGCAATCCGTCGTCGTCACCCTGGAACTCGATCTCGATTCGGAACGGCTTTTGCGAAAGGGCTCGCACTTCTGGGTGGTCCGCCCGCGGGTCTCTACCACAGACATTTCCGGCCTTGGCACTCTTCTCACAGGGGCCTACATCGAGCTCGATCCGGGGCCTGACAACGGCGTCGAGGTCAACGATTTCGAAGGCCTCGAAACCCCTCCCGCCACCAACCGCAATATTCCCGGCAGGCGTCTGGTCCTCACCGCGGACGAGGCTGGCTCCCTGGTAGCCGGCGCGCCGATTTACTACCGCGGCCTCGAAGTCGGGCGAATCGAGAGCCGGAAACTAGATGAAAACGGCAACACCGTCACCTACGATGCGTTTATCCGCAAAGAATACAGCACCCTCGTGAAAACGAACAGCCGCTTCTGGAACACCAGCGGCATCAACATCAATGCTGGCGCGGATGGCTTTAAAATCCGCACACCTTCGTTCCAAGCCATGGTTTCCGGCGGTGCGACCTTCAGCGTGCCTGAGGGCCTGCAGGCCGGCAAGCCTGCCGAGGATGGTGCGAAGTTCACGCTTTTCGCGGACGAGGACGAGGCGAACGGCTCGACCTTCAATCCGACGATGAAATATCTCCTGCTGTTCGAACAATCCGTGCGCGGGCTCACCCGTGCCGCTCCGGTCGAATTTCGCGGCATCGTCATCGGCCGCGTGGCGGACATTTCCCTCGATTACCTGAAAACCGCCGAGGACTCGCGCATCCCGGTGCTCATCGAAATCGATCCTTCCCTCATGCGCCGCGAAAATGCGGAAAAAATCATGAACCCGGATTCCGAGTTCCTCAGATCCGCCGTGCAGCAGGGACTGCGTGCCTCCTTGAAAACTGGAAATCTACTCACCGGTGCCTTGTTTGTGGACCTGGATTATTACAAGGACGCTATCCCTGCCGAGCTCTCCAAAGTTGGCGATCTGACTATCCTGCCGACGGTCTCCTCCGGCCTTGCCCAGCTTGAAACGAAGGTCACCGCCATTCTCGACAAGATTCAGGCGGTCGATATCGACGGGACCGTGAAAAAATTCGGTGCCACCGCCGACGAGGCCGCCATCGCTCTCAAGGAAATCAAGGAAACCGCAGCCTCCGCCCGCAAGACCCTCGAGTCCGCTGAGTTCGCCCAACTCCCTTCCGATCTCCGTGCCGCACTTGCTTCGGTGGACAAATCCGTCTCAAGCGTCGGACCTAACGGGCCAATCCAAGGCGATCTCCTCCGCACGTTGGAAGAACTCCGCGCCGCACTCAGGGCATTGAAAGCGGTCTCCACCACCGTCGATGAAAAGCCGAACTCGCTGCTTTTCGGCCGCGATTCCTCGGGCAATCCCATCCCGAAAGCGCCACCCGGCAAACGCTGAGCCTCACTTCTTCCAATGAAACGAATTTTCACATTCCTTTGCGCACTTTTGATCGCCGGCTGTTCGCAGTCGGCGAAGACCTACTACCTTCTCACCCCGGAAGGCCCGCCGCCATCGGGCGGGGGAGTCGGCATCGGCGTCGGCCCCGTGGCCTTGGCGGAATACCTGGACCGTCCCAATCTCGTCGTCCAACAGACTTTCAACCAGCTCGGCGTCGCGGAAAGCCACCGCTGGGCCGGCGACCTTACCCAAGGCATCTCCCGCGTGATGGCGGCGAATCTCGGCCGCCAGATGAAGTCAGGAAACGTCCGCGTCTATCCATGGCAGCGCGATGATGAGATTAGCTATCAGGTCACGCTCGATATCCGCCAGCTCCACAGCGGTGAGGACGGCTACGCGGTCATCGAGGCCGGCTGGCGCGTTTACAGTTTCCCGGACAAGCGCCTCAAGGTTTCCAAAACTTTCGTTGATCGCGAACCGCTTGAAGCGAGCGGCTACGGCCCGATGGTCGCTGCGGAGTCGAGATTGTTAGCCCGGCTCGCCAAGGAAATCGCCACCGGTCTGCGCTGAGGAACGTTCCATCACGGAATCAGATAGAACGGATTCGGCAGTTTGAACGTGCGTTCGGCGTAGCCGCCGTCGAGGTCGGACTGTTGGTCGCCGATGTTGGCAACGATGGTGTAGCCCTGTTCCATGATTTTCTTTCGCTCCCCGGCTTTGAACGGACCGACGGCCATCTTCGAATCATCCGCGCGGACCAACAGCGCCTCGAATCCACCCATGCCCTGCGTCCGGAGATTGTGGGCGGTGGCCTCTTTTTCACTCGCGCGGCGGCCGGTGATGAAAAACACGGTCACGTTGTTAGCCCGCGCGGTTTGGTAAACCCCGCGCATCGTATTGTTTGGTGGTGACGTATTCCTTCACCTCCGACTTCACCGTAGAAAGGTTTTTCGGCTCTTGCGACACCGGCCCGGCACAGCTGCCGAGCAAAAAAGCCAGCAGAATGAAAAGTGGGGCGTATTTGGGAATTAACATGAACCTTGACGAGCAGATGTCAGGCCGTGGGGTTTGGTTCCGGGAAATCGACCAGGTCATGGCTCGAATACGCTCACATCGGCTGACGCTTCCTTGAGAAGCGACGCCTGAAACGCAGCGACCGCGTCGCGGCGTTTGACGGCTGCGAGCGCGGCGAGGATCTCGGGTTTCGCTTGTTCAAAAGTGCGTGGCTCGGCCGGTTTGCGGGCGGTGACCTCCGCGAGGTGCCAGCCGAGGCGGCTGCGGATGAGGGTGGGCCTGTTGGATTCTAACGAAAATAGTGGAGCGGCGAAATCGACGGGCAGCCGGTCGTAGCTCATCCAGCCAAGAACGCCGCCGTTATCCTTGGTGGCGGGATCCTCGCTGAGCTCCTTCGCCAGCATGGCGAAGTCCTTTCTCTTTTCGGTGAGTGCCACGAGGGCATCATCGAGCTTCTGTTTCGCCTCCTCCGGCGGATGATCGAGAGTGGGAATGAAAATGTGGCGTGCCTCCAGACGTGCCGGATCGACGAAGTCCTTGCCGTTTTCCCCAAACCATTTTCGGGCTTCCTCGTCGGTCACTTTGATCTGCGAGGCGATCCGCGATTCGATGAATTTCTCCTGCTGGATGCGCGCTGCCAGACGGTTTTTCAAATCATCCTCGTTGTGGATGCCTTGCGATTTCATGGCCGTCTCCAGCGCGCCCTTGGTCTCGAAACGGCCGAGAAGCCTTCGCAGGCGGTCGTTGATTTCTTCCGGACTGACATGCGGCGGATGGTCTTCGGTCTTGATCCTCGCGCGGAGGATTTCGTGGCAGATAAGTTCGTCGAGCGCCGTCTTGCGATCAGCAGGAGTTAGATCCTTGATGGTTTTCCCTTCGAGCCGGAGTTTTTCTCCAACCGCCCGGTCGAGTTGGCTGCGGGTGATCGTTTGGTCGAACACGCGGGCGGCGAGATTTATCGGGCGAGGCGTCAAACTGGGGAAGAGCCAACGGGTGAGAGAGAAGTTGGAATATGCCTCGCTGAGGAGAAAAAGCGCGATTGCCACGAGGGCAAGGAAGCTGAGGGTGTTTCCTTTTTTACTCATCGGTGGAACGTGGCGACCGGTGATCGCCGATGCTAACGGATTTCCACAGTGGTGCCGGGGCGGATCAGGGTGGGCAGGCGGACGGCATCCCAGTTGGCGAGGCGGATGCAGCCGGCACTGCGGGCGCGGCCAATGGTTTCCGGATCCGAGGTGCCGTGGAGGCCGATGCCAGGCTTGCTGAGGCCGCACCAGAAGACGCCGACCGGGCTGTTAGGTCCGGGTGGGATGTTGAGGGCTTCGGAATCGCTGCTGCGTTTTCCAGTGTCTAGCAGCTTCTGGTCGTAGCGCCAGTGCGGGAGTTCCACGGAGTTTCTCACTTCCCAGGTGCCGAACTTGATGAACTGCGGCTTGCCGGGAGTGATCGGGAACGAGGCGATCAGGCCGCGGTTAGGGCGGCTGACGGGGGTGACCGAGACGGAGCCGGGCTCCGCGATGACGAGCGCCGCCGGGGCGGCTTCGAAGATGCGGACTTGGTTGATTTTCGTATCCACCACGGCGTGGCGCTGGCTCATCGCTTCGTCCGCTTTGTAGCCGGCTCCGGTGAGGCGCTCGATGGTGAAGGGCTGGACATTCGGCACGATGATGCTGTCGTGCGGCTTGAGGTTGTTGATTTTCGAGCGGCCGTTGAGGAGGGTGAGATATTCAAGAGCGCAGTGGTAGCGCTCGGACATGAATTCTCCATAGCTGCGGTAGGTCATGCGCTTGCGTTTGGCCTGAAGGGCTTTTTTGGTCGGCAGGGTGGCGTCAACCCAGTTCGCGGCAATATCGGGGACGATGGCGATGGCGAGCGGATTCTTCACCGCATTGCGGGCGGCGGTATTGACGGCGACCCAGTCGGTATTCGGATAGCCGTTCACTTCGTTCCACGATTGCACGGCGAGCTCCGTGAATTGGCCGGGCTTACCATCAATGACGCCGGGGCCAAATTTTGCTTCATCGAGGAAAACCTGCAGGCGCACTGCGTCGTCGCCGGTGGGCTTCAAATCGAGCGGCGACGGAGAGGAAACGGTCACGATCGGAGTGGCTTGGACGATCGGCGGCGGTGCCGGTGCGGCGGGTACCGCGGGTTTTTCCGGGATGATCACTTCTCCGCCGTCGAGCGGTTTGGAATTGAGATCGTCATCTCCCCCGAGCGGCAGGGCGCGCAAGACGGGGCGGGTGGCGGGCGGTGTGGATGGGATTCCCTGTTGGGCCTGGGCGCAGATGACCATGGCAAGGAAGACGGGTGAAACGAGACGGGGCATGGGATGGGATCGGATGAAATTAAGCGGGAACGGCGGCAAAGGGTTCGAGCCTTCCGGCAATGGCTGCGGGAACGACGGCGGTGACGAGGATATCATCCGCTTCATATTCCGTCGAGAGCACCTTCGCCTCGCGGTGGAGCAGGCTGACGAGATCGGCGCGATTTTGAGGAATGCGGTAATCCTGCCGGCGGACCCGAGCGGCGAGGACTTGGGCGCACTGGCGGAGCAATTCTTCCAGACCAAGACCGGTGACGGCGGACACATGCAGGGCATCCGGGAATTTCCGGGTAATCGCGGCGAGTTCCTCGGGATCGATGACGCGGTCGATCTTGTTTAGGACGGTGATCGTCGGTTTATCAGCGGCTCCGAGTTCTGCGAGAACCTCGAGAGTGGTGTCGTGCAATCGTTCCACTTCCGGTGAGGTGGCATCAACGACGTGGACCAGGAAATCGGCTAGAGCAGCCTCTTCCAAGGTCGCCTTGAAAGCCTCGACCAAGCGGTGAGGAAGATTTCTAACAAAACCTACGGTATCGGTGATGAGCAGCGGTTGGCCGTCCGGCAGTTCGATCCGGCGGGTGGTGGTATCAAGCGTGGCGAAGAGCATGTCCTTCGCCATCACGTCCGCACCGCTGAGCTTGTTGAGCAGGGTGGATTTCCCGGCGTTCGTGTAGCCGACGATGGCGGCGTGCGGCGTCTCGAATTTTTCGCGCTCCTTGCGCTGGGTCTTCCGCTGCTTGCGGACGAGCTCGATTTCCCGCTTCGCACGGTCGATGATCTGATAGGCGAGGCGGCGGTCCACTTCGATTTGTTTCTCCCCCATTCCGCGCGACGCGCCGCCACCCGCTCCGCCGCCGGAGCCTGCGGATTCGCGGTCAAGGTGGCCCCACATCCGGGCGAGGCGGGGCAGGGCGTATTGCATCCGCGCGAGCTCGACTTGGAGACGGGCTTCCCTCGTTTGGGCGCGCTTGGCGAAAATATCGAGAATGACTTCCTCGCGGTCGATCACGCAAAGATCGGCGAGTTTTTCCCATTCGCGTTGTTGGGACGGGGCGAGACTATTGTCGATGACGATCACGTCGCACTCGTGGGCGCGTGCCAGTTCGGTCATTTCCGCAGCTTTTCCGGTGCCGCAGAGAAATTTTTTGTGCTTCTCGCGGCTGCGGTATAGCACCGACTCGATCACTTCAATGCCGAGTGTTTTGACCAATTCGCCGAGCTCTTCCAAAAGCGATTCCGATTCCGTCGCTTCGCGCGGCTCGAAGTAAAAACGCACCAACAAGGCGCGCTCGACCATATCTGGCTTTTCTCTGATTTCGAACATCCGGGGGACTGTTACCACCGATGTCGCAGTCCGACTATGCGAAATTTTTCCGCCGCGCGGGCTTTATCGGGTTTCCTCGTTCAACCAGCGCTCGTGGCACCAGAGTCCCCAGACGATTCCTGCCAGTCCCAAGGTCAGTAGCAGCGGTGGCAGGGCGATGGTCAGGCTGATGCCGACCGGACCGATCATGTTCAGCACGTCGTCGTCGATGAGATGGGGAGAAACCAGAAGGTAAAAGCGGGCCAGCAGCAGGGAAATCGCCCCCACTGACATCATCGTCCCGCCCCAGGATTGATCGCGGCGGGCCAGTTTGATGGCGGCGAGCCCGAGCAGGCCGAGACCGATCACGCCAGCCGCATCAAGCAGCAGGCCGTTTTTCAGAACGATTTCAAGCAGCAGATTCATTGGAAGCAAGAGCGGGGGGATAGGTGGCGCGGCGAGGGGCCGGGACGGTGATCAGTTTTGCGTGCAGTGCCACGCCGAGGCCGAAGAACAGCCAGCCGCAGTTCATGGAAATCAGCTTCATGGCCTGCCAAGCGAGAGCCGTCGCAGCCGTGCCGTGGTAGTGGGTGCGGCCCGGCGCGTATCGCTCGATGACCCCAGCTTCATAAAGCGGCAACACGATCGCGTATCCAAAGCCCAGCAGCAACGCTCCTGCCACGATCATCCGTGAGGCCCAGCCGGTGGAAATCTTTGATAGCCTCCAAGCGATCACCATCAGGAAGATGCCCATGATGATCAGGAAAACCGGTCGGACCGCTTCGATCGAGGCCAGAGGTAAAGGGGCGATAAGCATCATTGGTTGATACCTACGTCATGACGTAAGTCATTGAGCAATAATAATCAACGTAAGATGGATTGGATGTGAACCACTCCGGAAATCCCGGAAATTTTGATAACCGGACAGAGGTTGAAACTTTGGCTTCCCTAAAAACCCGCTCGCAAATCCATGCTATTGTTCACTTTCAAAAATCCGCGGCGGACGGGAGGTTCATTGAAAATAAAGGCTCCCAAAGCGGTTTTAGGGAAAAATCCCTATCAGTCGCAGTCAGAATATTTTCACCAGAATGAGAATTATCGCCCCGAACCTGTTTCAACTCTTGCGAGTCACCCCGCCGCCGCCTAAGCCCCTCCCCGACATGAGTGACGCCGCCACACCGACGCAGCCCCAATCCACCGAAGCCGAACTGATCGCCGTCCGCCGGGAGAAACTCGCGAAACTCCGCGAGCTCGGCATCGACCCGTTCGGTGCGCGTTTCCAAGTTTCGATCACCCCGGCCGAGCTGTTTGCAAACTTTGAGGAAGGAAAACAAGTGAAGGTCGCCGGCCGCATCACCGCGCTGCGCGACATGGGCAAATCCTGCTTTTTCAGCCTCGGCGACATCCACGGCGCGATCCAAGGCTACGTATCTATCAAAAATCTCCCGGAAACCGAAGCCGCCGCCTGGAAGTGCCTCGACCGCGGCGACTGGATCGGCATCGAGGGCGAAACCTTCCTCACCCGCACTGGCGAGCCGACGATCAAGCTGGAAAAATTCACCGTGCTCTCCAAGTCGCTGCGCCCGATGCCCGACAAGTGGCACGGCGTGGCCGACCGCGAGATCAAGTACCGCAAACGCCACCTCGATCTAATGGGCAATCCCGAAAGCGCGGCGATTTTCGTCAAGCGCTCGCTCATGATCGCCGAGATCCGCCGATTCCTCCAAGACCGCGGTTTTCTCGAAGTAGAAACCCCGATGCTCCAGGACATCGCCGGTGGTGCCGCCGCGCGCCCGTTCGAGACCTATCACAATGCCCTCGGCATGCCGCTCACCTTGCGCATCGCGCCCGAGCTTTTCCTCAAGCGCTTGTTAGTTGGCGGCTTTACGAAAATTTTCGAACTCAACCGCAGCTTCCGCAACGAAGGGATCTCGCGCCGTCACAACCCGGAATTCACCATGCTGGAAGCCTACTGGGCGTTTTCCGACTTCGAGGAAATGGCGGATCTCGTCGAGGAACTCACCTGCCACCTCGCGGAAAAATTCTGCGGCGGTCTGAAGATCGAGCACAAGGACGAGGACGGCAATGTCACCCGCACCATCGACCTCGCCCGCCCGTGGAAGCGCGAAAGCTATCACACGCTCATCGCCGCCGCTGCGGGTGAAGACTTCTTTAAAATCGACGCCGCTGGCCGCCGCGCCCGCTGTGAGAAACTCGGCGTGCAGATTTCTGAAGCCATGGAGGACCACGAGGTCATCCAACAGGTTTTCGAAAAACTCGTGGAGGAGAAAACCTTCGATCCCTGCTTCGTCACCCGCGTCTCCAGCGAGCTCGTTCCGCTCGCGAAATTCACGCCCGGTGGCAAAACCGTCGAAGTTTACGAACTCATCATCAACGGCCAGGAAATCTCCCCCGGCTACTCCGAGCTCAATGATCCTGACGTCCAGCGCCAGCGCCTCGAAGAACAATCCGGCGAGGAAATCCAGAAGGTGGACTACGATTTCATCGAAACCCTCGAACACGGCATGCCTCCCGCAGGCGGCATCGGCATCGGGCTGGACCGGCTTTGCATGATGCTCACCGGAGCCCCGACGATCCGGGATGTGGTTCTGTTCCCACTGCTGAAACGGAAAGAATAGGTCCTGTAAGCCCTTCAGGTCCTATCATCAGTTCCTCCAGCCACGGATAGGGAATCCGACGCTGGCCTGACTTTATTCTAGCAAAAATCACATTCACCCCACGCGGACCTTGATCTTGGCTGCCCGATAGGTGAGCATCCGGAGTTGGGAGAAACTCTTCACGAAATGTCGCATCCGAAAATACCGCCCAGCAAGCTGTCCATCGCCGAGCTCGTGCCCTTCGATGGGCTGCGTTTGGAAAACATCGTCCTGGTGACGAACGCGGCGGAAGCCGAGGCGGCGTTTGAAAATTTGAAACTCGCGGGGAACGTGGGATTCGACACCGAGTCGAAGCCCACCTTCCACAAGGGCCAGAAATCCGAGGGCCCGCACGTACTGCAGTTCTCGACGATGGAGCGGGCATACATTTTCCAATCCCACGTCGAGGAGTGTCGCGAGGTGATCGTCCGGTTGTTGGAATCGACGGAGATCCACAAGATCGGCTTCGATCTGCGGGGCGATCTCAGCCACATCTGGACGCGCTTCGGCATCCGTCCGGGCGGAATCATCGATCTGGACCGCACGTTCAGGAAACTCGGCTATCGGAACGCGATCGGTGCGAAGTCGGCGATCGCAATGCTGTTCCAGCGGCGGCTGATGAAATCGAAAAGCGTGACAACTTCTAACTGGTCTAGCCGCAAGCTGTCGGACTCGCAGGTCGTTTACGCCGCGAACGATGCTTATGCGGCGCTGGTGGTGTTTCACGCTCTGAATGACGAGGCACCGGAGGCATGAAACAACGGCTGGGATTTCTCCCAGCCGTTTTGCAGAGTGGTCCGCCCAGTCCCCTGTGCGGTGCTGTCGTGAATGAAGAGCCGCACAGTCCCCTGTGCGGTGCTGTCGTGAATGAAGAGCCTCACAGAGGACTGTGCGGACCACAGAACCGGAATGCCGGCGAGTGGTCCACACAGTCCCCTGTGCGGTGCTGTCGTGAATGAAGAGCCGCACAGAG
>JBBRCO010000013.1:0-36439 GCA_038204755.1 Verrucomicrobiales bacterium
CCGAGGACCTTGCCCTTGGCGTCGATCACATACCACTTGCGCTCGACTTCGTGCGGCTTGGCGGAAAACGTCTTCATGTGCTTGTATAAAAAATGACTTCGGACACACGGGATGTGCGAAGGGGTGGGGAAACTAGGGAGCGGGTTTCCGGGTGTCAACCGGGAAATCGCGGGAATTTTTCCTTAAATTTCCGCTCCCTAGCCAGGGCTTCATCGGATCATTTCACTTGATCGCGGCGAGTGAGAATGGCGCTGCGCTGCTCTTGCTCTTGCGCTTGATCTTGATCACCTTGCTGATGCTTTGATTGCCCACCGAGTCCACCGCGAAAATGGTGATGGTGTTTTTTCCAGAGACCAGGGGTGCCTTGAACTGCCAACTCGTGGTGCCGGTGGCGGTTTTCAGGGCACCGTTGCCGATTTTGTATTGCACCCTGGAAATTCCAAAGGCGTCGCTGGCGGTTCCCTTGATGGTGACTTTGGATTTGGTGGAGGTGGCGGGGACAGCAGGCGTGACAGCCAGAAGCGGCTTGGTCACGTCGGCAGGGAAGCGGAGAACCCGGTTGTTTCCTGTATCGGCGATCCAGAGGCTTCCGGCGGCATCCACGAACGGAGCGCCTGACGGGCTGCTCAGTGCCTGGCTCGTGACTCCCGAGGTGCTGCTGGAAAAACTAGCCTGCCCCACAACTCCGTCGGCTGCGGCACCCGAAGCCTTGGTGGAAACAGTGGAGAAACGGACCAGCCGGTGATTGGCGCTATCCGTTACCCACAAGGAATCGTCCGAGGTCACTGAGCAACCCGTAGGAAAACTGAACTTGGAACTGGAAAGACCGCTGGTCGTGGTGGCGAAGTCCGGTTGGCCCAAGACTTTTGAGGCAGGTGGGTTGGTGCCAAGTCCGGCGGCGTTGTTGAAAACCATTACCCGATCGGCATTTGCGCAGGCCACATACAGAGTTCCGCCCGAGCTGACGGTAAGGCTAACTGGATTCTGAAGGCCCGTGTTTCCGGAACCAGCGGTGCCGTTTGTGAAATTGGATTGTCCTAAGACACTGTCCGCGCTCGCGCCCGAACTTTTTGTCGTGATCGACGAAAATTTCAGCACTCGGTTGTTTCCGGAATCAGCCACCCAAAGGTTGTCGCTGGAATCCACCCAGACGCCACTAGGTTCTTTCATTTTGGAAGCGGTGGTGCTGGAGGTGACGGTGGTGAAATTCGGCTGCCCGTAAACGAGATCTGCGGAGGGAAGGTCCCCTCGAAAAGCAGCCGCTTCAAAGCAGAGGACCCGGTTGTTTTGAGGATCTGCCACCCAAAGGCGTCCGTACCGATCCAGGCACAGAGCATTAGAATCAAAGAACCGGGTCTGGTTGGAGCCTCCGGTTCCGTCACTGAATGTCTCCGCCCCAAAGACCGCTTCAGCGGGCGCACCGTTTGCAAGCGATGCCGCATTGGCATAGCGAAGAATGCGGTCACCATCGCCGTCTCCCACGAAAACCTTGCCAGTCACCGGATCAACGATGACCGAAACCGGAAAGGCCATTCGGAACGAAGTGAAGGGATTGACTGAACCGCCGCTTGTGAAGTTGGGCTGCCCCAGAACAAGGTTCGCAATGTCGTGGTTGGGGATGATCTTCGCCGCTTGAAGTTGGGTCGAAACAGCGGCGCATAGCAATGCGGAGAGGTGTAGAAACTTCATAGTTCCCTCTTCCTATGGAAATCCCCTTGTCCCCACAAGAAGATTTAGGGACCAAATTCGTCTATTTACTCCCGCGCGTCGGTCGGGCGGCTGGGTGGCTCGTACAGCGGACGGGGCAGCGGGCCGGTGCCGATATCGCCATTTGCTGCCTGGGCGCGGATGGCTCCGGCGATGGCGTGGGCGAGTTTCTGGCGGTAGCCGGGAGCGGCGCAGAGGCGGCTCTCGGCCGCGTTGCTGAGGTAGCCGCCCTCTAGCAGCAGGCAGGGGATCTCCGGGTTGCGCGTCAGCCGGATGCGGCGCCGGACCAGGCCGCGGTTGCCGCTTTCACTTGGGCTGACGGATGCCATCGCCTGCTGGCAGCGGACCGCGAGCCCATGGCTGTCCACGCGCCAGTAATAGGTCTCCGGACCACGGATGCCGGATGGGCCGCTGTTGAAATGCAGGCTCACGAGGATGCCGCCGTATC
This sequence comes from Verrucomicrobiales bacterium, assembly GCA_038204755.1. Classification (GTDB taxonomy): domain Bacteria; phylum Verrucomicrobiota; class Verrucomicrobiia; order Verrucomicrobiales; family Akkermansiaceae; genus Luteolibacter. The sequence goes on from JBBRCO010000013.1 coordinate 2,156, forward strand.
GGTTTGCCCGGATGACGCGCTCGTCGAGATCGACAAAGGTATCATCGTCACGCATGAGGATGGTTTTGAAATCTCCGCTGAGTTCGGCACGGAGGCGCTTCGCCATGTCGAGTGTTAGGTCCTTTTCCTTCTGACCGGTATGCGGGCTGGTGGCACCGCTGTCCTTGCCGCCGTGGCCGGCGTCGATAATGACGGTTCGGAACCCTTTCGGCCCCGGGCGGTGGCCCCAAACATCGCGACCGACGGACGATGGGGCGGAAGGCCCGGCGCAAGAGGCGAAAAACGCGGCGAGGGCGACGGGGGAAATCAGGTTGAGGAACTTGCTCATGCGGCTAGCCATCCCAGAATTCTCGCTAGAGGGGAAGCACGGGTTTTGGCGGTCTGCTGTTTTCGCAAGTCTTGACGTTTGGTCGGAATCGGACGAATTCTTTGCCTTTGAAACTTCACCTCCTCATCCCGCCCGCAGTGGCGCTTGTGATCGCAGGCGCATGGAACGTATCGCAGATGCGCTCCATTTCCTCCCTGGAAGAGGAGCGCGTGACCCTGCGCAAGAGGATCGCTGCGGCGACGGCTGCTTCCGGTACAGGCTTGATGCTGGCCGATCGTCCTTCAAAAACAGGTAAAACCGCCACTAACAAGATCGACTGGAAGTCGCTCTCCTCCCAGCTCGCGTCGGCGGAGGATGGCGGCAGCGCCGAAGAAATGCGGGCGATGATGAGTTTCCAACAGCGTTTGGATGAAATGACCAAGGAGGAAATGGTCGATGCTCTGGATGAGATCGCCAGCCTCAATCTACCTGATGCGACCCGTGAGATGCTCGAATCGATGATCATCGATCCGCTCATCGCCCGGGATCCCGAGTTGGCCCTCAAACGCTTCGCGGACCGCATCCAGAGCGATCCAGACGGCATCGGCTGGCAGCTTTCCACCGCCCTGAAAGAGTGGGCGAAAAACGATCTATCCGCGGCCACCGCATGGTTTGACAAACAGATCGGCGATGGAAATTTCGAGAGCAAGACACTCGACGGCAGGAGCGACATGCGGCTGCAGTTCGAAGGCGCTCTGATGGAATCCCTGCTCGCTTCCGATCCCGCAGCAGCAGCGCGCAGGCTTTCCGAACTGCAGGAAGACCAGCGGCGCGAGGTTCTCCAGCAGATCCCCTTTGGCGAACTTTCAGAGGAAAGCCGGAACGCCTACGCCAATCTCGTTAGGGGTCTCGTGCCCGCCGATGAGCGCGAGGGTTCCTTCGCCCACATCGCCACCGAACTGGTCGGCAGCGGTGATTATTCCGATGTCAGCGCGTTCCTCGACGGCGTGCGCGCCACTCCCTCGGAGCGCGCCGCCGCTGCGATGGACGCGGCGGATTCGAAGCTGGAGCAGCTCGCGATGGAGGGCCAGGTGACCGCCAAAGACGTCGATGAAATGAGGGCGTGGCTGAAACTCCAGGCACCGGACCAAATCGATAGCATCACCGGCAAGGCGCTTGCCGAGGCCGCCCAGGAGCGCGGAAAATTCAAGTTCTCGGACGCCGCCCAGCTCGCTCTGAAATACCACCAGAGCAGCGGCAACGACGACCTGCTCGTGGCGTTTCTCGAAAGCTACTCCGCCCGCTCGAATCTCGACGAGGCGAAGCATCTGGCAGAAATGATCAAGGATGACGCGCGCCGCGCCGAGATCCTCACGGGCCTGAAGTGAAACTGCCGACATCCATGAAGATCTCCATCGCTCTATCAGTCATCATCCTTGCCATCGGTCTGGCGGCGGGCCTCATGCACCACCAGCAGTTGACCGTGCTCCGCCAGGACCGCGAGCAGCTCGCCGCCCAAGCGGTGAAACTCGGCCTCCGCGTCGAATCTCCCAATCCGTCCGGCCAGCCGAAAATCACCAAGCGCCAGCGTGAGGACCGCGACAATCAGACGCGCTCGGTTTCCTCGCAGGTCACTGCCTTCGCCCGGGCCATGGAGCAGCACGACAAGGACGGCAGTGGATCCGATGCCGAATTCCAACAACAGGGAATGGAGCTGATGGAAAGACTGATGGCTCTCGATCCCGACCAGCTCAAGCTCGTCATCGATAGCCTGCGGAACGACCAGGGACTCTCAGAAGACACCCGCCGCAACATGATCGGTTTTTCTATCATGATGATGGCCGGGGAGCATCCCGCCGCCGCGCTCTCGCTTTTCACCGCGTCCGCAGATCTGATGGACGACAGTGAAATGGGCCAGCAGGTGATCCTTTCATCGCTCGGAAAATGGGCGGAGGAAGATCCGCGCGCCGCCCTCGCATGGATTCAGGAAAACTCGAAAAATCACCCTGAACTCGCCGATGACGATACAAAATGCAGCGTACTCGCCGGTGCCGCGCAGACGGATGCGAAACTGGCCTTCAAGCTTCTATCTGAAATGGGCCTCACGGAAATGTCCGGTGCGATCCAGGCGATCACCGAAGCGGGGAAAACCCCGCAGGAAAGGGCCTTCATTCTATCCGCATTCCGCGATCACCTCGCCACTATCAGCGATCCGGCCGAGCGCGACGCCCAGCGCGAGGAGGCGCTCGGCGGCCTTGCTAGAGCCATCACCGGCGAGAGCTTCGACTCGGTGACGAAATGGGTTTCCACCCAGAATCTCACCCCCGAGGAGAGCGACCAGTTCATGGGCGGAATTTCCTACGATACGACCAAGGCCGAGACCGGAAAATGGATCGAGTGGATGACAAAAACCCTTCCGCCTGAAAAGCTCGGCGAGCGCGTCGGCGACCTCGTCGGCCAATGGACGCAGCAGGATTATCTCGCTGCCGGAAAATGGCTCAGCGCGGAACCCGAAGGCCCGGCGAAAACCGCGGCCGTGAAATCCTACGCGGAAACCGTGGCCGAATACGAACCCCAGGTGGCCGCGCAATGGGCGATGACGATGCCCGCCGGGCAGGAGCGCGAGGATACGCTGAAGAGCATCTACGAAAACTGGCCTAACAAGGATGCCGCCGCCAAGGCCGCGTTTGCCGCCCGGCATGGGATCACGCCGGACACGGCAGAAGGGAACTAGCGGATTGCAGCGTGTCGATGTCGGCTAGTGTTTTGTCGCGCCGGATCGCCTTGATGCGCGGGAATCGCAGCGCCAGCCCGGAGTCATGGCGCGGTGACCGCCGGATCGCGTCAAAGGCGATTTCCAGCACGATGTCCGGCTCCACATGATGCTTGCGCCGATCCTTGCGCAGCGTGTGTTTTTTGAAATGTTCCGTCAGATACTCGATCTCGTCGTCCGTTAGCCCGGAATACGCCTTGCCGATGACGCGCAGCCTGCCGCCGGCCTCGTCGCGCACGGCGAAGGTGTAATCGGATAGAACGTCCGAGCGTTTCCCATGGCCCTGCTCCGCGATGACCACCACGCAATCAAGCGTCGGCATCACGCCCTTCAGCTTGATCCAGGATTTCCCGCGCCGGCCCGGCGTGTAAAGGCTCGCGGGATCCTTTGCGATGAGACCTTCGTGGCCGTCCTGCAGCGCTTGCTTGAATGCCGCCTCGATCTCCGCTGGATTTTCCGCCGCGTGGATGGCAATGGTTTCAAACGGCGGCGCGAGCGTGAGTGCTTCGAGTTTCGTCCGGCGGTCTATCAGCGAGTGTCCCAACAGGTCCGCGCCATCCGACCACAGGATGTCGAAAGCGACGAAACGCAGCGGCACCGAGCTGTCCTGACCTTTTTTAGTTAGAAAAAGGTCGCCGTCCGCCATCTTGCGGCCGAGGCGTTTCTGTAGATCCGCGAAGCCGAGTTTGCGGCCTTCCGCGAAGGCGATGAGCTCGCCATCCAGGATGAAATCACCGCGCAGTTTCGCCGCGGAAACCAGCAGCTCCGGGAACTCGTCGTCCAGCGGGCGGAGATCGCGGGAGAACAGTGAAACACTCTCGCCAGCCTTGTGAAGCTGCGCGCGGATGCCGTCATACTTCGGCTCCAGCCAGACCGGCGGCGCGAACGGCAGCTTTTCAAACAGCGGCGTGTCATCCTCCGCATCGCGTTCCAGCGGCGCGGCGAGCATGCACTTGATTGGAACTAACGGCCGCAGCCTTGCTGTCGCGAGCTGCTGCTGTTTGGCAAGCAATGCGGTTTCTCCGATGTCGCCCGTCAGCATGTGGGCGTGGCGCACTTCCGCTGCATCCACCTTGAAAGCCGCGGCGATCGCATCCTCCACGAGCCCCTCTTTCAGCCCGATCCGCAGGTCACCGGTTAGCATTTTGATCACCGTTTCGCCCTCCACCGGATGGAGCGTGGAAAGGCGCGCGGCGAGCTGTGCGATCCGGTCCAGCGATCCCTTGGCAGCTAGCAGATTCAGGAAAAACGCCTCCAGCCCCGGCAGATCGAGCGGTTCCGGCTTGAGCGGGATTTCCTGCAACATCAGCCGCGCGGTCCGGGCGGTGTCGTTCTGGCTGATGGAAATTTCGCGGTAGCGTTCCTCGCGGGCGTTGGGAATTGCCAGAAGTGCGCGGCGGATCGTCGCCGAGCCGGTGTGGAGCGCGCGGCGTCCTGCCTTTCGCGGCAGGGCCTCGCCCGTCAGCCAGACGGCGGCGAGGCGGAGGTCCGCATCGCTGCCGAGTCCGCGCAGATAGGTGGCGAGAAAATTCGTTTTCGCCACGCGGCTGCTGGTTTCGCCGACGAGGCGGCAGAGGTCGCCGAAGTCCGCCATTGCGCAGATCGCCCGGGCGTGGCGCGGACCACTGCCGGTGCGCTGGGCGACTTGGTTGATGGAGAGTTCGAGTTGGTCGCCGCCCATCGCGCACCAGGCGTCCATGCGTTTCGCCCGCAGCTCTGCGGCGAATTCCTTGACAAAGCCGTGAACAGTTAGAATTCTCTTCGGCCGCACGCGCTGGATGCATTCCATCAGTCCGGGATGATCGGCGTGATCGGATAGAGGAATCACCTCGTCCACACGATAGCGGTATTTTGATCCAGGCTGCATCCCCCAGCCGGTGAGCATGGCGGTGCGTTTGGCTTTGAGGCCGCGCAGAAGTTTCGAGCGGATCGTGTTCGGCGGGGCGATCACGACATGGCCGGGAACCGCATGGCCTTGGAAAATCAACGGCTCCGGCAGATTCGGCACGCCCGCCGCGCGGCAGGCGGTGGTCATTGCCGCGACCGTCGGATGGAGCAGCGCCGGAATCCCATGCTCGGTTAGCAAAGCGAGAGCTTCCTGCGCTTTGCCCAGCGAGTAGCCGAACAGCACCGGCGTTTCCCCATCCGCGAATGCGTCGTTTACGAAACGCAGGATGCCCGCCTCGATTTCCATCTGATTGGGAAACTCGTAGCACGGCAGCCCGAAGGTGGTTTCCAGAATCAGAATGTCGGCAGCGAGAAAATTGACCGGCTCAGCCGTGCGGCCGCGGCGGGTTTTGAAATCGCCGGTGTAAAGCAGGCTCGCATTGTCCTTGGTGCGGGTGACATGCAGCATCGCCGAGCCGGAAATATGACCGGCCGGCAGCAGGCGCAGCCGGAAGCCGTCACGCACGATCGGCACATGGAACGCAACCGCATCGATCCGGTTTTCTGCCAGATGGAACCGCTCGTGAATCAACGCCGCCGTCACGTCCGAGCACAGCGCCGACTCATGCCGTGCGAAGTGGTCGGCGTGAGCGTGGGAGACGAAAGCACGCGGCTTCGCATCCCACGGGTCCAGCCACAGGTCGAGCTCCGGCAAATGCAGGCCGCGTTGAAAACGAACTTCGATCAATCTGCGGTAGAGTTAACCCGGGTGAAGACGAACCGCAAAGGCAAACCCGGTTGCTGGCAACGATGGTGCGGAAAAACCGGGGGAAACCCATTCAGTGATGTTCAAACCGAACGGCCCGATCTTGCGATGCCAGATGCCGGGATTCATTGGATAAGTTGGGAGAAAAAACTTTTTTTGAATTCGTGTCCTCTCGCGGACCCTTCGTTCGTCATGAAATGGTGAGGGCGAAATGGCGCGCGCCTGAGAAGCCAATCCGCTCAACTTCAGATCCAACATCAACGCAAACACAACCTCATGAACCCAGCCTCCCCGGCCACCACACCGGCCATCTTCGTCAACAACGGAGTGCAGCGTTCGGTTTCTACAAAGCCGCCTTTGGTCACGAATGGACGGTCCAACACCAAATTGAAACGGTCGCACCCGATGAAATGGAGCGCCGCTGGGCCGCCATGATCGCCAACTCCACTCAATCCTAACCAAGCCATCGTCCGCACGGTCAAATGAAATACATCTCCCAACTCACAGCTTCCGTCTCTGGCGTCTCTTGGAACCATGGTAAACCCGACACTAACTGTGGTTCCATGGAATACACGCGGCGCTAAAACTCATAGCCTTTCCCGATGCATTCATCCCAACTCGTAACACACATATAATCATCACCATGTATGAACTCAGCATCACCCGCGAAACCCACGTCTCGTCCGGAAAACCCTACGCCGGATGGTCAACGCCGGAACTCTATCCAAAATGGTTCTGCCCCAAACCCTGGTATGTTTCCGACGTGAAAATGGACCTGCGCCCCGGCGGCAGCGGCGAGAAAACTTTCAACGGACCAGACGGTGAAGTCTTCATCAACCGGAGCGTCTATCTCGAAATCGTACCCAACGAAAAGCTCGTCTTCACGGACGCGTTCACCGGCGATTGGCAGCCGAATCCCGAGCTCATGTTCGTCTTCCTGGCCGGTGGCCTTATGGTTCTTTTACACCTTGCCCCGCCGCCGCCACCGTTTCCCGAAGGCAGTGCGCCCGCCCACTTCATGGCTGCGTTCGCTACCACGGGCTATCTCAAGTTCGTTAAATGCTTCGAGGTCATTGGCGGATTGCTCATCGCCTTTCCAAAAACGCGCCGCGCCGGACTGCTCGTGCTGGGCCCGATCATCATCAATATTCTTGCATTTCACGGCTTCCTCATGCACGGAGAAGGGCTGTTCTCGCCCATGCTGCTCGTCATCGTCGCGCTGACTCCATTCCTCGTTTGGTTAGAGCGCGCGGCTTTCTGCGCGTTCGTGTTTCAGCGAGGCGAACAAATCCCCACCCACCAATAACCACAACCATGAGCAAATACATCGATGGATTCGTCATCCCCATAAAAAAAGCCAACCTCGAAGCCTACCGCGTCGGAGCGGAAAAATGCGCAGCCATCTGGAAAGAGCACGGTGCCCTCGAATTCATCGAGACCGTCGGCGACGATATGGAAGCCAAAGACATGACTTCCTTTCCCCAGCTCGCTAACTGCGCCGAGGACGAGACCGTGATCTTCTCGTGGATCGTCTATGCCTCCCGCGAGGCCCGCGACGCCGCCAACGCCAAGGTCTTTGCCGACCCGCGGATGAAGGAAATCTGCGGCTCCGGTCCCATGGCCTTCGACTGCAAACGCATGGCTTACGGAGGATTTAAAACCATCGTCGAAGCCTGAAATCGTGAATGCAACCGGTGAATCGTTTCCCCGCAGATTCATACCATGCTTATCGAGTGGCGGACGTTTGGCGGTTCTGGGGAATGCCAAGCGCCTGAAGGGTCCAATATTTCCGTGCGGTTCACCCCGTTGGTGGCGCAAGGCGACAGCGGTAAGGTGGTTTTTGAAAATGACGCTGACTCAATCCACGAGGACCGCAACGGGTCGAATTTCTGCCGCAACGACAACGTGTAGTCCTCACCAGAATTCGCTAGAAAACCGCGCCACTCAATACCGCCGTCGTCCGCAACGCCCCAGCCACCGTCCGCAGCCATCCAGCCGGAAATGCGGGTTCCATTGCAATTGCCCCTCTTCCCTAAAAATTCCGCTGCATTCCCCGGAATAAAACGACATGCTCTCTGCCGATGCTCCGACGCTTGGCTTTTCTTTTCATCCCCGGCCTTCTTTTGCTCGGCTCCTGCCAAAAGGAATCGCAGGTCGATCAAGCGACGCGCGAGGGGATCCTGCTCGTCGGGAACTCGAATGAACCAAAGGGCCTCGATCCGCACATCGTCTCCGGCGTGCTCGAGGCGAATATCCTGCGCGCCTTGTTCGAGGGCCTGATCACCAATGATCCTTTGAAGGACACGGCCGATCCTCCCGGCGCGGCCCTCGAAGTCACTCCGGACGCCACCGCCACCGTTTGGACCGCGAAGCTCCGCCCCGACGGAAAATGGTCCGACGGCATGCCCGTCACCGCCCGCGATTTCGCATTTTCCTACGAACGTATGCTCACCCCGGAGCTCGGCGCAAAATACGCCGAGATGCTCTATTTTCTAAAAGGCGCGGAGGATTTCAACAAGGGCGTCACCAAGGATTTCTCCACCGTCGGCGTGGAGGTCCTGGACGACGACACGCTCCGCCTCACCCTGCGCGGCCCCACCCCGTATTTCCGCGAAATCCTCAAGCACTACACATGGACCGCCGTGCCGCGCCACGTCGTTTTGAAATACGGGAAAATCGGCCAGCGCGGAAATCCGTGGACGCGCCCGGAGAACATCGTCGGCAACGGCCCCTACAAATTGAAATCATGGCGGCGCACCGACCACATCGAGGTCGGGCGGAATCCTTACTATTGGAACGCGGCAAACGTCACCCTCAACGGAGTTAGATTTCTCCCCATCACCAATCTTTACACCGAGGGCCGCATGTTCCGCGATGGCCAGCTCCACGTTACCTACGCCGCCACGCCGGAAGTCGTCGATCTCATGAAAAAGCAACACCCCGAGGAGCTACGGCAGGAACCGTACGTCGGCACCGCGTTCTATCGATTCAATACAAAACGCAAGCCGCTCGACGACAAGCGCGTCCGCGAGGCACTGAGCTGCGCGGTGGATAGAAAACTGCTGTGCGACCATGTCTTCCGCGGCTATAAGCCCGCTTATGCGATGACTCCGCCGATGGGAAATTACGACCCGCCGCACATCGCCACCTTCGACAAGGAAAAAGCCCGCAAGCTGCTCGCGGAAGCTGGCTATGCCGGCGGCAAGGGATTTCCCCGGCTGAAAATCCTCATCGCCAGCAAGGAAACCGCCGCCACGCTGGCACAGGCCGTGCAGGCGATGTTTCGCGAAACGCTCGGCATCGAAGTGGAGATCGAAAACAAGGAGTGGAACGCCTACCTCGTCGCCATGCACGACCTCGACTACGACATCGCCTATGGCGGATGGATCGGCGACTACCTCGATCCGCTGACCTTTCTGGAAATGTGGACTCCCGGAAACGGCAACAACAACACCGGCTGGGAGAGCCCCGAGTTTGTGAAACTTCTCCAGCAGTCTTTCCAGGAATCCGACTCCGCCACGCGTTTCGAAATCCTCCATCAGGCGGAAACCGTCCTGATCGGCGATGCGCCGATCCTGCTCATCGCCTGGCAGGCGCGGAACTACCTTGTCCACCCGTCCGTCGAGGGCTGGCATCCGCTGCTGCTTTCTAACAATCCCTATCAATTCATCCGGCTCGTTCCTGGACGTTGATCCCTCACTGCCATGTTCCGCCTCATTCTCAGTCGCATCGGCCAGGGCATCGTCACGCTGTTCGTCCTGATCACGCTGACGTTTTTCCTCGTCCGCGCCATGCCCGGCAGTCCTTACACGGATGAAAAGGCGATCCCCGCGCACACGCTCGCCCGGATGAAAGCCTACACCGGTCTCGATCAACCGCTGCCGGTGCAATACTTCCGCTACCTGAAAAACCTCGTCGTCAACCATGACCTTGGAGATGTGATCAAGAAGGACGGCGTGAAGGTTTCCGAGATCATCGGCGAGTCGTTTCCTGTTTCGTTAGGCCTGGGCGTGCTCTCCATCGGCATCGCCCTGATGATCGGCATTCCGGCAGGAGTCATCGCGGCGGTTAGGAAAAACACCGTCATCGACTTCGCATGCCTCGCCGCCGCCATGAGCGGGATCTGTTTGCCCAGTTTTGTCATCGGGCCGCTGCTGGCCGTCGGTGCCGGGCTCGGTTTGAAATCGCTGAACGTCGCTGGATGGTCGTCGCCTACGGATTGGATACTCCCCGCGTTCACGCTCGGCCTCATCAACGCCGCCTACCTCGCCCGCCTTGCCCGCGGCGGCATGCTGGATGTGCTCAACCAGGACTACATCCGCACCGCCCGCGCCAAGGGTGTCTCCGAATCCCGCATCGTCATCCGCCACGCCCTGCGCGGCGGGCTGATTCCGGCTGTTGCCTTTATCGGCCCCGCCTTCGCCGGGATGATCTCGGGTTCGTTCGTGATCGAAACCATTTTCCAAGTCCCCGGCATGGGCCAACATTTCGTCAACGCCGCCACTGACCGCGAGTTCTTCCTCATCCAGGGCCTCGTGCTCTTCTACGGCTTCCTCATCGTCGCCGCGAATTTGCTAGCAGACCTCGCCCAGATCGCTTTAAACCCGCGGCTGCGGAAGAGTTGATGGTTGATAGCAAGAAAATGCATCTCCGTCCCTCCCTCTGTTCTTTCCATCCACCATAAACTATCAACATCTTCATGGAAAAAGGCACCTCACTCTGGAAAGACGCCTGGCACCGCCTTGCCCACAACCGCGCGGCGGTCGTCAGTCTGTTCGTGCTCATCGTCATTCTGCTGCTTTGTTTCATCGGCCCGCTGCTGCCGGTTGTGAAAAGCCCCACGGTCATCAATCTCGCAAACGCCTCCGCCGCGCCGTCCGCCGGGCATTGGTTCGGTACCGATCAGCTCGGCCGCGATCTATTTTCCCGCGTGCTTTATGGAGGGCAGGTTTCCTTGTTAGTCGGCATCGTCGCCACCGCCGTCGCTGTTTTCATCGGGGTGATCTATGGGGCCATCGCCGGATACGCCGGTGGGAAAATCGATGATCTGCTCATGCGTTTCGTCGATATTCTATTCGCGCTGCCGTTCCTCGTGCTGGTGATTCTCTTCGCCCTCGTCGTGGACAAACCGGCGTCTGACTTCACCGGGTGGGTCATCGCCACCACCGGTTTCTCGCGTGACCGTGTCGCGCCGATCACGACGCTCATCCCGCTGTTCATCGCGATCGGCGTGATTGGCTGGCTAACCATCGCCCGCATCGTCCGGGCGCAGGTGATGTCTGTGAAAAAGCAGGAATTCGTCGAGGCCGCCGTCTCGTTAGGCCTCAGCCGCGCACGCATCCTTTTCCGCCATATCCTGCCTAACGTTATCGGCCCCATCATCATCTACACCACGCTCGCGGTGCCCGGCATCATGCTGTTGGAAAGCGTGCTCTCCTTCCTCGGTCTCGGCGTGAAACCACCCAATAGTTCGTGGGGAATGCTCATCAAGGAAGGCGCGGACCGCATGGAGATCAACTGGCTGCTATTATTTTTCCCGTCCCTTTTCTTCGCCAGCACCCTCTTCGCGCTCAACTTCCTCGGCGACGGCCTGCGCGACGCACTCGATCCGAAGTCCGCGAAGGATTAGGAAGTCGCCGCGATCATGCTCCACCGTCCTTTCCTCAGATCGCTGGTCGAGAGCGGAGACCAGAGCGTGTTGGCCGGCGGGTTGGCAGTTTCAGCGTGGGCTGAATTGTTTTCAATGAAGCGGAACGTCTCCAGTTCGTCCGGATTGTGGCGGCCAAGTATGGGTCAAATACACCGGCAGCGCTCGCGGGTCTGCCGGTGCGTTTTTTTTCGGGAAGGCCGACCTGGTCCGATCATGGAAGTCCGCCTTGAAAAACGAAGGATCCCGGGTCAGTTTCCCTTGATGAAAACAGACGGCCGAATGATTTCCGGAATGACACGGCTCGTGGTTTTTTCCGCGATGATTTCCGGCTTGCCGGCCGCCACGCTTTCCCTGACGGCAGTGTCTGATACCTCGCTGTATGAGATCAGCCCGGATTTCAATCTGGGTGGGACGACGCTGCTGGCAGGGACTAACCAGAAAGTTTCGCGGTCGCGCGCGCTGTTCCGCTTCGACCTCAGCTCGCTCCCGGCTGGCGCGGTGGTGACCGGAGTGGAGGTGCTGCTTTACTGCACCCGGCAGCCGGATCCGGATCAGCACACCGGGCCGGTGGCTTCGGATTTCAGCCTTCACCGGATGCGGGTGAGCTGGGGGGAAGGTGGCGGGGTGAACGCGACGGGATCGGTGGCGACGGCGGGTGATGCGACGTGGAACGAGCGCCACTATCTGGGCACATCCTGGGGCACTCCCGGCGGCTCGGGAGGGATCGATTACGCGGGCAATCCGAGCGCCACGACTTCTGTAGGAAACGTCGGACTCTACGGCTGGGGCTCGTCCACGGAACTGATCGATGACGTGCATTCCTGGTTGGCGGATCCTTTATCTAACTTCGGATTCATCCTGGTGAGCGGCGGTGAGAGTTCGCCCGGCAGCGCACGCCGGTTCGCATCTTCGGAGCAATCCAGCACTTTGGCTCCGGCACCACAGTTGATCGTGACCTACATCCCGGAGCCGTCGGCCGGCGCGCTGGCGATGATGTCGCTAACCGGGCTATGCCTTTTCCGGCGGCGGGTTAGTTACCGGTGATGTCATCGTCGTTCCACATCCTTCCATCAGGACCGGCGGAACGTACTTCGATGAGATCGCGGGTGAGCTGATGGAAAAAATAGGGTGTGCCCCAGCGATCGGTGAGTTCGCCGCGGTCGTTGGTTGATTGGCCTTCGGGCGGGCCGAACGTGGCGCCCTTGGGATTTCCGGCCATGATGGATTTCATGATCTCCGCATTGGTGCCCACCGGGTTCTCACCGAACACGGTGCGGTAGTCACGGAACATGAGCGTGATCTTGTCGAAGTCACCCGCGAGTTCGGTGTCCGGAGCGATGGCGGGTGCGGATGAGGATTTCGGAAACGAAGCGGGCGTCAGTGGGTTCGCGAGGTCGCGGCGGCTGGAGGCGCGGGAGTGCTCGGTGCGCGGCCTCGGCGGCGCGGGCTGCTGTACGGGAGCGGGTTCCGGCGAAAACGCGGGCGGCCTAACGAAATCTGCTGGGGGTGGCTGGCTGACGGGAGCCGGTGGTGGTTTCGCGGTGGTTTCCGGCTCCGGGACGGGGGGGCGCGTGGTGACCCAGATCAGGAATCCGAGCGCCCCGAAGACTCCGGCCATGATAACAGCGCGCGGCTTCATGAGTGGCGTCAGATGAAGCCGAGATTGGGTGTGGAGAAGCGGCCGAGATTGGGGAAAACCGTTTCTAGCTGATTGGAATCCACGCCGAACCAGGTGGCCAGCGTGGCGGCATACTGATCGACCGAAGTGGTGGGAATCCAGCGGCCGGTGTCGGTGTCGTCCGGGCCGTTCACCGCCAGTGTGGGGAATTTCCCGTAGGTCGCCCCGCCTTTCACCGCGCCGCCGCAGACGAGGTGGTGGCCGCCCCAGCCGTGGTCGCTGCCGAAGCCATTACAGGGAAACGTGCGGGCGAAATCGCTGACCGTGAATGAGGTGACCTGGTTCTGCAGGCTGGTGGACTGTCCGGTGCGGATGCCGATGTCACCCATGGCGAGGTGCAGGGCGTTCATGGCCTGGCTGAGTTCCGCTAGAAGATTGGCGTGGCTGCCAATGATCACCTTGGCGTTGTCGGTGGTGGTCTGGCCTTGGTTGTTAGTCTGATTGCTGTGGGTGTCATATCCGCCGACCTGGATGAAGAAAATCTGGCGCTTCATGCCGAGTCCGTTGACCCCGAGCGCGGTCGATTTACTGCCGAGCTCGATGAGACGGGCGACCATTTTCATCTGGCTCATCAAACCGGAGCCGAAAGGCGTGCCGCCGTTAGGGGTGGTGACGGTGGCGGGAAAACGGCTGTACCACCCGGGAGCAGTATTGCCGGGGCCCGAGGTGTTCTGGATTGTCAGCAGGTTGCTGAGAATTTCCGCCTGGTCGATGGAGTGATCGAGGATTTCCGCGTACGCCTTCGTCTGCAGATTGGCGGACGTCTTGTCTGTGGCGAGGAAAGCGTCCAACGCGGTTCTGCGGGCTCCGGTCACGCTACTGAGGGTCACCGCGCCACCGGTGGTGATGGCGTATTGCGGCGAGACGTTGGCATTGCCCACTTCGAAAATGTTGGAACCTGCCAGAGTTACCGCCACTGAGACCAGGCCGCCTGCGTTTACGTTGTTAGGTGCGGTGAGGATGTCCGCGATGCGACCGCCCCAGCCGCTGGTGTAGGTCTGGTCGGGAAGGGAGGTCTGCCACTGGGTTTGCTGGTCGCTGTGGGAGAAAAGCTGGGGCGGGCGGGGCACGCTTCTGGTGCTGTACTGCACCTTGGTCATCGGGAAACTGAGTGTGCCGACATTAAAAACCGGTGCGACAAAGCCCTGGTTGAAGAGGTCCCGCAGCTCCTTCATCGCCGGATGGAAGCCGTAGGTGTGGCTATCGGGGCCGGGGAATCCGGGCTGGCCGTTTTTCGAGGTGAGGGCGAGCGCGGCCGCGCCGCTGCCGTCGGCGTTAGGGATGGCGAGGGCGGGCGTCCGGATGGCGGCGTAGTTTTCCCACTCCGAGGGAATCGTCGGAATAATGAGGTTGTTCGAGTCATTGCCGCCATTGAGGAAAATGCAGACGAGCGCCTTATAGTCGCTGATCTGCGGCTGCTGGGCCATGGCGGAGTTCAGGATATGCAGCTCGCGGAGGGTGTTGGAAAGAACCGTGGCACCGAGCGCGGCGGGCACGGTCCGGCGGAGGAATCCGCGGCGGGAGATGTAGGGCAGGTGGAAATCCGGTTTCATGGGCGGGCTATCTTTGAATGGCGAACTCGGCGGAGGTGGTGATGAGATGGACGATGGCGCGGACGCGGTCGCGCATCTGGCCACTGGTCGGCGCACTGGCGGTGAAGGGAAGGCTGGTGGCATAACTGATGATCGTGGCGCGGGCATCTTGAGTTAGATTGCCCCCGGTGAGCAGGGTGCCCATTTTATCGACGAGCTCGGGGATGCCGTTGTTGCCGGTTTTGGCCGGGGTCATGTGGGGAGATAGATCGAGGGTGATGGCGTTGCTCTTGTAGCTGGAGAAGCCTCCCGGATTTCCCGAGCCGATCGTGGTGGTGGTGACGGCGTTGGTGAGGTTCATGGTGTTCGAGTCATTGGAAAGCTGGAACTCCGGCGTGGTCATTCCCGCTTTGGCCATCGCGCCCGGATACTGATAGTCGGGGTAGAAGAAGTTGAAGACGGTGGTGGAGTTCAGCGGTGTCTGGTTCAGGTCGTTCTGGGTGGCGGCGATGTTCCAAGTGTTCATGTTGATGTTGAGCGTCCCGTTGCGAGCCAGTGCCGGAGCGACGAGTGGATAGCCTACCATTCCGCTGCCGCCTTGGGTGCCGTTGGTGATCACGGAGGGCGAGCTCACGCTGAACACGGTGGGGCCGTCCACGGCGGTGACCGTGTAGAGACCGTCGGTGGCCGCGTTCGGGGAGTTGGTGATCTGGAAATCTATCTGCAGCGTGTCGTCGATGCTCAGGTTGTGACTGCCGGCCGTGTAGAAGGTGATGGTGGAAACGTTGTTGGCGGTGGTGACCTTGTAGCCGCCGGTGATTTTCGGAATCAGCACCTTGCCGCTCACCAGGCTTGCAGGGAGTGAAGGAAGGATGACGGTGAAGGCGGTGGCGGTGGTGCCCGAGACGGTGTAGGTTTTGTCCAATCCCGCACCCAGCAGTCCGCCGCTCGCGAATTTCAGGAAAACCGGCTGGCCGGTGATGTATCCGTTTGCGGTGATGGTGACGGTGGTGCCCGCGACGTTGTAGTTGGCGGAGCTCAGCGAGCTGGCGTCGAACGTGAAACTATGGGGCATCGACGCGTTGCCGTTGATGTTGCCGCTGAACGAGGTGCCGAGGCTGATGACAAAATTGGTGGGAGTGGCGGAAACCACGGGGTAGGGCAGGACGGTATTCAAGCCGACGGTGGAGCTGAACGTGCCGGAATTGCTGGAGGTGAACTGCAGTTTCACCATGTCTCCGGCCTGATAGCCGGGGGCGTTGATGGTGACGAGGTTCGAAGGGCCGGTGAGGTTGTAGGTGGTGGCCGTGTTCTTTACCTGATAGGATCCGGTGGCGGGAAGCGTGCTGCCGCCGGGCGTCAGATCGGCGAAGGTGTCGAGGAAGACAAATTCATTTTCTCCCAGACGGTGCGGGGAGGTGGTGGTCACTGTGACCTGTTGGAAACCGAGTCCGCGGTAGTTGGCTCCGGTGATGCCAGACGAGGGGAACGCGCGTGCCGGCGCGGTGATCCGCATGATCGGCTCGCGTTGTTTTCCAAACTGGGGATCCGCAGCGGCGGAAGTACTGCGTGCCTCGTAGTCGAGCAGGATGGCGCGGAAGACGTCCTTCATGTCGCCGCGCACACCGGTGCGGAAGCCGTCGGTGTTCTGCTCACCGTTGAAGGCGCGGACCACGCGGTGGAGGTAGGCGGGCTTCGGGTGGCTGGTCACGAGGCGCTGAATGAGCTGGCGGCAGATGTAGGGGCCGGTGGCGGAGTTGTTGATAATGTTGTCCAGGGTCACCTCCAGGTCGCGCAGGCCGTTGCGGTCGTATGGGTTGGTGATGTCGATTCCTGTCAGGGCGGAGCCCGGCGTGGCGCGGGCATAGACGGTGTAGATGGGGGATGTTTCGAGGAGTCCGGTGGCGGCGCTGATGACGGTGGCGGCGGGCAGAATGACATTGTCCAACAGAATCTTCGTGCCCAGCTCGTGTTTGGAAGGAGTGAGGACCATGGGGTCGAGGTAGTTCGCGGTGGGACTGAAGCCGGACGGCAGCCGGTCGCCGTTGAGCGGCTGTCCCCAGCTCCATCCGGTGAAGACGCGGGCCATGCCGGTGATGACGCTCTGGTCGTAGGTGGGAATGGCGTTGCCTTTGGAATCAAGGACGAGCGTGCCGTCCGGCCACACCCGGTAGAGTCCGGCGGAGAAGAGCTGGAGGATCTCGCGGGCATAGTTTTCGTTAGGATGGACGCCGGTGATGATGCTGCCTGCGGCGTTGGCACGCATGTCCAGATAGACGCCCATCGCCGGGCTGAGGGTGACTTGTTTGAGGATGTCGCGGAAGTTTCCGAAACAGGAGTCGAGCATGGTGTCGTAGTAGTCGGCGAGCACGCGGCCGTTGTTGTTGAGCGGGCCGACATCGGAGACGACGAGGATTTCGCTGAGGGCGAACGCGGCGCGCTGACGGAACTGGTCTGGCGCGGTGACGGAGTTTTTCCACCAGGAGTTGAAAAGCAGGTTGCTGCCGAACTGGTTCCCGGGGTCGGTGCCGACATTGGCGAGGAGATATTCGAGATTGTGGGTGGGCGGGATGGCAACTCCGTTCATTTGGTTTTCGAGCCAGTTCCGGTAACCGGATGCTTTGACCGCGTCCATGTCCGCAGTGCTGGGGCCAAATGTGGTTTGGATCAGGAAACGCGCAAAGGCGGCATCGTCCGTGGCGTTTTGCTCAGGCAGGGCGGGATAATTCGGAACGGCGGGGGCGGTCTGTGAGCCTGCGGTTTTTCCGAAGGTGCCGGTGAGTTCGCCGTCAGGATGGTTGCCAGTGGCGATCTCGATGCGGATCTGGCCATTGTTCAGCGCAGTTAGATCTGCCGGCTGGAGGTCCCAGGTGTAGCCGCTATCAGAGGTCTTCAGGGCGGGGAAGTTCCTGTCCTGGGCGTCAAGATCGAAGATGACCTGATCGGTGCTGTTATAGAGTTTTTTCGAAACCGCGCCGGAGGTCAGGCCGGAGTAATTCAGATGGAGCACCGCGCTGTTACCGTTCACACGGAGGAAAGATCCGCCGGTGCCGGTGATGTTGCCGAGGTTGGGAGCGCCCTGCAGATTGGTGACGTAGAGCGTGCCGGGAACCGCGGTGGTGGGAGGGTTGTCCCACGGCGAGAGGGCGTGGCTTGGGATCAGGCCGCTGCCGTTTGTGATGGGGCTCGCGGTGTTTCCGGTGGGATCGAGGAACCAGCCGACGGCCAGGTTGTTGCCGGTGCCGCTGCTGCCGGTGTTGTGGAGGATCTCAATGTAGTATCGCTTGCCGCCGGTGAGCGAGAGCCATTGGGACTTCTGATTAGATTGGGTATCCCAGGTTTTCGAGGCGGTGCCGGTCGGGCCGTTGACGCGGGCGCGGAGGACTTTGTTGACGGGCTCGGAATCGTTGGAGATCCACAGCTCGGCGGAGTTGCTGGCGGAGATCCAGAAGTAGAAATTCCCGGTGGAAGGAGCGGTGATGTAGCCGCGGAGGCGTTCGCCGGTGTCGGCGGCGTAGGTGGTGTTATCCCCGGCGGTGGAGATGGTGTCGCTGGTGGTCGGAGGCGCGGTCCACGGAACATCGGTTAGGGATGGGCCCGTGACGCCGCTGGTCCACAGTTCTCGGGTGAGCTGGCTGCCGGTGGCGAGGACTTCGAGGGTGAACACCGCGCTGCCGGAGCCGGAGGAGCTGGTGGTGGTGACGGTGAATTGATAGATTCCGGCGGCGGTCGGGGTTCCTGTCAGATTTCCGTTCACCAGTGTCAGCCATGGAGGCAGGCCGCTGGTGGTGATGGTGCCGCCGTTGCTGCCGGTGAGCGGAAAGCTGATGGGACCGGAGCCGAGGATGACGGAAACATCGGTGGGGCTGGTGATGGCCGGAGCGCCCGCAGGTGGATCACCGGCGCGGGCGGCGATGCCGGTGATGGTGGGGAAGAGGCGGTTGGTTGGGATGACCTGTTTCGCTTGATCGGCGCTATACCAGGAAAGATGTGCCTCGGAGGAGCCGCCAATTTCGTTGTAATCCATTCGAATGTCGTAGAGCACGCCGGCTTGGAGATTGATCGTGCCGGTTTTTTCCGAGGTGCTGGTCCATTGGTCAACGACGAGCTGGTTGTTCACCCACAGTTTCGAGCCGTCGTCCGCCTTGGTGGCGAAATAATAGGTCTGCGAGTATTGTGGGAGCACCTGTCCCGTCCATCTGGCGGAGAAATTGTTATGAAACAGGGAGGGATCAGGTGTTCCAGTCAGGAAGTCGCCGTTGTTGGTATTGGTGAATGGACCGTCGTTCTGGGCGGTGAGGGCGGGCGGTGTGAAAGTCGCATTGGCGTAGTAAACGGCGTTCCAGGTATTGTTGGTGCTGTTCGCCGTGGTGGCGGTCGTGTCCTTCCAGATGCTGGCGGTGGGGATGTTCGCGAAATTTGCGGTATTGACCTTCCATTGGAACCTGCACTTCGCGCTGCCGGTGGTTTCGGCGTATTCAATTCGGATGTGATAGCGGTCAGCCGCAGTGGCTGGAGCGGTGAGCGGGAAGATAGCGCTTTGTTTGAAGGCTCCGGTCGCCGGTGTATCCCAACCGTTTTCCAGGATCTGCTGTAGGCCATTACCGTCGTTCCGGTCCAGCGAGACGCGGGCCCTGTCATTGGCATCAAGTTGGAAGACATGGTTGGTGGTGCTGATGGGAGCGAGGTAGGCGTCCCAAACGACGGAATAGTTGTCCGCTCCTACGGTGGAGGTTCCATTGGGTGTGCCAGTGCCCCAGGTGAAATCCACGGTGGGATCCAGCCGCGTGACCGGCGCGCTGAAAGGTCCGATGAGCACTGTTTGTATTCCCGAGCTGTTCGCGGGAACGGATAGGGCGGTGATGGCGACGGCGAAGGAATTCGCCGTTACCGGAGCGATGACGGTGTAGCTGAGGGGAGTGTTATAAGGCAACACATTGAGAGTGCTCGAGGTGAATTGCAGGGAGACCTGGCTTCCCGTTCCAAATGGTGCGGCAGGAGTTCCGGAACAGGTGATGACAGCAGCTCCGGATCCCGCATTGGCCTTGGTATAGCTGTAGGTGCCGGTGATTCCCCCGAAATTCAGCGGGTTGGCGTAGGTGGTGCTCGATCCTTGATAGTAGTTCGCGGTCAGGCCCGTGCCCGTTGGGTTGTTAGCAGGGTAAATGGTGACGCCGGCGGACGCGGGATTTCCCAACGTGTAGTTTCCGGCAGCGGTCGCGGCATCCGGCGTGGCGGCAGTGAGGAAAACGGTGGTGCTGGTGGTGCGGCTGGAGTTGCGGATCGGCGTGATCTTCACATCAAGCGAATTTACTCCAGCCGGAAAAGTGATGGAAGCAGGCAGCGCCGCGAAATCGACGCCCTCCACCGCGCTGCCGCTTTTGGCGAGCGGCACGGTGATGTCGCCTAGCAGGATGTAGCCGGAGCGGGTGACGCGGATGGTGCCGAAATCGCCCGCCGGCGTCGATGAGTCGGGCGGCTGGGTGCCTGAGTTGTCGGCGGCTTTGAGTGAAACAATGTTCTGTGTCTGGAGCTTGTTAGCGAGGGAGCTGTGGTCGAAACTGGTCTGCACTTGGATCGGTGCTGCCATGGAAAGCCCGAGCGAGTGCTTCGCCCAGTCGCTGACCTGATCGCCCTGCGTCGCTTGGTCGGTCACTCCGATGTGGAAGAAATTTCCCGCGCTCTTCGGGACGATGAGGGTCATGGGGGTGCCGTCGCCGGATAGGCCCGGCAAGGTGCCGCGCGACCAGGCATCCACAAGATTGGTGCTGCTTTCCGCAGTGTAGAATTTCCCGGGCTGGGTAGGAAAGGTGAGTGAGAGTGTGGTGGGCGTCTGGACGACCGTCGGCGGGCGGAAATTTGACTCACCGGGCGCTTTCTGAAACGGATTGGTGCCCGCGAGAAACTCGCTGCGGTTGTTTACTCCATCACCATCGGCATCTTGGGAAAGCCAGCCGGCGTAGGGCGGCTGTTCGTTCATCTGGGACGTGAGCACGCCGTATTTCTGCTTCCAGACTTCCTGGTTGATCTCCATGTCCACCTGCGCGCGGGCGGGCAGCAGGAGGCTGAGAAATCCGCCGGTTAGAGCGAGGAAATGGCATGCGCGACAGGCGTGACGCGGCGAAGCATAAGTGGACATGGGATGTGGGACGGTGGAAGAGGATAACGCGCATTGGCTGGGATGCGCGGGTTTTTTCGGGAGCGCTGAAGGGGAACGATCCGGAGAAGCTAGCATTTCCCCATCGTCGGGCCATCTCAAAAGTTAAAAGTAGGTAACGTCCTGCTTTCGCCCGCTCCGCCTCACTTCTCCAATTCCTCAAGCATCCCGCTGTAATAACCGTTGAAAAAGCTGATGATCTTCCATGCCACGAATCCCAAAATGAAAAAATACAACAATTTGGGAATGGCGATCGAAAGTGTTTTTGCAGCGGCCTCGGCCTCGGTTAGGAATAATTTCGCCCAGCGCGCCAAGTCCTTGTCGAGAGTGCCCGCTTCCTCGCCGGTGCTGTAGGATCGGGAAAATGCCTTGGGGAACGCGTCGTCCGCGATGAACGTCGGCCCGAGCGGATTCCCTGTTTGTGCGGTTTTTACCAGACGCTTCCCTGCTTCGCGGATCATTCCACTTTGCGAGGCTGAGGACGCGACCTCCGCCGTCTCGCTCATCGAGATTCCAGCGAGGATGCATGAGTGATAGACCTTGCAAAAACGCGCCATCGCCATCTTCTGCCGTGCCTTGCCTAGCAGCGGGATGCGGTGGAGAAAACGGTCGATCCCTGCATTCTCCGGAGCTGCCCTGAGCACCGCGCGGATGAGGAAAAAAACCACCAGAACCACCGCATAGAACACCACCAGCGTTACCGCAAGGTGGCCGAGGATGTTCAGAAAACCGTCACCCCGCATCATCGCCGTGGGCACGATCCCGATGAAGATTCCCATGTGCAGCACGACGAGCGGATAGATCATGCTCTTGATCATTTCTTCCCTGGCGGCGGCGAGCATGCCGAAATAGTCCGATAGGTGTTGGAAGGCGGGAGCCAGATTTCCACCCCGTTCGCCCGCGCCGATCATGCTTCTCTCCAGTTCGGAAACCGTCGTCGTATCACTGGCGAAAGCACCGGTGATCGTTTGCCCCGCTTCGAGTCCGCGATTGAGATCCTTCAGCAGGGCCGCCTGCACGGGCGGGAGCTTCGTGTCCAGCAGCACCGCCGCCGCCTTGCGGATGTCGAAGCCCGCTTCCAGCAACTTCGCCATTTCCAGATAGAACAGGTGCTTGTGCGCGGCTTTCGATGTCATGAGTTGCGATGACTCATAACAGCTCTTCGGCGCGCACCAAGTTCCATTTCGGAAGATCGTTCCAAAAAATTACGCCCTATTTGTGATGACGGTGGTAATGGATTTTCTGCGCTATGAAAAAGCCTGGGTGGTCACACGGATGCAAGTTCGGAATCGGACGCTGGAATTCGGGAATTGCACAAACACCTGAAAAGTGGATATTTAGGCCGTGTTTAAGAATTTCCAGCGATGTGTCCTGTCCGTTGCGCTCGGGCTGGCGGTGCCGGCCTTGGTCGGATGCGACAAACTCAACACGCTGAAATCGGCGAAGGCGAAGTTGGAAAAACTCAAGGAGCGGAAGGCGGGAGCGCCTGACTCTCTTGCCGAGTTCAGCAGCAGCCAGATTTCCGATCTGAAACAGGCGGATTACCCGGGCTTCATTTCCCGCAAGAATGCCTTGGTCGTCGTGGACTTCCACGCCGAGTGGTGCGCTCCGTGTAAGCAGATGGGCCCGGTGTTGGAGAAGGCGGCAAAGGACCATCCGGGTCTGGTGTTTCTCGGTAAAGTGGATGTGGACCACGCCCACGAACTAGCCGCAGCACAAGGAGTGAGCGGGATTCCCGATGTGAGGATATATAAGGACGGCAAGGAGGTGGACCGGATGGTTGGATTTCCTGGCGAACAAGCGGTGCTGGAAAAAATCGCTAAATACGCCAAGGGCATCAACCCCGCCTCGTCCGGCACGGCGGCCGTAACTCCCGTCCAACCGACTGCGAAACCGGAAGTGGAGCAGTTTTCAAAAGGCTGGCTGCCGCCGGGAATGTCGCGCGGTGAGGTGAAGCAGCCCCCGTCCAATCAGCGCCCTCCTCCGGCTCAAAAGCCGTAACTGCGGATCGGCGAGTTCTTGCCTTCAGAGATGACGTAGATCCGCTTTCCGTCTTTGGAAAACGCGACGGATTCTGCTTGCGGCAGTGCGTGCGGAGCGAGCGGCTGCGGCTTGTGGGAGAAGGCTTCCACCCAGCTTTCCTCGGGTTTGCGCGGGAAAAGGAAAACGCCGTAATAGGTGACCACAGCGGCGAGCGTGCAGTCCGCACTGATGTCTAGTCCGGTGGGTTGGCTGGCAAAGGGTAGCGCATTCCCCGCTGGGGAATCAACCGAGGTAACGCTTGTCTTCTTCAGGACGAGCGGTGCGCTGGTTTTCGGCGCGCGCAAGGGCATTTCATAAACTTCCGGCGGCTTGGTCCGTTTGCTAACAAGGATGATTTTTCCCGCCACCGCATCGACGGCGACGGACTCGCAATCGCGCGGGCCACCTTCGTAGGTGAAATCGATGTGCCATGCGGTGGTGACGGAGCCGGTGAGTTTTTGGCCGTCGGCGGGGAGAGTGGGTTCTAGCAGAATGTGAACGGTGCGGATCGGGCGGACTGCGTTGTTGTCGCCGATGTCGGCGATGAGCAGATAGGATTTTCCGTCGAGGGTGAAAGAAGCGATGTCCTCCCAGTCGATGTTAGCCGCGCGGGTGACGGTGACCTTGCCGCGGTCCTCGCCGGCGGTGGTGAGGAGATGGAGATCGGGCGTGCCGCCGCTGTCGTTGAGGGTCCAGAGGAAGCGGTCGTTTTTCGGAGAAACGGCGAGGCCGCTGGCTTCGTTGACTGCGGGGGGCTGGATGGTGTGCTTTTCGTCGGTGAGGTGGAAATCAGCCGCCTGGGCGAGGGAAAAGAGCGTGGGGAAGATGAGGAGCCGGGCGAGATTCATGGAGGTGAGGGTGGTGGGCGGCCGTCGGGTTGCAAGCGCGGAAGAGTGTTCGTCGGGCGCTGGTGCTGGACGAATACAAGAGGCGGAAAAAATTCCGCGGTCCGTGAAGATTTACGGATCTGCGGCTCTTTCCTCCTGCGCGCGGCGGAGGCGGATCTGGAGGTCGGCGAGCACGTTCATGAAATAGATGTAAGCATCGTAGGGACTCGGATAGGGCGTGAAATACGTGTGCACGCTGCCGTCGGTGCCGCCCTTGGTGGCCATCCAGTAGAAATGGTCAGACGTCTGCATTTTCGCCCAGGTGTGGGTGAGTTCGGGATCATTGACGGCGAGGATTTCTTGTTCGAGCCGGTGGACTTTCGCGATGGCTTCCTTCTGCATATCGTTCCCCATCCAGGCGGATAGATCGCGTTCGGCATCGGCCCACGAGCTGAGGGAGCGGCTGTTATATTCGCGGGCTCCCCGATAGAGATCGACCGCTTCGGACGGCGTGACCCATTGCAGCCCGGCGTGGTCCACGGCCTCGGGCATGGCTTTCCAGAAATCGAAAATGCCGGTGTCCGCCCATTGGTGCTCGCCGATGTTTTCGTAGTCCATGAAAAGGTTGACCACGTCGCCTTCGGCCTCGCCCAGCCAGCGGGCGAATTTCTCCGGCGTGAGCGGATGTTCGCTCCAGGTGCGATCGGAAAAACGGAAACTCAGATCGTCCGAGAGCGTGCTGTTCCGCAGCAGCGTCTTGATCCGGGCGGTTTCCGGTGCGCGGTAGAGGAAATTCGGCGAATGGCCGTTAAGGTTCCATTGGATGCCTTCCGCGATGATTCCATCGAAGCCCATCGTCTCTGATTTCGCGGCGATGGCGTCGTTGTAAATCAGCTCGGTGTTGCGGAAAACCCTTGGCCTGACGGAGAAAACCTCCTCCATGAGATCCAGGTGCATGTCCACCTGGCGGTCGAACTCCTTGTTCGAATGCACGAACGCGAGCGAGTGGTAATAGGTCTCCGCTAACAACTCTACGCCGCCGGACGCCACGAGCTCCTGAAACGACTCCAACACATCCGGCCGGAACCGCCGCATCTGCTCGATGAGCGTGCCGCTGATAGACATGGCCATGCGGAAACGCCCGCCGTTTTCCTTGATGAGTTGTTTGAAAAGGCGGTTTGCGGGCAGATAGCATTTTTCCGCCACCTTATCGAGGATGGCGGCGTTCATCGCATCGTCCTCATAGGTCGCGTTCTCGCCGATTTTGAAAAAATCGTATGAAAGCAACCGGTTCGGCTGATGGACCTGGAAGTAGAGGCAAACGTCGGGCATGGGTTGGTGGGAAAGGGGTTTGTTGGAAACTAGCGGACCAGCTCCTGATAAATGGTGAGCACTTTGGCCGCCGCCGCATCCCAAGTGGAGGCGGCGATGTCGAGCTTTGCCTGTCCGATGACGCGCTCGCGGAGAGCGTCGTCAGTTAGCAAATCGTTGATGTGTTTTGCCATCAGCTCCACATCCCAATAATCGGCGAGCAGCGCGCCTTTCAGCACTTCCGCGACTCCGGATTGTTTGGAAATCACCGCCGGGATGCCGAACTGCGCGGCCTCCAGTGCGGACAATCCGAAGGGCTCGGAAACCGACGGCATGCAGTAAACATCCGTCATCGAGAGCAGGTCGTGGACTTTTTCCTTATCGAGGAAGCCGGTGAAATGGAAGTGACCGCCGAGGCCGCGGAAGGCGCCGGTCTCTATCAGCGGGCGGAGTTTCTCCCCGGTCCCGGCGACCACGAAGCGCACGGCCGGATTTCGCGCGATCACCCGCGTGGCGGTTTCGAGGAAAAATTCCGGGCCCTTTTGTGAGGTGAGACGACCAAGGAAGAGGACGAGTTTTTCAGGAAATTTTTTCTTGGTGGCGAAGATCTCCACCGGGTCCGCGCCATTGTGGACGGGGCGGATTTTCGCGGGATCGATCCCATGGTGGCTGGCGATGATCTCGCCGGTGTAGCGGCTAACGGGGATGACGGAATCCGCCTGCTCCATGCCGTATTTTTCGATCTCGTAGATCCAGCCGTGGTCGTCCGCGCCGGAGCGGTCGTATTGCGACGCGTGAACGTGGACGACTAGAGGCTTACCCGTGGCTTTTTTTACCTCTACGCCAGCGAGGAAGGTCATCCAATCGTGCGCATGGATGATGTCGAAATTTTCCAGCATCGCCAGTTTCGCGGCGACTTTTGAAAATTCCACCACCTTGCTGCCGAGGTCGGGTCCGTAGAGGTCGCCGATCTTGAACGCATTGAGCTGGGCCTGCGTTGTTTTGGAAAACGTGAATTCGCTGCCGGGCAGCATTTCCAAAGTTTTCAGCGACTCGCGGCCGATTTCCCCGTCCTCGTAGGGATCGAGGAAAACCGGGATGTTCCGGACCTGTGCGAAACTTTCGTAACGATAGCGTCCCTCCGCCGCCTTGATCTGCTCCACCGCCAAATGATTGAGCCCGCGGAGCGAAAAATTCCCCATGTCCGACTCCGGGCAGGACTTCGGGACCAGCACCGTCAGGTCCACGCTTTTCGCGAGGGCCCGCGAGAGTCCGAGGCAAGCGATACCAAGGCCGCCGTTGATGAGTGGAGGAAATTCCCAGCCGAGTTTGAGGACGCGCAATCGGTTCATTTTGAAGGTTCTGGAGCGATGCGCCGAACCTGGTTCTGAAGTGCGGCGCGGTGCTCGGTTTCTATCTAAGCAAATGGCGGGCCAAAATCCAGCGGCGATCCCCCCGTGCCGGTGACAATACCGTCGCATCAGGGGAAATTTCTCAAGTCTTCCCGCGGTCCTTTCGTGTTCTCTGATGAAGAGTTGGGAGGCTCCGTTGATGATTCGGGAGAACGCGATCCCGGCCGCGCGTGAGGATCTATGAATTTGCAGCAACGGACAGGATGGAATTCGCGATAGATCCATAGGGCTCCTCCCGGGGAATGGGTGCCCGAATGGCCGGCCATCAAGTCAGTTCCAAGGCCAGATACGCTTCGATCTCACGCGAGGGATCATGGGCGCGCATGAGGGCCTCGCCGATGAGGACCGCGTTCGCGCCAGCTTCGAGGGCACGGCGGGCGTCGTCCACGGACTTGATGCCGCTTTCGGATATGAGGAGGACTTCGTCGGGGACTTCTTCGGCGAGGCGCTCGGTGGTGGCGAGATCGACCTCGAAGGTTTTCAAATTCCGGTTGTTCACGCCGATGAGGTCGGCCCCGAGATCGAGGGCGCGTTCCATTTCTGCGAGGTCGTGGACTTCGACGAGCACGTCAAGTGAAAAGGATTTCGCCTCGTCGTAGAGGCGGCGGAGTATTTCGTCATCAAGGGCGGCGACGATGAGAAGGATGGCGTCTGCGCCGGTGACGATGGCTTCGTGGATCTGGACCTCGTGGATCATGAAGTCCTTGCGGAGGAGCGGGGCGGACGAAAATTTTGAAATCTGGGTGAGGTAGCTGAGGGAGCCTTGGAAGTATTTTTCGTCGGTGAGGATGGAAAGGCAGGACGCGCCGCCGTCGAGGTAGCGCTGGGCCTGGCGGACAGGGTCGAAGTTCGGATCGATGAGGCCGACGGACGGTGAGGCTTTTTTCACTTCGGCGATGACGCCGAGTTTGCCGGGGCCGCGGTCGATGGCGCTGCGGAATCCGCCGTAGTCGTTGCGCTGGAGGGCAGCGGCGCGGAGGAGGGCGGCGCGGGGCATGAGGGCGGCGACCTCGAGGTGTTTGGTGGCGATGATTTCAGCGAGCTTGTCAGACATGGCGTGCGGGAAAGGAAACTCACCACCGGGGGAATGAACATGGAAAATTTGTGAAAAATGACTTGCCCGCCCCAGCCGCACCTGTAGAAAGCCGTGGACGCGTTTCCCGACGCGGGCGTAGCTCAGTGGTAGAGCGCCACCTTGCCAAGGTGGATGTCGTGAGTTCGAATCTCATCGCCCGCTCCATGCGTAAATTTCGTAAGCCGCTGATCACCAGCGGTTTTTTTGTATCCACCCCACATCCTTTCTCAATACCCACCATGTTCGTCTGGTCGAAACTCTCCGCTGCGAAATGGATGGATGCATGGGAGGAGCGCTTCGCTGGAAATCCGAATCTAGTCATCGAGCTGATCAAGGGCGGCCGCTCCATCCGCATCCGGGTGTTCTGTGAAACGCAAAAAGCAGCGGACGCCATCGTCGCCCAGTTCGGCGGCAGCGTGCGGAAAATGGCGAGCGCTGAGTGGAACAAGCCGGTCGCCCCGCCTCGCCCGCTGAAAGTGCGCGATGCTTTCGTGCTGACTGCGGAAAACCGCCCGAAGGAACTCGCCGCGCTGAAAAAGGCGAATCCGAAGCGCGAGATCATCGTGATCCCGCCGGAGATGGCCTTCGGCACGGGCGATCATGCGACGACTTCCACGGTGCTGCGTTTGCTCGTCGATGTAGGGCGGAAACGCAAGGATACCAACTGGACCGTCGCCGATCTCGGCACGGGCACCGGAGTGCTGGCCATCGCCGCGAAAAAACTCGGTGCAGGTGAGACGTTCGCCTGTGATTTTGATCCGTTTGCCGTCGCCGTCGGCCTGCGCAACATCGAGCGCAATGGCACGCCAGACATCCAGATGAAGGAGCAGGACGTCCTGAAATGGAAGCCCCGCAAGAAGGGCTACGATGTCGTGCTCGCCAACCTTTTTTCCACCGTGCTCATCGAGGCATGGCCGGTCATCGCGAAAACCCTCGCACCCGGCGGCGACCTGATCGTCTCCGGCATCCTCGCCACCCAGGCGTGGGAAGTATTCTCCGCGGCGGCGGGCAGCGGGCTGGGATTCACGAAAGTGATCACCAAGGGCAAATGGGTGACCGCGCACGGCGGTCACCTGGATGATCTGGCAGAGGCTGGAGCCTGATCATTTCTGACAGACCGGGCACGAGTAGGTCGAGCGTTGGCCTAACACGGCGTGGCGGATCGGTGTCCCGCAGACGCGGCAGGGCTCGCCTTTCCGGTCGTAAACGAAGAGCCGCTGTTTGAAATAACCGGGCTCGCCGTCGGAGTTGAGAAAATCCCGCAGGGTGGTGCCGCCTTCCTGGATCGCCGCTTCCAGAACCTCGCGGATCGCCGCGACGAGCTTTTCGAGACGGGGTTTGGAAACTTTGTTAGCCGCCATTTGCGGCCGGATTCCGGCGCGGAACAAGGCTTCGGATGCGTAGATATTTCCCACGCCCACCACCGCTTTCGCGTCCATGATGACCCGCTTGATCGCTGCGGAACGTTTCGCACAAACCTCGCGAAGGTGACGGGTGGTGAATTCCTTTTCCAACGGCTCCGGCCCTAGCGAACTTAGCAGGACATGCGCCATCGGGTCCTTTTCCAACAGATGTAAAACCAGCCCGAAACGCCGCGGGTCGTGAAAGCGGAGCTGTTTGCCATTTCCCAGCCTGATGCCGACGTGATCGTGCTTTTTCCAAACCTCCGCCGGATCGACCACGCGCAGGCTGCCGGACATGCCCAGGTGGATCAGCAGCGTGGTGCCGTCGTCGATGGCTAACAGGAGATACTTCGAGCGCCGCGCCACCGTTAGGATTCGGCGGCCTTCGAGCGTGGCAACGGTCGGTGATACCGGCTGCCGCAAATCGTAGCGGCGGACGATGATCTCCCTCACTTCCACGCCTGAGACGTGCGGTTCGATTCCCCGGCGGGTGGTTTCCACTTCGGGGAGCTCAGGCATCAGGGCAGGACGTAAAGCATAACCGCCAGCACATGGCAGACGCTGCCGCCCATCACGAACAGATGCCAAATCGCGTGGTTGAAAGGCAGCTTGTTCCACGCGTAGAAGACGATCCCGAACGAATAGGTGAAACCACCAGCGACCAGCAGCCAGACGCCCGCCGCCGGCAGCTCGCGGATCAGCGGCTTCAGCGCGAAGAGGATCAGCCATCCCATCGCCAGATAGAGAGCGGTGGAAATCCAGTGGTCCCTTTTTCCCTTCCGTAAAGTTTTCACCAGCACGCCGATGATCGCCAGCGTCCACACCACGCCGAAGAGCCACCAACCCGATGCCCCGCGCAGGGTGACCAGCGTGATCGGCGTGTAGGATCCGGCGATGAGCAGATAGATGCAGGCGTGGTCGAGCGCTTGGAAATGCGCCTTCCACTGCGGCGATGTGAAAAAGTGATAGAGCGTGGACGAGGTGTAGAGCAGGACCAGCGAAATCCCGAAGACCAGTGCCGAGGCGATTTTCAAAAGCTCCCCGTCCGACAGCACGATCATGATCACCAACGCCGCGATGCTCAAAACCACGCCGATCCCATGTGTCACCAGACTGGCCACCTCCTCGCGATGGGAGTCGCAAAGCGGCGAGCGATGGGAGTTTTCCAAAATCATTTCGCGTGGCCCTTTTTCGTCCATGAACCGCCGTTTGTCCAGCCGCTGGAAAATGGTCCAGGACTTTGCTACTTGAAATCCCTCGCCCCGTCCGTCAAAGCCACGTCCGTGACGAAAGCCTTCATCCTCGGTGCCGGTCTCGGCAACCGCCTCCAGCCGCTGACCAGCCGCCTGCCAAAACCGCTTGTACCTCTGTTTCACCAACCGCTCGCCGCCTGGGCCATCGCCGCCTGCGAGCGCGCCGGGATGACAAAATTCGCCATCAACACCCATCACCTGCCCGCTGCGTGGGAAAATTTCCGCCCGGAATCAGATATCACACTCTTCCATGAACCCGCTCTGCTCGAAACCGGTGGCGGCCTGAAAAACATCGAGCCATGGATCGGCGGTGAGCCCATGCTTATTCATAATGGCGACATTTTCTCCACCCTGCCTTTGGAAAAACTCATCGCCGCCCATCAGGCGTCCGCCCTGCCCGTCACCCTCGCCCTCCGCTCCCACGGCCACGCACGCCACATCGCTCTCGATCCATCAAAAAAGCGCGTCACTGACATCCGGAAATCCCTCGGCGTGGCCGACGGCACCCACGTCTTCACCGGCATCTATTGTATCGATCCGAAATTCCTCGGCCTGCTCCCCGCCGGCGAAAAAATCTCCATCATCCCCGCGCTTCTGGAACTCGCGAAAAACAACCTGCTCGGCGCCATCACCCTCGACGAAGGCATCTGGCTCGATCTCGGCGACCGGAATTCCTACCTCCAGGCCCATCAGGAACTCGGACTCGCCCCCGCCATCCACCCCGACGCGCAGGTGGACGCCGCCGCCTATGTGGAAAACTCCATCATCGGCCCCGGCGCGGTCGTCGAGGCCGGAGCCATCGTCAGAAACAGCGTCGTTTGGCCGAACTGCCGCGTTTCCTCCGATGCCCTGTTGGACCACTGCATTGTTTACTCACAAACACCCGCCAGCGGAGTCCATCAAAGCGCCGACCTTTGAAAGATCCCATGCAAAACCCCGGTATTTCCGCGGCCTTCTTAAAACAGGTGAAAAATTTCCAATAATTCCCATACGGAACCTTGCCATCCGCCGTCTGACACGATAATTCCCGCAGACACCATTCAACCCATGACAAACACTTACGTATCCACAGTCCCCAACGCCGGGCGGCTCAGATGGACCGGAACAGTGCCCATTTCCGGGGTTGTTTCACCTCACCATTAGCGGTTGACAGGCGGGAGGTGGTTCCGACAGCATCCCAACAAGTCAAAAACAATCCATCCGGCTAACTGATACGCCCCGATTCATCTGAAATCCCATTAACCCCATACATACATCCCATGAGCAATCCCAGTTCACTACCGTCGTATATTTCCGAAGCGACCCCCAATCCCACGACCAATCGCTCCCCGTGGTATAAAAACACCGCCCCCACCTACGCTGGCATCTTCCTTTGGTTCGTGTTCTGGCAGGACGCCGCGAATGCTCCCAACCAAGGCGGACTGCTCTCCCAAGGGCTGGGCTGGGCGCTGATGAGCCTCGTGATCGCCGCGCTCGTGTGCCATTTTCTGTTTTACATCGTGCCTGGCATGCTGGGCATGAAAACCGGCCTTCCGCTCTACATCGTGGGCACTTCGCTCTTCGGCGCGAAGGGAGGCTTCATCCTCCCCGGCTTCCTGATGGGCTTGCTGCAATTCGGCTGGCTGGGCGTGAATATCTACTTTTCCTCCCAAATGCTCGGTGCGTTCTTCGGTCTTGCGGCCGGTTCGGCGGGTGTGAAAATCATCATGGTGGTGTGGGGAGTCCTCGCCGCGTTTGTCGGTCTCAAGGGCATTCAATATGTCTCCAAAGTGGCCACCTTCCTGCCACTCATCCCGGTGGCCATCCTCTTGCTGCTGCTGGTGAAAACCGCCGGCGGCATCGGTAATTTCGATCCCCAAACGCTCGTCGCCGCCAGCTCCGAAGCGGCTCCCGCCGCACTTGGCAAGTTCGGTGTCCTCGCCTTTATGCTCACCTTCGTCGTCGGCTTCTTCGCCACCGCCGGTGCCGCCGGTGCCGACTTCGGCACCAGCAGCCGCCACAAGGGCGATGTCTCCATGGGCGGCATCGTCGGTGTGGCGCTCGCCATCATCGTCACCGCCGGTATTTCCATCCTGATCGTGGCAGGCACCTACGGCACGCCGGGTCTCGCCAAGGATGCGCTCGCCGCAAGTAAGGACGGCGTCATTCTCCAGACTCCCGGGCTGATCCCCGTGATCATGGGCCAGAGCGCGGGCTTCATCATGTTCCTGCTCGCCATCGCCGCCTTCCCGCCCGCCTGTTTCTCCTCGTTCATCGCGGCCAACAGCTTCAAGACCACCCTGCCGAAAGTGAACCCGGCGATTTCCGTCGGTATCGGTGCCGCCGTCGCCATTCTGCTCGCCATCACCGGATTGGCCGGAAAAGCGATCATCGTGTTCCAAATCATCGGTGCCACCTTCGGTCCGATCCTCGGCGCGATGCTGGTGGAATACTTGTTCAACGGCGGCAAATGGAGCGGCCCGCGCGCCGGTTTCAATCCCGCCGGCTGGATCGCGTGGCTGCTCGGAGCGATCATCGGCGTATTGCCAATCCTCAACATCTACCCAGTTCCCGCTGCCCCCGTGGCCGCCTTCATCGTAGGTGCCGTGGTTTACGCCATTCTCGCAAAAGCCGGCATGCAGACACCGCTGGTGAAACTTCCGCCCGCCCTGGCCGAGACCACCAAGTGATTCCCTACCACGGCTGAAAATTCCCAAGGCGGCATGATTATCAAGGTCATGCCGCTTTTTTTGCGCTTGCGACATGGCCATCCGGCGAGTGGACTGATGGCCAATGACTCGTGTCACAACCTTTTTTCTAAAATGCCTGCTGCTGTCGGCGCTCATCGCCCTCGTTACATTTCCCGCAGGCGCATTCGCCCAAGGCGTGAAGGTGAATCTCGCCGACGGTTTTGATTTCCCAGTCGGCAAGCCCAATGCCGACAACTACTTCAAGGCCCGCGGCCTGCGCCTCCGCAGTCCCCAACATTTCGGCGAGGACTGGAACGGCCGCGGCGGTGGCGATACCGACTTGGGTGATCCGGTTTACGCCATTGCCGACGGCGTCGTCACCTTCGCCCACAACGTCCGCGTCGGCTGGGGCAATGTCGTGCTCACCCGCCACGCCTACCGGGATCCCGCCACCGCCGCAGTGAAATTCTGTGACACCCTCAACGGCCACCTCAATCAGATCCTCGTCAAGGAAGGCCAGCAGATCAAACGCGGCCAGCAGATCGGCACCATCGGCACCAATTTCGGCATGTATCCCGCCCACCTCCATTTCGAAATCCGCCTCAACATCAACATCGGCATGCAACGCACCAGCGCCCCCGCAGACATGGCCAACTGGGCGGACCCCACCCAGTTCATCACCAAATACCGCAAGCTCAACCGCGAGTGGCGCCAGATCGTGATGCCGACCGGCACCTACCAGGAATACGAAGGCAACAAGGGGCTCTGAAATGATCCCGCGCCCGAAGCCGAAATCCTCGTGGCTGCCGCTGCTGCTCGTCGTGGTGGCCGTGGTCGTGGTCGTGTGGGCGGTCGATCAGAAAAAATCCCTCGATCATCCGGCCAAACAGGGACCCACCCAGACCCAGAAATCCGCCACCCCGAAGAGCGCGGAAAAAACCGGACACTACGAAATCTATCGAAACTGCACCCTCATCGACGCCCGCAACAATGACGGCGACAGTTTCAAAGTCCGCCTGCCCAACGGCAAGGAAGCCGAGTTCCGCCTCTACTTCGTGGACACCCCGGAAAGCGCCTTTAAAAGCTACCCCGGCGGCGAAACCAACCACCAGCGCATCCGCCAGCAAGCCGCCGACCTCGGGGGCATCACTCCCGCGCAGGCCGTGGAGATCGGGAAAAAGGGCAAGGCGTTCACCCTCGGCCTGCTCGCCAGCAAGCCATTCACCCTCTACACCGAGTGGGACAGCCCCTATCATGACAACCGCTACCACGCCCACATCGAAGTGCAGCAAGACGGCAAAACCCGCTGGCTCCATCAGATCCTCGTCGAGCGCGGCCTCGTCCGTCTCATCACCAAACCCGCCGATCTCCCAGGCGGCACTTCCGCCGCCAAGGAAAAGGAAAACCTCCGCAACCTGGAGCGCGAGGCGAAACGCCAAAACATCGGCGTCTGGGCTCTCTGATCGACTGCGAACCTCACTTAGCCAGTCCATGAAACGCCTATGCACTGAGCCAAGCCGCTCGTCATGGTCCCCACATGGACTGGCGAGATGAACCTCGCG
>JBBRCO010000014.1:0-35316 GCA_038204755.1 Verrucomicrobiales bacterium
AGGACTGTGCGGACCACGCGCAGCACTCCCACCACGCAGGTGGCGGACATGTATTCCACGATGCGGACGGGTGCGACGAAGACGTTGAGCAGGTTCCGCGTCCAGGCGTCTTCTAAAAAGGAAATGGCGACGCCCTGCTGCGCGCGGAACAGCACGTCCCACAGGATCATGCCGCCAATGAGGAAGGTGATGGCTGAGGAAAAGTCCCCGGCTCCCTGTTTTTTCAGATACATAGTGAGGAATTCAGGCGGGAAGGATGCGTGGATATGCGTTGGCAATCCGGCGGCGCGGGCCTATCAAGGATGAGCACGAAAAACCATGGCCACGGCATCTGACAGCGACGCGAAGCACCATTCCCCGGACTGGGTGCCGGAAGGATCGGAGAATGATCCGCGTTTTGCGTGTCGGGTGATGACAGGAATTTCCCCGGGAGCGGCGGCGGAACACCGGGAACACCGGCCGGTAAAGCGGCGGAAGCTGACTCTGGATGAATACGAAAACGGGATCCTAGCAGCAAACATGGGCATCCTTTCGCGGGCGATCACCCTGGTGGAGAGCAATCTGCCGGCACACGAACTGATGGCGCAGGAGCTGTTACGGCGCTTGCTGCCGAGGACGGGAAACTCGATCCGGGTAGGCATCACCGGGGTGCCGGGTGCGGGGAAAAGCACGTTGATCGAAGCGCTCGGTTGCCAGCTCTGCGAGGAAGGAAACCGCGTGGCCGTGCTGGCGGTGGACCCGAGCAGCAGCGTGACCGGCGGCAGCATTCTGGGAGACAAGACGCGCATGCAGAATCTCGTGCGCCAGCCGCACGCCTACATCCGGCCCTCGCCGTCCGGGGGCTCACTGGGTGGTGTGGGCAGGAAAAGCCGGGAGACGATGCTGCTGTGCGAGGCTGCGGGATACGATGTGATTCTGGTAGAAACGGTGGGCGTGGGGCAAAACGAGATTACCGTGCGCTCGATGGTGGATTTTTTCCTGCTGATCATGATCGCCGGTGCCGGGGACGAGCTGCAAGGGATGAAAAAGGGCGTGATCGAGATCGCTGATTTGTTAGCAGTGAACAAGGCGGATGGCGACAACACGAACCGCGCAAAACTCGCCAGCGTGGAATACAGCCGCGTGCTGCATTACCTCCAACCCGCGACGCCCGGCTGGACAACGCGCTGCACCACGTGTTCCGCGCTGATCCCGGAAACTCTCGCGACGCTGTGGCAGACGATAGGGAAATTTTCCGAAGCCACCCGCGAGTCGGGGGCGTTCGAACTGCGCCGCAAGCATCAATCAATCGAGTGGATGCACGCGATGATTCAGGAGGAGCTGCATCATCGGTTTTTCCGCGACGAGCGGGTGAAGCGGATGCTGCCGGGAATCGAAAGCCAGGTGGCGGATCAAACGCTGCCCGCGGCCACGGCGGTGCGGCGGATCATGGATGGTTTTACGCATTGAGGTAAAAAAGCAAACGGTGCGCAGGACATGAGCCGTGGCGACTCGCCAAGACGCTGGAGAGAAGGTAGTTTGCCCAAGTATTCATCCTCTCTCATGAAAGCAGTCACCTTTAATAACACGGTTCTCCGCGACGGACACCAATCACTGGCCGCCACCCGCATGACCACGGAGCAGATGCTGCCCGCGGCTCCGATCCTCGATGAAATGGGATTCAGCGGACTCGAGACCTGGGGCGGCGCGACCATCGACTCCTGCCTGCGCTATCTGAATGAAAATCCGTTCGACCGGCTGCGCGCGTTGAAAAAGGCCGCACCGAAGACGCCGCAGATCATGTTGCTGCGCGGGCAGAACATCGTGCAATACACCAGTTTCCCTGATGACGTGGTGGCCGCCTTCGTCCGCGCCGATGCGGCTGCAGGGCAGGATGTTTTCCGGATCTTCGACGCGCTCAACGATACGCGGAATTTAAAAACCGCCATCGACACGGTGATCGAGTGCGGCAAGCACGCGCGCGGTGAGATTTGTTATACGACGAGCCCGGTGCACACCATCGACAACTTCGTGCAGATGGGCATCGAGCTGGAAAAAATGGGCTGCCACTCCATCGGCATCAAGGACATGTCCGGCATCATCACGCCGCACGTCATTTTCAATCTGGTGAAAGAGCTCAAGGCAAAGATCGGCATTCCGATCACCCTGCACACCCACGACACCGCAGGCCTCGGTGCGGCTGCCTATCTATCGGCCATCGATGCCGGAGTGGACACGGTGGAAACGTCGATCGTCCCCTTCGCCAACGGCACCTCGCAGCCGGACACGGTGCGCATGCTGGCTCTGCTAGAGGGCCACTCGCGTCGGCCGGATTTCGATCCGAAGAAGCTCCAGGAACTCCGCCTCCATTTCGAGGAGGTCTATCACCAGCTCGCGAAGTTCACCAGCCCGGCCAACGAGCGTGTGGACTCGGACATCCTCGTTTTCCAAGTGCCAGGCGGCATGCTTTCCAACTTCCGCAACCAGCTCGCCGAGCAGGGCATGGCGGACAAGTTCGACCAAGTGGTGCGTGAGATCCCGGTCGTCCGCGAGGCGCTGGGATGGATTCCGTTAGTCACTCCCACCTCGCAGATCGTCGGCACGCAGGCGATGATGAACGTGAAGTTCGGCCGTTGGAAAATGATCTGCCAACCCGCGCAGGACATCGCTCTCGGGAAATATGGCAAAACGCCCGGCCCGATCCATCCGGAGATCCTCGCCCAAGTGCAAAAGAGCGGCCAGAAAGTCGTCACCGAGCGCCCGGCGGATCTGCTGGCTCCCGGTCTTGAAGGCTATCGCAAGCAGTGCGCCGAAAAGGGCCTGCCGACGGATGATGAAACAGCGGTGCTTTTCGCGATGTTTCCACAGCAAGTCGAGGCGCTGATCAAAGGCACGTCGGCCGCTCCTGCAAAACCAGCCGCAGTTCCGGCACCCGCTCCGGTGCCTGCCAAACCCGCCTCGGTTCCGGTGATTTCAACATCGAGCGCCACCGCCTCCGGCCGCAAGCACATCGTGATGACGGTGAATGGCGTGAGACATGACGTGCTGGTGGAAAAGGTGGAGGGATGAATCACCACCCGTCAGGAATGCTTGGCTGAGCTTTGGACTGCGGTGGGCATCACCGCTTTGGGACGGAGCGTCGGCATTGCGTGGATCCTTTCGGTTGGGAAAAGGCGTGTCTGCGGGCATTTTGGGTGGTTAGGACGGTTTACGCGATAGCGGACCTGCCCCTCAAAGCGGTGATGCTCACCGCACTCCAAAGTCCCCGGTGACTCATTCCATTTCCAGCCGGTAACGCTGGATTTTCGGGTCGATTTCCTGACTCCAAGCGTCGATTCCACCGCGCAGGGCGTAGGTTTCATTCAGTCCATGGCCGCGGAACCAGGCGACCTGATCGAGCGCGTTGCGGCCGCTGTGGTCGTAAAGCAGGATTTTCGTTTCGGAAGGTCCGGCGAAGAGTCGTTGCTGGAGTTCCTGGGTAAAGAACTCGGATCCGGGAATGGCGACCGCTTCGTGCTCCTCGCGGGTGCGGAGATCGATGAGCCGCAGATCCCCCAGCCTTTCGCTGGCGTTGGCGGGGTCCATCCACATTGCGGAGTCGTGGGCGTGGCTGGCGAGCAGGTGGGCGAGCACCTCGTTCACCGGGATTTCGCTGCGTTTGCAAAGCTCTGCGAGGGTTTCCTCGTTGGAAAAAGCGCAGCTCTGGCAGCCGCCGAGGTGGTAGCGGGCGAAGATCGCACGCCGCGCGCCGGGCAGGGTTTCGAGGATCAGGCCCATCGGCGAGTCCGCAGTGAGGTCGGAAGGTTGCATGCGGGGGAGGCTATCATGAGGGGAAACCGCCGCAATGGCGCAATTTGCGGGATTTCCGTTTCAAGATCACAGCAAACGCCCGTGGCTGCTTGATTTCCCGGGATCAGGCGAATTTGTTCAGAAAACCTAGCTGATCCGGCTTGCCCTTAGTCCCCCGGCGAGGCATGGAGGGGGGTGACGCGCAACCTATCAGCCAACCCGGCATGGCAGGATGAGGATTTGGGAATTCCACTCCCGGATTCCGCACATGCTTGCTCGGTTTGCCTGCCGACGTGGGATTCGATTCTCGGCTACGAGGAAGGTCGCGACAAGGTCACGAGGCGGATGCAGACTGGCTATCCCCGGTTTTTCAAGCATCCGATGGTCGAGCGCTTGTTCGCGCAGGCCAAGGCGGAAGTCGCCACGGAGCATGAGGAAGTGATCGTCCTGCCAACGCGCGCCTCGGTCCAGCGTGCCCACCGCTGGGTGGAACGCCATGCGGAAACGGCGGTGCGGATTACGAGTTTTCATGGCCTGCAGGTGTTGATCGTGCCGGCGAAGGCGAAGCAAGCGGCCGATTTCTACTGGCGTCTGACGGGCGAGATGGTGAGCAGTCGGCAGGCGCAGGATTTCCTCGATGGAAACATGCGCGAGGGTTCCAAGTCGCATCTGATCGCCCGCTCGTTGGCGAAATATACCGGAGCCACTCCGGCGGACACCTTCATTTTTGCAAGCGGAATGGCGGCGGTTTCCTCAGTCCTGCGCGCATTGCCCGGACTGCACGACGGGAAAAAGACGCTGCAGATCGAGTTCCCGTACGTGGATTGCCTGAAAGTGCAGGAGCATTTCGGCCACGGCGTCGTCTATCTGAACGAAGCGGTTGGCGAGTCCTTTGACGAAGCGTTGATGCGGATCCGCAGCGGTGAGTTCGCGGGAGTTTTCACCGAAGTCCCGAGTAATCCCCTGCTCCGCACCATCGATCTGAAGCGCGTGGCCAAGGCCTGCGCCGAGAGCGGCACGCCATTGATCGCCGATGATTCGGCGACTGGTTCGCTCAATGTCGAGGCGCTGCGCTACGCCGATGTGGTCACCGGCAGCCTGACGAAATGGATTTCCGGTGAAGGCGATGTAATGGCGGGCATGGCCTCGGTCCGCGCCGACTCGCCGGTGGCGAACGCTCTGCGCCAGTCGCTGAAGGCCGATTCCACCGAAAGTGCCCCGCTCTACATTGGCGATGCCGAGGTCCTGCTTTCCAATCTCAAGGGCTACTCAAAGCGCATGAAATCCGTGAACGCGAATGGCTTGGCCCTCGCGAAATGGCTTTCGGATCATCCGGCCGTCGCCGAAGTCTGGCACCCATCGCTGGTGAACCGCGAGCACTACGAAGCCGTCATGCGCAAGGGTGGCGGCTACGGCGGACTGCTTTCCTTTGTCCTGAAAGCTCCCAAGAAGACCCCGAAAGTCTATGACGCACTGCGATTGAGCAAGGGGCCGAGCTTCGGCACATATTTCACCCTCGTCTGCCCCTACACTCTGCTCGCCCACTACAGCGAGCTTGAATGGGCCGAAGGCTGCGGCGTCCCGGCGAATCTCCTGCGCGTATCCTGCGGACTAGAGCCAATTGACACAATCATCGCCGCCTTCGAGGAAGCGCTCGTGCACGGCTGAGTCGGCTAGAGTCGGAGCGCTCGCCACATTCCACGAGTTATAACAGCCCCGGAAACCCCGAGTCATTCGGCGGTCCGATGAAATGGTCCTCAAGAAATTTCCGCCAGACCACGCGGCTTGATTCCGAGATCGATGCCGTCATCCGCCCGATGCAGCCCCGGCAGATCAACAGCGGCAGCGGCCCGGTGACGATTTGCCCGCCCGCGTCTAACAATGCGGAGATGCCGAATCCGTCCAACTCCTCACGCGGTGTGCGGCAGGAAATGCAGGCGCCGAAGCGCTCCGTCGCGTCATGCGCCAACATGAACTCCTTCACCCGCTCGTCCCAGTCGATCTGCTCTTCGAGGAATTTCCGCACGGTTTCCTTTGATTCCTCGGAAAGCTGCTCAGTCACTAGATCGCGGCACGGCTGGCAGATCGAGTATTCCAGCACACATTCCTCGCGGTGGAACTCCTTGTTCACCAGCCACGGCGCGGCGATTTCCGGCAGGGGCAGACGGCAACTGATGCAGTGGGAAAACGCCTCGCCTGTTTCCTCGGATCCCAGCCATTCATCCATCGAACGCATGGCCGGATGCTAGAGGCGGCACGCGCGGTTCATCCAGAAAAAACCCGCAGGTCACATCCTCATCTGATCGACCATCTTCGACATCTCCTCCGCATAACGGATCATTCCCTGAATCGCTATATAAGTGCCCCAACAAAAAACGCCCGCCGCCGCCGTGATCAAGATTTTCCAGATCCAGTGCAGTTTCGGGTGCATCCACACTAACGGCAGCGCGAACGGCGGCAGCATCAGAAACATCAGCACGATGAAGGACGTTTTGAAATACCAAGCCAACTGGCTCCCCTGAGCGGCGGGCACGATAGCCGACACCTGGGCGACCGGCCGCTTGGTTTCATCCAGAAACTCATGGCAATATCTGCATTTGATCGCCGCTTCCTGGATTTCTTCGGCGCAAAAGGGACAGGTTTTCATGAATAGGGAAAAGTGCTTACAGCCGGAGTTTCAGAACCAACTCTCCCCATCAAAACGCCGCCGAAGAAAGGATCTGTCTCCTCCGCCTGAGAATGGGGCAAACTCAGGTAACTTCGCCACTCTCGGACTGGGCAGCGTGAATTGCAACCCTCTGATAGGTCCGCCCGGAAGCCAGGGATCATGACAATTTCCCCGTCACCCGAGACAGTTCCTGGATGTCTTCCCGGTTAAAATGAGTTGGTCGGCGGGGAAATCACGACTATATCCACCGCAGATGAGCGATGCCTCGAGCAAGATGAAGAAACCCCGGGTGAACGTCCGCCGCCCGGACGTGATGGAGCGCGTCGCTGCGGAAGTGGCCGTGCATTTCCACTCCACCATCGTCGAGAAGCTTCGCGACAAGGGCGGCAGGATGACCGTCGGCAATACCACGCTGCTGCTCGCCGAAC
This sequence comes from Verrucomicrobiales bacterium, assembly GCA_038204755.1. GTDB lineage: Bacteria > Verrucomicrobiota > Verrucomicrobiia > Verrucomicrobiales > Akkermansiaceae > Luteolibacter. The sequence goes on from JBBRCO010000014.1 coordinate 6,865, forward strand.
AGTTCGGTTTCTGCTATGGCGTCGAGCGCGCGATCGACCTAGCCTACGCGTCCCGCAAGGTTTTCCCGGAGAACAGGATCTTCCTGATAGGGGAAATCATCCACAACCCGGAGGTGAACCGTCAGCTCCGCGAAATGGGCATCACCTCGCTGCCGTGGTTGGAAATCACCGCAGATTACGACGACCTGACGGAGGACGACGTGGTCATCGTCCCGGCCTTTGGCGCGCCCACCACATTCATGAACAAGGTGGAGGAACGCGGCTGCTACGTGGTGGACACCACCTGCGGCGACGTGATGAAAGTGTGGCGGCGGGTGCGCGGCTACGCAAAAGACGGCGTCACCTCCATCATCCACGGCAAGTCGAACCACGAAGAAACCCTGGCCACCGCCTCGCGCGCGCTCGGCGAAAACGGTGACGGTCAATACCTCGTCGTCCTAACACTTTTGGACGTGGACTACCTCTGCAACTTTCTAATCAACGGCGGCGACAAGCAGGAATTCATGGACCACTACGAGCACCATTTTTCGGACGGTTTCGATCCGGACATCCATCTCCAGCGCGTGGGACTGGCGAACCAGACGACCATGCTGAAAAGCGAGACCGAGGAAATGCAGCGTCGGATCCGCAAGGCGATTGTCGAGCGCGATGGCAGCGACATCGCGTTCCAAGTCTTCGACACGATCTGCGGGGCCACTCAGGAACGACAGGACGCGCTGTTTGAAATGCTCAAAAAGCCGATGGACCTGCTGCTCGTCGTCGGTGGCTATAACAGTTCGAACACCACCCACCTCGTCGAGATCGCCGAGGCCGAGCTGCCGACGTTTTTCATCCGCGACGCCTCTTGCATCCTCTCGCTGGAAAAAATCGTCCATTACGACCTCCATCACCGCGAGGAGAAGACCTCGAACTACGCGGATCTGTTCTCCCCGGACCGCGCGGTGACCGTCGGCATCACCGCCGGAGCGTCATGCCCTAACAATCTAATTGAGGAGACGATCCTGAAAATTTTCGAGCTGCGGGGGATTTCCCCGGAACTGTTGGAAACCGCCTGAAAAGAACGCTCAGGCCATCTCCACCTGACCGACCGAAAACGCGGCCAGGTCCTCCACCTCGCCGATCGACGAGACGTGGCAGAGTTTCTGCCGGAGATCCTTCGCTCCTGGAAATCCCTTGCAGTAGGCCATCAGCCGCGAGCGCATCGCTGTGAGCGTTTGTTTTTCAGTTCCGTTCCGGCCGCTTTCCACCGCCAGCCTGCAATGCCGGATCACCAGTGACCAGCGCTCCTCCACGTTCACCTCCGGCATCAATGTGCCCGTTTCAATGAAATGTTTCGCCTCGCGGAAAACCCACGGATTCTGCATCGCCGCGCGGCCGATCATCACGCCTGAGACCGCAGTCTCGCGCCGCCTTTTCTGCACGTCAGCGCCGCAGGTGATGTCGCCGTTGCCGATCACCGGCACCTGGACCGCGCGCGCCACCGCGTCGATCACGTCCCAGTTCGCCTCGCCGCCGTAGCCCTGCGCCCGCGTCCGGCCGTGCACGGCGATGGCCTGCATGCCGCAGTCCTCCAGAATTTTCGCCACCTCCACCGCGTTTACCGAGTTCTCGTCCCAGCCGATGCGCATTTTGGCCGTCACCGGCACCAGCTCGCCCACCGCCTTCGCCACCCCGGATGCCACCGATGCCAGCACCGGGCAATCCTTCAGCAGCGAAGAGCCGCCGTTGCGCGCGACTACCTTGTTCACCGGGCAGCCGAAATTGATATCGATGAAATCCGGCGTCCTCCCCGCCAGTCCCATGTCGATGATTTTCCTCGCCGCCTCGCCCATCCGCTCGCCGTCCGCACCGAAGAGCTGCACCCCCACCGGGCGTTGTTCCTCCGAAAATTCCGTGTATTTCCGCGTCCGGTCGTCCGCCTGCATGATGCCTTCCGCCGAGACGAATTCCGTCACCATCACATCCGCCCCCAGCTCCTTGCAGATCTGGCGGAAAATAACATCGGTCACCCCGGCCATCGGCGCGAGGTAGAGCGGGAACGAGTTGTTGGAAAACCAGGGAAGCACGCGCGGACCCTACATCTCCTCCGCCCCGCCCGTCCATCCCGGATCAGTGGGCGATGCTCTCATTCGGAGCACTCGATCCTGCCCGTATCCTTGTGATAGAGTGCTCCCCGGACGACGGGCTGGTGCCGCCATTCCAGGCTGTCTAGCTGTGAATAAACCTGGCGAACTGGAAGTAGAGCGGAATGCCGAAGACGATGTTGAAGGGAAAGGTGATCCCCAGCGAAGAGGCCAGATAGAGCGCGGGGCTGGCCTCAGGGAGCGCAATCCTGACCGCTGCTGGCGCGGCAATATAGGAGGCGCTGGCCGCCAGTGTGGCCAGAACGGTGCTGCCTCCCAGTCCGAGTCCGCACCATTTCCCGAGGTAGGCCCCCAGCAGACCGTGGAGCACCGGCATGGCGATCGCAAACACCGCCAGCCGCCAGCCCGCTGCTTTCAAATCTCCCAATCGGCGGCCGGTAATGAGCCCTACCTCCAACAGGAAGAGCGCCAGCACGCCCTTGAATGGCGCATCAAACAGAGGCGCCACCTGATCAAATCCCTTTTTCCCGCACACAAGTCCGATAACAAGCCCCCCCAGCAGAAGGATGATTCCCTTTCCTGTCAGCAGATCGTGTAGCAGATGTTTGAATCCGCCGGCTTGTCCGTCCCCGGACGCACCGCAGCGCATCGCGAGGAAGACGGCGATGATGATGGCCGGAGCTTCCATGACCGCCAACAGAGCGGGTGCGAATCCTTCCACCGGCGTTTTCGAAGTTTCTAAAAAAGCCAGAACCGCGCTGAAGGTCACCGCAGAGACGGAGCCGTAATGCGCGGCGATGGCCCCTGCATTGGTGGCGTCCAGCCGCACCAGTCCTCTCAGAATAAAGAAGCTCCAGATGGGGATCATACAGCTCAGGCCGATGGCAGCGAGCAGCGGCCCGCCAACCACTGAGAGGCTGAGCCCTTCAAGTTTCATCCCGCCTTTCAAGCCGATCGCGAACAACAGATAGATTGTCAGAGCCGTGTATAGCTCGTCCGGGAATTTCAAATCACTTTTCACCAGCGCGGCGATGATGCCCAGCGCGAACGCGAGGACCATGGGAGAAAGCAGACTGGCGGCAAGGGATTGCAGGATTTCCATGAGGTGGTGGTGGGCGAAGTGGGGCTTGAATGCGGATTGAGTCAGGTGTTTAATTGCATGAATCCCATTACGCGAACTGCTTTTCGTGTATTCAGGAACCTATTTCATCGTCAACCGCAAAATGAAAAAATCCGCCGCACCACGTCCGGAATCCGCAGGATGGACGTTTTTCACCAATCACGCCCACGTCCTGCTCTGCTTGGCCGGGGATTCCGAAATGCGGCTTCGCGACGTCGGAGCACAGGTAGGCATTACCGAGCGCGCGGTCCAGAAAATCATCTCTGAACTGGAGACTGGCGGCGTGCTCGAACGGAAACGCCAAGGGCGGAGGAATGTTTACCGCATCCTCGGAAATCTGCCGCTCCGTCATCCGGTGGAGTCCCATTGCACGGTCGAGGGGCTGATCCAATTTGTTCTGAAATCACGGAAGTGACGGCTGTATTCCGCCGTTCTTCCGACCATCCGCCATCCTTCATTTGGGAGAAAATGGCGATTGCATCCCCTGCTCCATTTGCTGAAATTCAAACAGTTCAACTCCTGTCACCCATGCGCATCCTACTCACCACCTGCTCCTACCAAGACACCCCCGGCCCGCACCACGCACTTATGGAATCCCAAGATTGGGAAATCGTCCGCGAACGCGGCCCGCTTCCCGAGGCCCGCATGATGGAGCTGGCCGGTGATTTCGACGCCTTTCTCTGTGGTGACGACGCTATCACCCGCGCGGTCATTGAAAAATCCCTGCCGCGCCTGAAGGTCATTTCAAAATACGGCATCGGCCTCGACAAGATCGACATCCCGGCCACCAAGGAGTTGAAAATCCCCGTGCTCTTCACGCCCGGCGTCAACCACACCACCGTCGCCGAGCACACCTTCGGCCTGCTCATCGGCATCACCAAACACATCGTCACCACCGCCGCCGCCGCGCGCAAGGGCGAGTGGCTGCGCCTCACCGGCCACGAGATCGCGGAAAAAACCATGGGCATCATCGGCCTCGGCCGCATCGGCAAGGAAGTCGCCATCCGCGCCAAGGCCTTCGGCATGCCCATCATCGCATTCGATCCCTACTGGGATGAAAAATTCGCCGCCGAATACGGCGTGAAACGCTGCGCCTCGATGGACGAGGTGCTCACGCAGTCGGACGTCATTTCCCTGCATTGCAATCTATCCGATGAAACCCGCGGCATGATCCGCACCGAAAAGATCGCGGAGATGAAGGACGGCGTCATCATTCTCAACTGCGCCCGCGGCGAAATCGTCGAAACTCCCGACATGGTCACCGCCCTCCACAGCGGCAAGGTCGGCGGCTACGGCGCCGACGTGCTCGATATCGAACCACCGCCCGCCGACCACCCGCTGCTCTCCGCGCCGAACTGCGTCATCACCCCGCACATCGGCTCGCGCACCTTCGAAAGCGTCCCCCGCCAGGCGATGAAGTCGCTCACCAACCTCATCAACGCCCTCAAAAGTGAAGGTGAGTGCAATTGCGCCAACGGTGTGATCTGAAAGGCGGCTACGCCGGAAACCTCAAGCTGACAACTTCCCAAAGCGGAGTCGAAAGGCTCCGCATATTCATGCCTGCCCACGGAGGACAAAACGCCCGGTGATTTTTCGCATTTCCGCCCTGCCGCCGAGCTGCTTATCCCGCAGAATCGGATGCTTGCCCACGGATTAACATGTTAGCTCGAATTGCCTTCTGACCGCCCGTCACCGCCACCACGCCGCCGGGCACGGGCGTGGCACCGCCGTTCTTCATTCCCACCTCTCAGGCCGGCTCTGTTAGAATAATCCTGCCAGAGGAACCGCAGAAGGAAGAGCTCGCGAAGTCATTCCGCACGGGACAGATCTCTTGATTGCCCACTCCTTTGAGTGACACTCTATCCTCCGGCTGCTGCTTGACCTGCGTCGTATGGGAACGCAAAGTTTCTGCAAATGCGCGACATCACCCACCCTGCGGAGCGCCTCGTGCAAGCGATGGCCCGGATCTATCAATACCGGATGACCACCACGTCCGGCGGAAACCTCTCGATCCGCGACGCTGACGGCTCGATCTGGATCACCCCGGCGCGGGTGGACAAGGGCGCACTGCGCGTGGAGGACATCGTCCGCGTTTTTCCGGATGGACGGACCGAGGGCCGCCACAAGCCTTCGTCCGAATTCCCCTTCCACCAGCAGATCTACGCCGCGCGTCCGGATTTAGGTGCCATCGTGCATGCCCATCCGGTGGCGTTGGTGGCATTCAGCATCTGCGGCAAGGCACCTGACACGCGGCTTTTCACCAAGGCGCATTCGGTCTGTGGGGCCGTCGGCTTCGCCCCATACGCGCTGCCAGGCAGTAGTTTGTTAGGCGAGAGGATCGCGAAGGTTTTTGCGGAAGACCATGACTGTGTGATGCTGGAGAACCACGGTGTAGTGGTCGGTGGGGTGGATTTCCCCGATGCCTTCCGTCGCTTTGAAACACTTGAGTTTGTTGCCAAAACCGTGGTCAAGGCCAGCGCGCTCGGGGTGGTGGACTACCTGACGTGCGAACAGCTTGCTATCGGTGAAAAACCCGCTCCGGTGTTCGCAGAGTTTGATCCCGGCCCGGCCACCAGCGGCGAGCGCCTCCTTCGCCGCGAGCTGTGCGAGTTCATCCGCCGCGGCTATCACCAGCGGCTGCTCACTGCAAACGCGGGCAGTTTCTCGGTGCGCGTGGATGAGGATTCCTTCCTCATCAGCACCGCGCTCGTTGACCGCGCGACGATCCAGCCGGACCAGCTCACCCTCATCCGCGGCGGCAAATGCGTGCGAGGCACCAAGCCGAGCCGCGCCGGCGACCTGCATCATCTGATCTATCAAAAATACCCGGGGATCCGCGCGATCGTCAATGCGACACCGGTCAATGCCACCGCTTTCGCCGCCTCCGCCAGCCGCCTCGACACACGCACGATTCCGGAAAGCTATATCTTCCTGCGCGATGTTGCCGTGCTCCCCTTCCCTTGGATTTACGAATCGCCGGAAAAAATCGTCGATGCGATCACGCCCGAATTTCCCATCGCGCTGATCAAAAACGACTGCGCGCTCGTCATCGGGAAAACCATCCTCGACGCCTTTGATCGTCTCGAAGTGCTCGAATCCACTGCCGAGGCGGTCATCCTCAGCCGTTCGCTCGGCGAGGTGCGGCCAATGGGCGACGGGGCCATCGACGAACTGATCGAGGCCTTCTTGAAATAATCCCCCCCAGTCAGCGGGGCTCCAGAGGAACGCTGCTCGAATTTCGATAGAAAAAACATCAAGCTCATCACTTGATCTCGAAATTCCGCGTGTTTCAGGAAAGCCCGCTCGTCCAACTTTTTCCCACTTGTTCGCGATGCGGCGTTTCCCGGACTTTCATCGCGGTGGATTCGTTGCAATAGGGACAGCGGAACTGGTTTCTGAAGAGAATGGCGGCGGCCACCCGCAGCCGGTGGCTACCCAGAAAAACACGCGCACTCCGGTGTTTCGCACACTTCTTGGGCGAGAGCACCGGTGTCCGGCATAGCGGGCAACTGGCTCGCGATGCAGCGATCCACTGGACTACCACCAGAATCAGAACGAACACCAGCAGCCACGGCACGGAAGTCATCATCCGCCGGTTGTTGGTGACCACCGATTCAACGAGCAAGCCTGCCGTAGTTAGCGCGAGCATGCAGTTCCCCACCAGAAGCAAGGCAGCAAGGCGGAGGCGCAGAATGGCAGTAGTGGAGTGCGGATGGTGCATGGCCGGAAACGAGATGCGCTTACAATAACTTCATTTCCAACAAATGACCATGGGGTGAAACCCTAATTGGCTATCTGAAAAATCGCCGGTGGAGCGCGTTCATTCTGGACGCAGAATGCTGCGGAAATCCTGTCCGCCGTTTCAATCACGGCCGACAGAATGTGGGCCCGCCTCGGTCGATAGGATATCGGCGCGCCGAATTCTTCAGGCAGCCACCAATAGGCATCCCGGCACCTGCGGGCCATCCCTCACTAGAGCAATATTCCAATTCCGCTAGGTCCGCACATCCCGGAACTTATCCATCAGCGCGGTGGAGGAACGCGCCTTGGTTCACGATTTCTGCGGCGCTGGCTTCGCGGGGGCATCGTCCTTGCCGGGAACGAACACAAGTCCGCCGCCGTTGATGCAGTAGCGCTTGTCGGTGGGGGTGTCGAAACCCTCCCCTTCGAAGACGTGGCCGAGATGGCCGCCGCATTTCGCACAGGTGACCTCGATGCGGGTCATGCCCATGCTGATGTCCTTCTTGATCGAGACATTTTCCGCCCTGGCAGGATCATAAAACGACGGCCAACCGCAGCCTGAGTCGAACTTCTGGCCGGAAGTGAAAAGCAGCGCGTTGCAGCCGGCGCAATGATAGCTGCCTTTTCCCTGATGCTTGAACTTCTTGTAAACTTCGCCGTTAGGCCGCTCGGTGCCGGACTGGCGGAGGATGGCGTATTGCTCGGGGGTGAGCTGCTTTTTCCACCCGGCGTCGGTCTTTTCGACCTTTCCGGCGGGCTCGGTGGGAACTTCGGTGCGGACTTCCATGGCAGCGTTGTTCTTATCCCCGGCTGGGCAAGAAGCAAGGGCCAGGGTGAAAATAAGAAACAAAATCCGGTGGTTGGTGAACATGATGGGCTGGTTTGGTTGTTCTAATTGCCAGAGCAACCAAGGCCCGTTCTGTTCCCACCTTTCGTTTCGCGCGATCAGGCGAGTTGCTCGTGAAGCACGGCCACGGCGTAGTCGCGGTTCATGCGGGCGATGTGATCGACGCTGATTTCCTTCGGACAGGCGGCCTCGCACTCATACTGGTTCGTGCAGTTTCCGAATCCCTCGGCATCCATCTGGCGGACCATGGCGAGCACGCGCTTGTGGCGCTCCGGCTGGCCCTGTGGCAGGTGGCCGAGATGGGAAACCTTGGCGGAAACGAAGAGCATCGCCGAGGAGTTTTTACAAGCAGCCACACAGGCACCGCAGCCGATGCAGGCGGCGGCATCGAAGGCGTTGTCAGCGTCGTCCTTGGCAATCGGCACCGAGTTCGCATCCACGCTGGAGCCGGTGCGGACATCGACGTAGCCGCCGGCGGCGACGATGCGGTCGAAGGCCTCGCGGTCCACGATGAGGTCGCGGATGACCGGAAAAGGATTGGCGCGGAACGGCTCGATCCAGATGGTATCGCCGTCCCTGAATTTCCGCATGTGGACCTGACATGTCGTGATCCCGCGCTCCTTGCTGTGTGGCACACCGTTGATCGTGAGCGAGCAGCTGCCGCAGATGCCTTCGCGGCAATCGTGGTCGAAATGGATCGGCTCCTGCCCCTTGTGGATGAGCTCCTCGTTGACGATATCGAGCATCTCGAGGAAGGACGCCTCGGCGGGGATGCTTTTCGCATCGTAGGTTTCAATCTTGCCTTGGGCTTTCGGCCCGGACTGCCGCCATACTTTGAGTGTCAGGTTCATGGGGAATGCGATGCGTTATAAGAAAAATTTCCGGTGTTTGAGGCCGTGGTGGATGACGTGGTGGATGACGTGGCCAGAGTAGTTCTGATTGCGATGCGGGCTAGGAGAAAAATTGAGATTTGTGAACGATTCCTCTGATTTTCAACGCACGGATTGAGTCGTCCGCAGGGCGTGGGGGAAAATGGAAAAAAGTTTGAAAATCAGTTGGCAAAAATCCAAAGCCCTGCTTATTTTCCGCGCGTCGCGACATTATTAGGCGGCCCGATTGAACGTCCCTTTGGGTTTTGGGTTTTTCCCTGGGATCATCGATCGGGCCGCTTTTTTGCCCGGATCTCCAGCCTGCGGCGATGATCATCTCACGGGACACTCCCGATGATCCGGCAAGGGATCGGCGGGAGGACTCCGAGCTTCACGAAATTCGTTTTCTTAGGCTTGTCTGGAGAACTGGTGGTCTGGGTTTTCGCGGAAACCTGGACAATCAGGTTTCCGACGGGCCCGGGTTTCATCATCGGCGGGGCGGCGAAGACCAACTCAATGAAGCCATCGCGGAGATTGCCCGTTAGAGTGATTCCGGAAGACGGATTGATCAGGCTGAAAACAAGTTCACCCTTCGCTCCCTGTGGACGTGGGAATTTGATTATTGCTGTCGATCCGGCGGATAGATCCACTCCCTTGGCGCACAGGGGCTGCAAACGGTCGAGCATGGCAAGACCGGGTTTGGCATTTTTGCCATTTCCAGTGACGCAGGCGAGCAGCGCATCCGCGGGAACGAGGTGTCGATAGAAAAACGCCTGCATCCGGTCATCCGCCGCCCGCCCCGGATGGCGGATCGTTTTCCCGCCGATATCGGCTGAGCCTGCGACCTCCAGCGGGCAGACACCGGGAGCGGCATCGTTGGCGATCTTCAATGTGAGTTCCACCGAATCAGCGCCTGCAGGCACCTTTCCACCGATCAAACTGTATCCGGCTGGTGCCTCGACGAGATCGAGCGTGACCTCACCGGTGAATCCATCCCGCCGGACGACATGGGCGGTGACGGGGACCAGGCTGCCCGCCCGTCCGTTCAGCGCGGAGGGCACCACCCGCAGTGCGAAGTCCGGCCGGGGCGGAGTGATCAACAGGCGGTAGGCATGCGCACGGCTGCCCTTGCTCTGGGTGTCCGACACCGCGAATTGATAGATGCCGTCCTTGGGAACGGTCAACTCGACACGCGAGTCCGCGTGGTGGGTGAGCAGGCCGGATTCAGGATCGTCGCGATCGTCATTCGAGGTCACAAGGGCTCCTGCGGGGTCGAGCACGCGGATCATCGAATCGAGAGGTGATCCCAATCTGCGGGCCCGGGTTTCCGCGATGACTTTCTGCCCGGCTTTGAATCGAAGCGGATAGACGTCGATCTCGCCCGGCCGGCGGATGATGCCGTTGGTGACACAGGGAAACCCGGGACTTTTTTTCATCGCGGACGGGGCATCGACATCAGGTTCGACAGTTTCCGGGTCAACTCCGGCGTCGAACTGCATGAAACCGAGGATCGGTGGGCGCGGTGGAATGAGCTGTGATCCCGGAGTGTCTCCGACCTCAATCGCAGCCTGATAGTCCCGCAGATTCCACCCTGAAACACGGACGGGCACGGTGGTGCCGATTTTTCCTCCCAGGGGATACTGCTCGGTGAGGCACGGGATTTCCCCGAGCGTGATTCGATAGACGAAGTCCTCGCGGCCCCGGTTCAACGAATCGGTAACCTGAAGGATGTAGCGTCCATCCGCCGGAATCGCGGCACACAGCAACGGATCCGGCCGGTGCTCGAAGCTGTCATTGAAGGCGACCTCGCTTCCTTTGGAATCGAGCAGCAACAGGTTCGCCTGGAACCAGCCGGGGACCGCGTCTGCCAGATAAGGAGTGAGGTCCCTGGCGGCCACGGCTGCGGTGAGTTTCATACCCTTGCGCGCCTCGAAGGTGAAGTCATCGACATCGCCGGGCAGGATCTGTCCATTGAGGACGCAGGGGATGGCTGCGGTCGCTGTCGCGGCAGCCACGCTGCTGTTAGGTTCGGATTCGGTGACCTCCGGCAGCTTGCCGACCATGAATGCGAGCGGGTTCGACAAGCCCGTTAGCCCGAGCAGCCGCAGTTCGTGGCGGCCGGTGGTGGCATGGGCGGGCACTTTGACACGCAGGGTCACCCGTTCGGCGAGCTGGGCGTTCTGCTGGTGTTTCGGGTCACGCTTTTGAGCGATATCCTCAAGAAAAGAGTCGATGACATCCTGCGAGATTCCCTCCTTGGCGGCGATCGATTGCAGGATTTCCTCATCGCGGAGGAATTTCATTCCCTTGCCCTTCTTCGTTCCGCCGGAGGACCCCACGCCCGACTTCGCAGGTTTTTCACGCTCGATCTGGATCATTTCACGGATCTCGTTCTGGAGCTTCCCATTGATCGGGGCGCGGTGCTTGAGAATGGTAGCAGATAGAACGCCGCCGGAAAACCGCACACCCGTGGTGGTGCCGAGAGCGAGTCCGCCCACGGTGACATCGATTTCGCCTCCGGCTTGCGCACCCGCAGGATAGACATAACCAATGACCGGACCGTTCTGCCGTGGGCCGCTGTTCTGGGCTGCCAGCGGAAGACCGGAAATGATCGTTAGAGCGAGGAATGAGAGCCGGGTGGTCATGACGATGGGTTTCTACATGATTTCGCGCAAACGGCCGCCGCTTGGGAGCTTGCCAACGTTTTCCGGAATCACGCGTGCGGTGAGTCCCAGCGGGTGTGGCAGCTTGGCTTCGGTATCGATGCCCATCAACTCGTAGATGCTACCGACGAGATCCCACGGAAGGATCTGCCGGTCGGCGACCTCCTCGCCGGTGGCATTGGTGGCACCGACCACCTGCCCGCCTTGGAAGCCGCCACCGGCGACCATGTGGCAGAAGGCCTTGCCGAAGTGGCTGCGTCCGCCGTTCCACGGGGATTCATTCTGCACCCGTGGCGTGCGGCCGAACTCCCCGCCCCACCAGACGATGGTGCTATCCAACAGACCGCGTTCCGATAGATCGGAAACAAGCGTGCCCACGCCCTTGTCCATTTCGGGAAGCTGGCGGCGCATGATCTGGAAGTGCTGCTTGTGGGTGTCCCAGCCCTTGTAGTTGATAGTGACGTAGGGCACGCCGATCTCCACCAGGCGGCGGGCCATCAGACAGGCTTGGCCAAAGGTGCTGCGGCCGTATTGTTCGCGGAGTTCGGGTTTCTCCTGACTCAGATCGAAGATTTTCGAGCCATCGCCGAGAATCAGATCATAGGCCTCGTCCTCACAACTCCGCATGGCTTTCACGACCGGATCATCGGGTGCGGTTATTGCCAGCGAGTCGAGCCGGTGGAGCAGCTCGCGCCGTAACTGCTGGCGCTCTGGAGTGATGCCTGCGGCGACGATACCCTCGACGGCGAAGGGTGTGGTGGCGGGGTTCCCTCCGGTGGCGAAGGGTTTGTATTTCGAACCGAGGAAACCGGATTCGGAAAAGCGCCCCTGCGGTTCCGTTAGGACGATGTAAGGTGGAATGCGGCCGCTGTAGCCGGCGGAAGTTCCTTTGTAGAGGGAGACAACCGCCCCTACTGATGGATAGACGATGCGTTCGCCCTCCGGGTGACCGGTCTGCACGACATAGGAAGCGGTTTCGTGAGCGTTGATCCCGTGGGTCATGCCGCGGAGAATGGCGAACTTGTCAGCTTGTTTCGCGAGAACGGGTAGCAGTTCGTTGATGCGGATGCCGGAGACATTGGTTTCTAATGGCTTGAGGAAGGCACCCGCGAAGTCCGCACCGGCTTCGGGTTTCGGATCGAAGGTGTCGAGGTGGCATGGCCCGCCCCACAGCCAGATCTGGATCACGGATTTTGCCTTCGCCACCTTTGCCCCCGGAGTGGCGGCCCGGGCGAGCCCGTGTAGCGGCTGATTCGAGCAAATCACACTGGCAGATCCACCGATGACCCACTTGAGGACGCGGCGGCGCGAAACAGGAGAGGCGGTGGTGGGTGGACCGCCGCCGTTGAGGAGCTGCATCAGTGACGACATAGGAATTCGTTGGTGTTGAGCAGGGCCCAGACGAGATCGATCACGGAGTCCCTGCGGTTTCCGGACTGGGCGAGGGTTTCGCGGCAAACTGCGGATTCCTCAGGTGTGGGACGGCGGGAGAAGAGTGTCAGGTAAATGGAAGAGATCGCAGAGTTGGGATTGGAACGATAGCCGGAGGAGCCTCGGACCAGCTCGCAGCCCTCGATCTTTTTGCGGACATGGGAAGAGTTGAGAAAATGCAGGCGCTGTGCGGCGGAGGGGTTCGAATTACGTTCCGCGGCGAGTCCGGAGTCGCGTGGTGGACGGCCAAACAACTCGAGAAACGAACTGCTGATGCTGCCGTCCGGTAGCGAGATCGCCCGTGTGCCCTCCGGCAGGAAAGTGAAGGGCTCGGGAATCAGGCTTGAATACTGTTCGCTGGTTTTCGTCACGGAACATAAGGCGTCCACCATCACCTCAGCATCCAGGCGCCGCATCCGATAGCAATCAAAGAGAGAGGCATCGCACGGTTTTCCCGCAGGAACCGGCGACTGCTGATAGGTGCGGGAGTTCGTAATGAGCCGCAGGAGATGGCGCATGTCATAATGATGACTCGACAGTTCCGCTGCCAGATGGCGCAGGAGCTCGGGATGGGACGGCGGATTGTCGAAGCGGAAGTCGTCCGGCTCCTCGACGATGCCGCGACCGAAGATCCAGAACCACGCACGGTTGGCGAAGTTCCTGGAGAACCACGGGTTTTCCGGGTTCACCAGCCAGTCGGTAAAAACGGCTCTTGGATCGACATCCGGAGGCAGATCGATGACCGCCCCCGCAGGCATTCCGAGCGACCTCATGGGCGCGGGTCTTGATAGATCGAAAAACACGATCTCCTCTTTCCATTCGACAGTCGATTTGTAGCCGACCCGTGAGAAACACGAGCTGAGCGCTTCCAGTTCCGGGCCGGACCACGCTTCCTGCCGGGCACCCATGAAGGTGAGAGAAACGGCGGTGGCCAGTGAAGCCGGATCACGGCTCTGGACCGCGCGGAAGAAGTTCGATTCCGGCACCCGCATATTGCTGCCGGTGGAAGTGAGAAGCCGCCGGGCCATCCGGTCGAGGGGCAGGTTGGTCCGCATACAACTCCGTAGCCACCGGTGATACGTCTGCGCGGGATTCGGCCAAAGGTTGATAGGAAACTCGGCTTTCACCCGCAACAAATCGCACCATTTCGTGGACCAATGGTCGGCGAATTCGTCGCGCTGGAAAAGCGCATCAATCAATTTCGCCCTTTTGTCCGGGGCTATGTCGTCGAGAAACGCCTCCGCCTCGCCAGACGTCGGCAGCGTTCCTATTAGATCGAGATACACCCGCCGGACGAATACCGCGTCCGAGCACGGAGGCGCGAGCGTCGTCCCTTGCGCCTTGAGCCGGGCGAGGATGAAATCATCGATCCGCGACCGAGGGACCTGATAGTTCTCCGTTTCGTAAACCGATCGCGGTTCGGGGACGGCAACTGCGGCTGTAACCATGCAGCATCCCGCGAGTCCCGTCAGCCGGAATGTATTCATGAGCGCCGTGCTTCCAGTTCGAGCTCGAAGAGCAGGTCGTGACGGCAGACATCCGCATGCACCGCGATCACCACGTTTTCAGGAAGCTGATAGGCAGCGCGGACCGGTCCCCACAAACGCAAGTCCTCCGCATGATGGAAATATGCAATACCTCGCACCGCGTCAGCCCAGTCCATGCCGGACGCACGGAGGATCGCCTGCACCACTTCCATCGTGCGCGTGATCTGGGCGGCGACATCATCGAGATACTCGGTTTCCCCGCCCGGAGCGATGCTCGCGGTGCCGGAAACGTGCAAGGTCACCCCAGCCGGAGTGGCTACCGTCACCGCACGGCTGAACGCGCTGCCGTAGGCAAAAGCGCTGCCTTGCAAGGGAGACTCCGCCACGCTCACCCGGACGTCGGCAGACTTCGCACGGCAGGCGTGGACCTTTGCCAGAGGCAGGAGTCCGCTGTGGTTGGCGATGCCGATGCCGGTGCTGGCCGGCATCAACCGTGAGAAAACATCATGTTCATTGAAAAACGTAGTCCGGGTGTGATTGAAATCATCATACCACAAAAGAATGTCATCGAGATAGAACCAGGTCCGCACCACATCGCGGAAATTCATGTTGGAGGCTTCGAGGCAGGTCTTGATTTGGGAAATCACATCCAGCGTCTGCCCGGATGGATTGGCAGAAACCGCATCCGCCGGCAGCATGCCACCGAGGTAACAGTAGGCCGCATGTTCATCTTCGAAACGAAAACCCACGCAGCGTCCGGACGAAGCGATTTTCTCGACTTTCACCCCTAACATCGCCCGCGCGAGCAAGCCGCCGCCGTCGGGTCCGTGGTTTCCGGAATGGATCAGGAGCGTCGAGGGGAATCCCGGATCAAGCCACCTGCCGAGCGCACCGCGCAGAGTATCGATTTCCGTGGTGTCGCCAAAAGCATCCAGTTCCACCAGCGTGGCCCCGGTTTCCAACAGAAAATTACCGAGGTCCATGGCCCAGCGGGAGGGATTCGGATCCGTGGCGGGAGCCGCTCCGAGGAGAAACTCGGTCCATCCATCCCGCTGAACGCCTCGAAACCAAAGGGAGCCCCAAGACCTTGCTGAATCAAGAGGAGCGCTGGCGCATGTGTTCATTTTTTTGTGGGTAGAACCCGGAATCCCAATACCGACACAGCAAAATACGCGGAGTCACTATCTTCTCTTTCAGCATTGAATTTTCATTGGGAAAACAATTTCCCAATGCCATTCCGTGCCCGAAGAGACCGAACTTGACCGCATCGTGAGCCCCCCCGGCGGACGTGCGGGACAGTGGCGGAAGCGCGACCGCCAAATGCCAGCGAGAGACCTGGGAAATGTTTTTCCTCACAACCAACATCGTGCGGACTTCCCCCGCATCGTTGCCCCGACCCGAAGATCAGAGTCTGAGGCTTGCCCTCGCCACTCGGGATCTCGAAGAAGAAGCAAGAATCAGGCTTTCACCTCGACCTTGGATTCGGCAGCGAGTTTCGGATCCTTGTAAGTGGACTGGACGTAAACTTCGCGAAGCAGCTTGTGTTCGATCTGGCAGGGGCTGCTGGCCATGAGATCGGCTCCCTTGTTGTTTTTCGGGAAGGCGATCACCTCACGGATGCTGTCCTCGCCCGCTGCTAACATGGCGATGCGGTCGAGGCCGAGGGCGAGGCCACCGTGCGGCGGCGCGCCGAAACGGAAGGCATCCAACAGGTGGCCGAACTTGATCTGCTGCTCTTCAGGACCGACACCTAACACGCTGAACATTTTCGCTTGAAGATCCTTTTCGTGAATCCGGATCGAGCCACCGCCGAGTTCGTAGCCATTGAGGACGACGTCGTAGGCGACGGCTCTAACGTTCCCGTAGTCGCCAGCGTCCAGCTTTTCGATATCTTCCGGATGAGGACGGGTGAACGGGTGGTGGACGGCGGCCCAGTGGCCGGATTCCTCGTCGTGCGCAAGCAGCGGGAAATCGACGACCCAGAGGAAGTTGAATTTCGCGGGGTCATTGTTGAGGTCCATCATTACAGCGCATTCGCTGCGGACGCGGCCGAGAATGGTGCTGACACTTCCGCGCGAACCAGCGGCGAAGAAGACGATGTCGCCTTCCGCCAGATCGAGCTTGGCAGAGACGGCGGCCTTCTCGGAGTCGGTGAAGATTTTCCAGAGCGGACTCTTGTATTCGCCGTTTTCCAGCTTGATGAACGCGAGGTTTTTCACGGGAAGGCCTGCTTGCACAGCGATCTCGTTGAGGCGGTTCATCTGGCCGGTGGTGATGCCGGCGAAGCCTTTTGCGTTGATCGCTCTAACTACACCGCCGCTGTCGAGCGTGCCACGGAAGATCTTGAACTCGGTGGCCGCGAAAACGTCACCGAGGTCGGTGATTTTCATATCGAAACGGGTGTCCGGTTTGTCGGAGCCGTAGATGTCCTCCGCATCGCGGTAGGTCATGCGGGGGAAAGGGCTCGGCACGTCGATGCCGAGGCCGGACTTGAACATGCTGGCTAACAATCCTTCCACCAGCGTGATGATGTCGTCCTGCGTGACGAAGCTCGCCTCGATGTCGATCTGCGTGAACTCCGGCTGCCGATCAGCGCGAAGATCCTCATCGCGGAAGCAGCGGGCTATCTGGAAATACTTCTCCATTCCGGCAACCATCAGCAACTGCTTGTATTGCTGCGGAGCTTGCGGCAGCGCGTAGAAACGACCTGGGTTGAGGCGTGATGGCACGAGGAAATCGCGCGCGCCTTCAGGAGTAGGATTGGATAGGATCGGCGTTTCGATTTCAAAAAATCCCGAGTCATCCAGATAGCGGCGGGCGGCGGAAGTGATCACGCTGCGCTGGCGGATGTTCTTGCTCATGCGCGGGCGGCGCAGGTCGAGGTAGCGGTATTTCATCCGCAGATCTTCGTTGGAAAGTTCCTTGTCGAGCTGGAACGGAAGCACGTCCGCCTTGTTGACGATGTTGAGCGTGGTGGCGACGATCTCAATGCTGCCGGTTTCGAGTTTGTCGTTGGTCGTATCGACATCATCCGTTTTTAAACGCGCCTCGACCGTGCCGGTGATCTGCACCACATCCTCGACGCGCAGCTTGTGAGAAAGCTCTGTCGCGTCAGCGGAAATTTCGCCGCGGAAAACACACTGGGTGAGGCCCTCGCGGTCCCGCAGGTCGATGAAGATCACACCACCCTGGTCACGGGCGGAATTGACCCAACCGATGAGCGTGACGGTTTGGCCGATATGGGATTCGCGGAGTTCGTTGCAGTTATGTGAGCGCATGGGAAAATGGATTAAGAGTTTTTCAGCCACAGATGGACGGGATGAACACAGATGGAAGAGATGGGATTAAGAGTGAAGAGGCGGGGCTGCGGGTGGAGTGAGGGTGACCCGACGAAACTGGAGTTTCGCGTGCTTGAAATTCAAAATGAGACCTACTTGAAGACCTTTCGCCCGCAAATAGTTCAGCATTCGGCCGACTTCGTGATCGGTGATGCGGCCGATAGTTTTCGCATCTACGATGACTTTGCCGAAAACGACCAGATCGGGTATGTATTCACCCACCTTCGACTCGCGATAGTGAATCGGATAGCGGGCCTGCTGGGCAAACGGAATTCCGTGATACTGAAAATCCACCACCAATGCTTCCTCGTAAGGCTTCTCATGAAAGCCATGTCCCAAAAAATTGAGAACCGCGAAAGCGCAACCGATAATTCTCTCGGTTTCCATCACATGAATCCCATCTCTTCCATCTGCGTCCATCCTGTTAATCTGTGGTTGATTTCTTCAGGCCAGGAGAGGCCCATCCGGTTGGAGCAGGCGGTCGGTTAGCCAGTCGATGGCGGTTTCGGCGTTGCCGGATTCTTCGGTGCGGCTGGCGAGGATCTTGAGTTTGAGTTCGGGGTATTCAGCACCGACGACGAGGGCGAAGCGGGCACCGGATTTTTCGGCGCTCTGGAATTGTTTGGCGACTTTCGGGCAGCCCATCGGCAGGTCGGCGGAAATGCCCGCACGGCGGAGGTTGGTGACGAGTCGGAGTGACTCGGCGCGCTTTGTTTCATCGGCGACGATGACGTAAATGTCACATGCGGCGGCGTTGCGCTGGAGCCAGACTTCCAACTGCATCGCGGTGTGCGTCGTTTCCTCGATGAGGTTGCGGATGACGTAGTCGCCCATCGCGAATCCAGTGGCAGGCATGTCGGTCGCGCCATCGGAAATGGTGGAAATGAGCGTATCGTAGCGGCCACCACCGGCGACGGCGCGCATGGATTTTTTCGCATCAAACACTTCAAAAACCACACCGGTATAATAAGCGAGGCCGCGGACGATGGAGAGATCCAGTTCCACAAACTCTGCGAAACCACGCGCAGCGAGATCTTCGCGGATCGAGAGGTAGGCGGCGGAGGCGTTGGCAGGATCGGCGATGAAGGCGCGGACGCCGTCGGGCGTTAGGGAAAACGCGGCGAGTTTTTGCGCCAGCACTTCGGGTTTTTCGCGCTCGATCTTGTCGATGATGCCGAGGAAATCCGGGATACGTTCTCCAGGAATGCCGCTCGCTGCCGCAAAATCGATCCACGCCTTGCGGTCTGAAATACGGACGACAAAATCGCCCGCCACGAAGCCGAACGCCAGCATCGTCTCGATCGCGAGCGCGATCAGCTCCGCATCGGCGGCAGCGCCGCCCTCGCCGAGGATATCCACATTGAACTGGTGAAATTCGCGTCCCCTGCCCTTTTGCGGCTTTTCATAGCGGAAACACTGGCCGATCTCGAACCACTTGAGCGGCTTCGGGAAATCCCGCTGATGCTGTGCCACGATCCGCGCCAACGACGCGGTGACTTCCGGCCGCAGCGTCACATCGCGCCCGCCTTGGTCTTCGAAGCGGAAAAGCTGCGCCGAGAGCTCGCCGCCGGACTTTTTCAGATAGAGCCCGGTGTCTTCTAAAATGGGCGTTTCGTATTCGACATAGCCGCAACGGCGGGCGACGCCGCGCCAGGTATCGAACAAATAATTGCGGACCGCGCATTCACGGGGAGTGAAGTCGCGGAAACCGGGAAGTGCTTGGAAAGTAGGTCCTGCCATGGGCGGGCGGCGAGGATGCACGCGGTTTGCAGCATTTCAAGGTTCTATTCCGGCGGAGTTTTCCGGCAGATTTGCCGAGATTGCCGAAACTCCGGCGAAAATCCCGCGCAATGAGGAAATGGGTGCCGTCCCGGAATATCGACGGCATTTGATTTTCACTTCTGCGCGGACGCTAGATAAACAATGAGCGGCAGGAGCAGCGCGACGTCGGCAAGAACGCGGAGGGCGTCGATGGAGAATCGGGCGCGCGATCGGTTGAGGATCTGGAGGAGGGCGGCACCGGTGAGGGTGGAGTAGAAAAACGGGCGGGTGACCATGCCATCGTCGAGCAAGGCGAAAACCAGTGAGGCTCCGCCAAGAAGGGTGAGTGGCAAGGTGAGGGCGAGTTCGTCCGAGGCCTTGACCTCGATGTCGGTGGCACGGTGCGCATGCTCCCAGAGATCGATGGCGGAGATGTTGAGGGTGCAAAGCACGGCGAAGCAGAGGAACTCGCGCGACTTCAGCATCTCCGGAATCCCGAACGCGGGCAGGTAGTGGTGGGCCATCATCGCAGTGCCGAAGGCGAAGGTCACCCCGGCGAGGATGTTCTTGGTGTGGGGCACCTCGCTCGACTCTTGGGAGGAAAGCATCAAAAGCCCGAAAAACCCGGCGACGAGAACAGCTCCGATCATCAGATAGTGATAGATCGGAGACTGCATGTATCTCACCACCAGATAGAGCGTGGTAATGGACGCGATGCCCGCGCCGATGACGAAAAATTTCCGGTATTTCTGATGGAACGCGTGGCGCGCTTCGAGCCGACCGGTGGTGCCGGTGTGGATGGAGGCGTCCAGCAGCCGGTCCGCGACGTAGATCACCCAGACGGCGAGGCCGAGCGAGACGTAGGCTTCCCAAGGGTGGTAATCGACCCGCCAGGTTTTCGCGAAAATATACAGCCAAGCCACCGCGACGAGCGGAGCGTCCAAGCTCAACAGGTTGGGATAGAGCCACCAGGGCTTGCGTGGGTCGGAAGGCACGACGCGCGGACCATTCCCGAGCAAACGCATGATGGCAAGTGTATTGCGGCAGGCGGGACTAGGCCATGATCGCCGTCGCGACCTCGTCCGCAGCGGCGTCTCCGGCGAGGCGGCGGACAAGGGCGAGGCCGAAGTCCAAAGCGGTGCCCGCTCCGCGCGAGGTGATGAGATTGCCATCAATGACGACGCGATCAGCAGAAATACCGGGCAGTTCGTCCTGCGCGGCGGAGTGGGCGGTGAAACTGCGCCCGTCCAGCAACCCCGCGTCTTTCAACACCAGCGGCGCGGCGCAGATGGCGGCAACGGTTTTTCCCGCCTTGTGAAATTCCCGGGCGAGCGCGGCGGGCCGTCCATCCGCCCTCATGGCGGCGACTCCGGGGCCGCCGGGGAGGAGCAGGAGATCAAAATCCCCTGCGTTGATAGAATCCAGCGAGGCGTCCGCTTCGAGGCGGATGCCACAGCGACCTGTGACGGTTTTCTGCCGCAGCGACGCCATCACCACCTCGACGCCAGCGCGCCGCAGGAGATCGGCGGGAGTGACCGTTTCGATTTCTTCAAAACCATCGACCAGCAGGCAAAGCACGCGTTTTTTCATAAACCTTATTTTCTAACGAAGTCCGACTGCGAGACGGATGCGGCCCAGCACCTTGGACGCTTCTTCACGAGCGCGCAAGGCACCGGCGGCGAGCACCTCATCGACGTAGCCGGGGTCCGCGAGAATTTCCTCACGGCGGGCGCGCATCGGGGTGAAGTAGTCCCAGTAGGCCTCGGCGAGACGTTTTTTTAAATCTCCGTAGCCGATGCCGCCGTTCTGGTAATCGGCGATCATGGTGGAGTAGCCGGCCTCGCTGGCGAAGAGTTTGTAGAGCGAGAGGATCGTGGAACCTTCCGTGGGTTTCGGGTCTTCCACCGGAGTGGAGTCGGAGAGGATTTTCATGATGAGTTTTTTCAACGGCTTTTCCTCACCGAAAATCGGCAGCGTGTTGTTATAACTCTTGCTCATCTTCTGACCATCGAGCCCGGCGATGACGGCGGTGTCGTCACGGATGATGGCGTCCGGCAGCACTGCTGTGCCCTCGCCGTAGGTCTCGTTCAGTTTTACCGCCAGATCGCGGGTGACTTCGAGGTGCTGCTTCTGGTCCTTTCCGACAGGGACTTTGTTGGAATCATATAACAGAATATCCGCCGCCATCAGGACCGGATAGGCGAAGAGCGCGTGGTTCGGGGAAATACCGTTAGCGACCTTGTCCTTGTAGGAGTGGCACTTCGAGAGCAGGCCCATCGGGCAAACGGTGGAAAGGATCCAGGCGAGTTCGTTCACCTCGGGCACGGCGCTCTGGCGGAAGAAGACGGCACGCTTGGGATCAAGTCCGCAGGCGAGGAAATCGATGGCGAGTTCGCGGACGTTTTCGCGAAGCGCCTTCGGGTCCTGCGAGGAGGTCATCGCATGGTAATCCGCGATGAAGTAAAACGCCTCTCCCTCTTCCTGAAGGCGGACGGCAGGCTCCATCGCGCCGAAATAGTTTCCGACGTGGAGTTTCCCGCTGGGTTGAAGGCCGGTGAGGATACGCATGGCGCGGAGTGTGGATTCCGAGTGGGGAATCGGTCAAGCGGGGATGAGTTTTCTCAAAGCTCCGAAAACAACGCCTCCACCATCTCCACGCATTTCACGCCGGGCATCACGCTGAGGTCCATCTGGTTCATCACGTAGGCGAAGGAGATGCCGGTTTCGGGGTCGCCAAGAGCATGGCTGCCGCCCGCCCCCGGATGCCCGAAGGCGGAAATGGACGGGCCATAGAGGTGGCGGATTTTTTTGCCGGATCTATCGAGCGGGTCTTGCTGAGCGCCGCAGGTGAATTTCGTAGGTCGCAGCAGCACGCGGTCCTCCCCCGTCGTCTGCGGCGTGACGAGCGCCTGCCGGACATTCACCGAAAGCGGACTCTCGATGGAGCCGATCGCCGCCTGATAGAATTTCGCCAGTGCCGATGCCGTCGTAATGCCTCCCATCGCGGGAAGCTCCGCCGACCACGCGCGGTGCTCGTTCATGTCACGGATCGCATGCAGTCCGCGAGGCGAGGAAAACGCCCGCCGCGTATAGGTGCCGGAGGTGGTGAGCTGCTTGTAGAATCCATCTACCAGATCCGACTTGTCCGCCTTGCCCGGATAGAGTTTCGCCACGCGGGGCCACTCGCTATCCGGCAGACCGATCCAGAAATCCAGCTCCAGCGGCCCAGCGATTTTTTCCCGCCAATACCGGCCCAGCGTCTGTCCCGTCAGCCGCCGCACCGGCTCCGCGACGAGCGCACCGAACGTCCGCGGATGATAGCCCTGCCCCTGCCCTAGCGCCCATGCCGGAACCTGCGCCTCGATCGCCGCCACGATCTCGTCGATTTCGAAAATACCCGCCTTTTGATCGAGCGCCGCCAATCCGCATTGGTGCGAAAGGAGGTGGGAAAATTTCGCTGCTGCCACGGGAAACTTCGGCCAAACCTCGCAGACCAGCGTATCCTCAGACAGCCCGCGGCTTTCCAATGCCATCAGCAGCGTCGCCGCAGACGGCACCTTCGTGGCCGAATAAACCGGCACCAGGGTCCTCTCGGTCCATTCGCGCGTCTGCTCCTTCTCGCACCAGCCGTGGCCATGGGAAATCAACTCCTCGCCGCCCCACCAGATGCTGATGGACGCACCGATCTCCCCGCGCTCGCGGAAATTCCGCTCGAAGACATCGACCACTTTACCTAACACCGAGGGACTCACCGCCATGCGTCGGTGTGGCCGATGCGGGCTCGTTCAGCAACATCGAACTGCTTTCGTTGATCAACTTCCGCTCCGGGTCCAGCGGCGTGGACGACCATTCCTCGACCAACCGGAACGCCACCGCCAGCAGCGTGGGTCCGAGGAAAACCCCGACCAATCCGAAGGCAAAGGCACCGCCGATCACGCCGCAGAAAATCAGGACAAACGGCATTTTACTCCCTTGGCTGATGAGCAATGGCTTGATCACATTGTCCACCGCGCTGATGGCGAAAGTCCCGTAAATGAGCATGAAAATCCCCAGTCCGGTATCGCCCTGCATGAATAGCCAGCCCGCGGCGGGTAGCCAGATCAGCGGCGGACCGAAGGGAACCGCAGCGAAAAAAAACGTCAACACCGAGAGCAGCACCGCCCCCGGCACGCCTGCGATCCAGAACCCGAGTCCCGCCACCAGCGACTGCGCGATGGCGGTGCCGATGATGCCGTAAATCACCCCGCGCACCGTGTCGCCCGCCACCTTGATCAGATGCTGGCCGCGCGAACCTGCGAGGCGGTCCGCCGCCACGCTCAGACGCTCTGCTAGAATCGGCGCATCCCGGAGTAGGAAAAACGCGAGAAACGCACTCACGAGCACCTGCGTGACCCCCTGCCCCACCGCCAGCCCGAGCGCGATCAACCAGGTCCGCGCCCAAGAAAGGAACTGGCCCAGCAACGCGACCACATGCGACGACGCCAGTTTCTTCTCATCCGCGTCCGTTTTCTCTTCGCTGCTGTCCGTCACCGGTGGCGGCGCGTCCTTCACGATGAGTTCGCTGCCATTTTCAACGACGATCTTCGGCCGTGGCGGTGTGATTTTCACCTCTTGGTCGAGTTGGTCCATCCAGCGGTTCCGGTCCTCCACGAATCCGGCCCAGTAGCCGGCCAGTTCGTCCCCCACCAGCGGCATCCGCGCGACCCACGCCGGGGCCTGAGCAGGCGCGGCCATGAAAGATTTCCGCGTGGCATTCGCCAAATCCTTGCCGTCCTGAGCCAAGCTGAAGCCGACGAGCAAAATCGGCCCCGCAAGAACTATCGTCAGCGTGAGCGTCACAAAACACGCCGCCAATGTGCGCGATCCCCGGAACCAGCGGGTGAACGTCCGCTGCAGCGGATGCAGCGAATAGGCTAGAATGATCGCCCACATCAGCGCCGACATGAAGGGCCGCAGCACGTAAAAGCAGCCGATCAGCAGCAGCAGCAGCGCCGCACCTCCAAGAAAAGGCTCGATTCTGAAACGTTTGCGTTCTCCTTCGGATTCCATAGGTCCTGAGCACCCTAGCGAGCGAAATTCCGGATCGCCAGCTTCATCGGCGGGAAATGAAGGGAATTGCAGAGCGCTCACGCCGCTTCGCCCCATCGCCTGGAACCCCATTTCCGCTATTCCGATCAAAAGCACTCTGAAAGATGTGCAGGAAACGCCGGACCTGCCACGCTCCGGGACTGCATGCGGTGTTGCCAAAACTGCCCAGAACATTTCGTTCGATCTCATTCCGCACGGCTGGAAGCAAATTTCCCCTGCTCACCCGGCCTGACCGTGCAAGCGGTATTTCAGAACGCCCATTGCGATTTGACGAACGCACTCCGAGCCATCACGCTCCTCCGCGATGTCAGATATGAAGCACGTTCTATTCGTTTGCACCGGAAATACCTGCCGCAGTCCGATGGCCGAGGGCCTTTTCCTCAAAGCGATCGCCGATCGTGGCGACTATGAAGTGAGCTCGGCCGGAGTGGCCGCCTCGAAGGGAACTCCGTCCAGTCCGGAAACGGCGGCGATACTGAAAAAACGCGGCGCGGAACTCGATGACTTCCACAGCCGCCCGGTTTCAGAAGCGATCCTGTCCAAGGCCAGCCACATTTTCGCGATGACCCGCGGGCATTTGGAGGTCCTGGAATCCCGTTTTCCGCAACACGCGGACAAGTTCTATCTGACCTGCGAATTCTCGGATTTCCCGAAAAAAGCCGCCGCCATCGACGTGCCGGACCCGATCGGCATGGGCAAGGCCGCCTACGAGGACGTGGCAAGCCTGCTGGAAACGGCGATCCCGACGATCATCGCCTACATCGACCAGACTTGGAAAAAGTAACTGGCGGTCCGCAAAGTCCCAGAAAGAGAAGCGTTGCGGCGAGACGCGGCAACCATGCGCGCAAACGCGGTCTGTCACATTGGATCTGACAGAAAACGAGCGGTCGAAATCAGATCATTCCGAGCTTCATTTTGCCCTCTTCGGAAATCATTTCCTGATTCCAGGCGGGATCCCAGACGAGTTCCACACGGGCGTCGTCGATGCCGTCGATGGTCATGATTTTCGCTTGCGCGTCGGCGGCGATGACCGGACCCATGCCGCAGCCGGGCGCGGTGAGGGTCATTTTTACAGCGACGGTTTTTTTCCCATCGGCTTCTTCGATGATGCAGTCGTAAACGAGGCCGAGATTGACGATGTCCACCGGGATTTCCGGATCGTAAACGCCCTTGAGCTGGGCCCAGACCTGCTCCTCCAGCGGCGCATCCTTGAGGCGGACGGTTTCCGCGTGCTTTTTTTGCTCCTCTTCGGGATTAACTCCGAGAGCATCCGCATCTTGGGAGGAAATCCGGGCGAGGCCTTGGGAAGTTGCGACGGTGTAGGTGCCGCCGAGGCGCTGGGTGATGAAAACAGCGGTGCCCGCTGGGAGTGAAAGTGTATCGCCACTCGGGATCTGGATGGCGGCGACTTCGCGGGTGAGCTTGATTTCTTCGTGCATGCGCGGAGTTAAAACCAGCGCCCGGCAGACGGCAAGGGATGAGTTTTTTCCCGGAGAAATGAAAATGGGTGGGCCATTTCCTGTGAAATGGCGGATAAATGCTGTGTGGCATTTCCGTCACACCCGGATTTCCATGTCCCAACCCCTTTCCATGATCGCTCCCGAGCCCGGCCGACAATTTCCCGGCAGCCTCGCCGATGACCGCACGGGCGACGCCGTGGCGCTGATCAGCCGCATGGCCAAGGGCGATGGCGACGCACTTTCCGAGCTGCATGAAATGTGGAGCCCGGTCTTGCTCGGGTCCGCTTTCCGCATGCTCGGAGACCGCCACGAAGCGGAGGAAGTCGTGCAGGACACTTTCGTCCGCATGTGGCACCGCTCGGTCGATTATGATCCCCAGCAATCGCCGCCCTTTGCCTGGGCCTTCGCCGTGATGCGGGGCTATTGCATCGACCGCCTGCGCTACCGGCACCGCAGCAAGCGGGATTCCTCGCGGGTGGTGCCGATCCATCTGCACGCCCCTAACGAAACCGCGGAGGATCCGCAGGTGATGGCTCTCGACGATTGGCGGCGGGTGCGCGCCGCGCTCGACGTGCTTGGCACCGATGAGCGCAACTGCCTCGAACTGGCCGTTTTCCTTGAATACACCCATTCGGAAATTTCCGCGCACCTCGGAACTCCCCTGGGAACCGTGAAAAACCGACTCCGCCGCGCTTTGGAAAAAGTCCGCAACCAATTATCACGCCATGAATTCTGATCCTCACGAAAGCGCCGCCTGGCGCGCATTCGGCATGCTCGATGCCGACGAGGCCGCAGGCTTCGATGAATCCATGTGCCAGGATCCCGAGTTGCGGAACGCCTGGCGGGAAATGAACTGCCTGTCCGCCGCCGTCGCCGCCGCCACCGTCACGCCGATGGCTCCGCGCGCCGGACAATTGGAAAAACTGCAAACACGCCTCGGCCTGAGTTCCTCTAAACATACCAACTGGCTGGCCATCACCGGCTGGGCCGCCGCCGCTGCACTGACGGTGATGCTCGTGGTGGACCGCCAGCAACCTCAGGCAGCGCTTTCTACCTCCATGCCCAGAACGTTCCCGTCGCCGCCGCTAGAGACGATGCCTGGGGAAAAAAAATTCCCGCAGGACTCCGCGAACGAAGACTCTCCCTCCATCGCCAAGGAATCGGATAGTGACAATCCGCCCCAACGTGGCGGAATGGCCATCACTCAGGAAACCGAGTTCAAGACCATCACCAAGGTGGAAACCAAGCGGCTCATTCAGGAAATCGAAGTCCTGAGGGACAAATTGGAAAGCGCACAAAAACGCGATCAGAAACGCTTCGAAGTCGTCCCCGGCAGAGCATGGCCCATCGTGATGAGGATGAGTCCCCCAGATTCGCCACCCACGAATGACCCATCCATCACCCTCGCGGACAACAGCCCACCGCTCACGAACGTCCTTGGCGATGCCTTGGCAGGCACCTCCTCAATGATGGCCTTGCAGCCGAACCTCCGCACCGGTGAAACGAGTCAAAAAGCCGCCCAAATTTCCGCGATACCGATTTACGATGCCTCCATTGATGTTGGCACCTTGGTGACGAACTTGAAGCAAACGAATCCTAAAAAACCTCACTTTCTCTGGGTGAAAACCGAGAACGGAAACAATCCCGTTCTGGTAGGACAACTCCCCGCCAGCAGTTCCCAAGGGCCGGATACCTTTGATTTCAGCCTTGGGAAAACCGCCGTGGTTCCCGCCGCTTTTATCCTCACTCAAGGAGAGGACGGGAAACCGACCTCGCCCACTTCGTCCAATACTATTCTCGTGGGGCCGCGCTGAACCACAGCGCCATTTGATATATTCGCAGGCTTCCAGCGGGATGTTTTTGAGGGTAATGTAGCCGCTGCAGGTGACGATGGTTTTGTCGTGTGGCCCGCACATTCCTCTATGCGGCTGGCTGTCCGGCGTCGGCGCATCGCCGCACAGAGGAATGTGCGGACCACCTTTCGGCTTCTTCCCGAACTTCATCTTGGCGACGCGGCGGGGCATTCGATGCGGGCGGCGTTCTGGATGACGAGGCGAGGAAATGACGATAGACATCGCAACAGGCGTACTTGCCTTGCGCCCATGGGACGGCCTCGACCTTGATCCCGCAGGTGGGGCAATTGACCCGGCGCATGGTGTAGGAAAGCGAGACGGGGATGCTCCAGATCGGGATAAACTCGAACTCCCGGGGGCTTGGCATGCGGTCGTATCCGGGACGCGGCTTTCCACAACCGGAGCATCGGGGCTTGCTATTGCAGCGGGGGATGACTTCGGCGATGATCCGCACCTTGTCGCCCTCCGTGCGCATCTTGACGGATTGGTAAACGAAGCTCTTGAAGCGGTGGACTTTGTTGAGTAGTGTCTTGAATTGAATCGGCGGCCTCCTGGTTGGTTTGTTTTCGCAAACGGAATCTGCCAGAGTCCGCCGGTTCATCAAGCCTTGATCCTGCCCGCTAACCAACCGCCGAAGCTGTGTGCGCCAAATCGCATGGAAGAGAAAGTTGCCCACAACAGTCCGCTTCTCCGACGAGTTACAGGCCCAT
>JBBRCO010000015.1:0-35213 GCA_038204755.1 Verrucomicrobiales bacterium
CGCGGATGCGGATCTGTGGGATTCCGGGGTCTCGCGTGAATATAGGAAACTGCTGATGTCAGGAGCCGTCGGAAGATCCACGGAAAGTGTCGGCCGCGGTGGTCAGCAATTCACGAAAATCACCCGCAAGGGGATTTCCAGAGCCGAGGCGGAACGGGAGCAGGAAAACGACGGAGAAATCCCGTTGGGGAAAATGCTGCGCTGCCGGATTCGTTATTTCACGGACGGTGCTGTGATTGGCAGCCGGGGCTTTGTGGATCAAACTTTCGCGGAATCACGGAATCGCTTTGGCCCAAAACGAAAATCCGGTGCGAGGAAGCTGAAAGGTGATGCCGCACCGGCGGGAGCGGTGCTTTGGAGCTTCAGGGACTTGCGTAAGGGACTTGCATAAAGGAAATCCGGCTGGTTGAACCGGCATGGTAAGCCCATCCATCGAAAAATTCCTCTACTCCGCTAGGCGGATGATCAGGCGGCCGGGTTCGACTTTTAATTCTTCGACTCCGGCGATTTTGCCGGCCTTGGCTTTTCCAGTGCCGAGGATTTCTCCGAACAGATCCCTTCCTTTCAAACCGGCCAGCCAGTCGTTTGGCAGAGAAATACCCCAGACGGTCACGTCATCGAGAGTGAAACTCGCTTGGCCGGGAGTGCTGCTGACGAGAAATCGGGCGCGGGCCTTGAGGTGTTTGCCGCCGATGACGGGTAGGTCGGGATCCAGGTCTGATTCGACGCGGGCGTGGATAGCGTTGGTGGCGAGTTCGAAGCTCTCGGTCTTGCCCAGTGTCGTCCTTTCGTTGAGCAATCCGTTGAGCTCCCTCTCGGTGAGAATGATTTCCTTGGAGCCTTTTTAATACTTTGGCTCGGGCGGTTTTTGGATGGCCTCCACTTTCGCTTCGACCGCCGTTTTTTCTTGGGGAGTCAAAACGACCGGGCTGATCGGCCGGTTCGACCACCACCAAAGCCCTCCGATGACGAGTGCAATAGTCACCAGTCCGATCAGGCGATCAGGCTCTTGATCAGGCAGGAGCTGCCACTTTTCAGCGGCACAGGAGGTGTCGGGCTTTCGGTCATGGAAACGGTATAGGTCGCGAAATCCGTATTGTCGATAGGGGCATGGACGAGACGTCCAATACCGTCAGTTTAAGCATGAAGACTGGAGAATTTTGGAGAAATCAAACCGCAATGGGAGCGCAGCGGATATGGAAGAACTGTAATCTTTCAAGCCTTTCTTCAAATGAACAGGATTGACCCAGATAAAGAGGGATGTTCTTGAATTTTCATCTGCGTCTATCCTGTTATCTGTGGAAAAAAACTCTTAATCCGACAGTATTGGAGCGAGACGTCCCGTTCTTTCAACTAGGTCCCCTGTGTGAGTTTTCCCGTAATTTCGCTATTTCCCTGGTTTGAAAATCGCAAGGGCACGAATTCATTGATCTAGCAAAACGCGGAGACACAGCGGCAGGTAAGAGTGCCGCAGAGCTTGGAAAACGACTCGTTTTTGTCTCTGCGATTCTCTACGCGATCTCAGCGACTCTGCGTTTCATTTCAGAAATGACTTTCGGCAACCGGCCTAATGTGCGGCCAGCCAGTTAGCACCGGTGCCGGATTCAACTTCGATGGGAACTTCGTTAGGGAGAGGAAGCGCGGTTTTCATGGCTTCGAGGATTTTCGGAACGAGTTCTTCCTGCTCGTCGAGCGCGAGATCGAAGACGAGTTCGTCGTGCACCTGGAGGAGCATCCTGGTTTGGTAGGGCTTTTCCCGTAACAAGGCATCCACGCGAATCATCGCGAGTTTGATCATGTCCGCCGCAGTGCCTTGGATCGGTGAATTGATAGCGGCTCGCTCGGCATTTCCGCGCAGGTTCTGGTTGCCGGAATTGAGATCGGGAAAATAACGGCGGCGTCCGCTGAGAGTCTCGACGTAGCCATTTTCGCGCGCTTCATTCACCGTGTTGTCCATGAACTCTCGGATCGTGGGATACTCGCGGAAGTAGGCTTCGATGATGTTAGCCGCCTCCGTGCGCGGAATTGCCAAGCGCTGGCTGAGTCCAAATGCCGAAATACCGTAGATGATGCCGAAGTTCACCATCTTTGCGGTTCGCCGCATGTCGGAGGTGACGTTCTCCGGCTCCACTACGAACACCTTCGATGCGGTGATGGTGTGGATGTCCGCATTGTTTTGAAACGCCTCGATCATCGTCGCATCCTGGGAAAGTGCCGCCATAACGCGTAGCTCGATCTGCGAGTAGTCGCAGGAAAGCAGAGTGGAGCCCGCACGCGGCACAAACGCCTTTCGGATCTTGCGCCCGGCTTCGGAGCGGATCGGGATGTTCTGCAAATTCGGATCGGTCGAGGCCAGCCGTCCGGTTGCAGCAACGAGCTGATGGAAGGTGGTGTGAATGCGCCCGGTTTCCGCAACAATGTGGTTGGGCAGCGCGTCGAGGTAGGTGGACTTCAGCTTCGTGGCCTCGCGCCAGGCGAGGATGTCGGAGATGATCGGATGTTTTCCTTCCAGTGTGGCGAGTGTCTGTTCATCGGTCTTGTATTGACCGGTTTTGGTTTTCTTCGCCTTGTCTGCGAGGCCGAGTTGGTCGAAGAGGATTTTTCCTAGCTGTTTCGGAGAGGCGATGTTGAAAGAACGATCTGCGTGACCGTGGATCGATTTCACGAGCTCGTCGATCTGGATCTGAAGCTCATCGCCGATCACCGTTAGAGCTGTGGGATCGATGGCGATTCCTTCCATTTCCATCGCCACCAGGACCGGTTCCAGCGGTCCCTCAATTTCATGCAGCACGGTCGCTTGGCCGGATTGTTCGAGCAGCGGGCGGATGATCTGTGCGAGTTGGAACGTCACGTCCGCATCTTCGGCTGCGTATTCCGCCAGCACGGCAAGCGGGATAGAAGCGATGTTGAGATCCTTGGACGCCTTCGTTTTTTCCGCATGGGCGAAGAGGTCGAATGCGGCGGCGGCTTCAGGCTGCGCCGCAGGTTTCGAGATGTCCGCGAGTTTCACCGGAGTATAGCCTAGCAGGATTTCGGAAAGATGGTCCATCGAGTGACGGCGCTCGGGTGCTACCAGCGTGTCGGCGAGCATGGTATCGAAAAACGGACCTGACACCTCGATGCCATGATGGAGCAGGAGTGATAGATCGAATTTCAGATTGTGCCCGATTTTTTCCGCAGGTGACGCCAGAGCGGATCGAAGGGCGGGAAGCAGGGATTCGGAATACGGAAGATACCAGCCTTCGTGGGCCTCCCACGAGAAAGCAACGCCGAGTAATTTGGAGGTGAAGCGGTCGAGGCCGGTGGTTTCGATGTCGAAGCAGAAGGATTCCTGTTTCGCGAGCTCGGCGAAAAGCTGCATTTGCAGCTCGGGCGTATTGGCGAGATGATAGGTATGCCCGACCTCGTGGATGGTTTTGAAGGTATCGAAGATCGTTGGGGTTTCGGTTTCGGTTGAAGAAGCAGGCAGGATGCCTATGCCCCCTTCTCCGAAAAGCCGCTTCGAAAGCGTGCGGAATTCGAACTCGTTGAAGAGTGTTTTAAGCGCCTCATCATCACGTTTTGACAGAAAGAGATCTTCCCAACTGACCTCAACCGGCACGTCGAGGATGATGGTGGCGAGTTCTTTTGAGAGCAGCGCCTGATCTGCGTGGGTTTCCAGATTCTCCTTCTGTTTTCCCTTGATAGACGCTGTGTTGGCTAGCAGGTTCTCGATCGAGCCGAAATCCGCAATGAGCTTTTGCGCAGTCTTCGGCCCGATGCCAGGAACGCCGGGGATGTTGTCGGACGCGTCACCCATCAGGCCCAACAGATCGATGATCTGGTGCGGCGCGGCGACTCCCCAGATTTCCGGGAGCTGTGGAAGTCCGATGATTTCATGCTCGGTTCCCTTGCGGCCGGGTTTCCACATGAAGGTGGTGGCGGATAGAAGCTGCGCGAAATCCTTGTCCGGAGTGACCATGAACGATTCGAAATCGTCCGGCTCCGCACGCTTTACCAGCGTGCCGATGATGTCGTCCGCCTCGAAGCCGTCGATCTCCAACACCGGGATGTGGAACGCCCGGCACAGGTCCTTCACGTGTGGGATCGCCGCCGCGAGTTCCTCCGGCATCTCGTCGCGCTGCGCCTTGTAGGCGGGATAACGGATGTGGCGTGCTGTCGGTGCCGAGGTGTCGAACGCGACGCCGATGTGCGTGGGATTTTCCTTTTCCAGAATGAACAACAGCGTGTTGATGAATCCGTAGAGCGCGGAAGTGTTCACACCTTTCGAGTTGCGGATCGGATTCTGAATGAACGCGAAATGAGCCCGGTAAACCAGGGCCATGCCGTCGAGCAGGAAGAGGCGTTTCATGGCGGGAGCTTGGGTGAGCATCTCCGCAGTGGCGAAATAATTTTCGGAAATCCTCGGGAAGACATCATTGCGGAAGTTCCCCCCCGTCAGATGTCGAGCATCATGGAAATGTGCCTCGCCGTCAGCTCGCCCATCGACTGGCAATCGCCAAAGTCGCCGGTGCCGTGCATCCGGTCCAGCTCGCGCGCAAGGGTGACGACGTGCTGGCGCGGCGCGATGTCCTCGCGCCGCATGATGCCCAGCAGCGCCCTCAGCCGGCTGCTCTCCACCTTGGCGCGGCGCGTCATCTGGGCATGTTCCTCCGCCACATATTGATCGATGCTCTTGCGGTTCAGCACCTCGAAGGCCAGCCGCGTGATCTTGCGGTTCGAGTTGAAACGGAAAGCCAGATAGACGTTGCCGTTTCCTTCATACGACTGTTGGTCGAAGTCGATGGCACGCACCCGATATTGCACCTCCTCGAAATCCGGTGTGATGTCCACCACGTAGTTCACGCTCCGCATGTCACCTAACAATCTAATGAAGCTCCGCTCGGTGAATTTCGTGAACTCCTTGGCGATCCGCACCTTGTTCAGACCGGGCTGTGGGAGATATTCTCGGAGAAATGCGTCTCCGGGAACGCCGGCGATGTGTTCCTCGATGAGGGTGTTGCCGTTAATCAGATAGTTGATCCGGTTGGGCGAGAGGATGTGCTCCAGCTCCAGACCGTAGATGCGCGAGGCGTCCGCCTGTTTGACGTAGTAGTAGTCCGAGTTGTCGTTGAAGAGGTTCGTGATGCGGATGCGGAAGGGTTTGGAGTTTCCGAAATCCCCGAAGTCGATCCGATCTACCAGAAGGTGCTCGTGCTGCTCGGAATCGCGCCCCAGTTTCAACTCGGTGTAAATGCTTGTCAGCCGCGGTAGCAGCTCGCGGAAAACTTCCGGTGGATACATCACGGTGAGCCACAGCGTTTCGCGGCCTTTCGGGTCCTCGTAAGGAATCGCGCCGGAGAAGCGGCAGAGCTCGTCATAGACCTTCGGGATGTCCCGCTGGCGGTCGAAGTGATAGAGATACTGCCGCAGGGATGGGGAAACCGGATACTTGATTTTCTGCCGCGCGATCACGGGCGGAAAGTAAGCGAATGCCGTGCCGTAGGCGAGCGCGGTTTATCGCTTGGCAATTGCCACCAGCACCGCCTTCTGGGCGTGGAGGCGGTTTTCCGCTTGTTGGAAAATCGTGCCCGCGTGCAGTTCCAACACTTCCTCACTGATCTCCTTCCCGCGGTAGGCGGGAAGGCAGTGAAGGACTATGTGACCCGGCGCGGCGGCGGCGAGCAGTTCCGCGTTCACTTGGAATCCAGCGAACTCCAGTTCTTTTTCCTTTTGATCCTCCTGGCCCATCGAAAGCCAAACGTCGGTATTGATGACATCCGCGTTTTTCGCTGCTTCTGTTGGATTTGCGGTGATCGTGACATTCGGAGCGTTCAGTTTCGCTAGAAACTCCGCAGGCGGCTGGAAGGAAACGGGAGCTGCCACTGCAAGCTCGAAGCCGAGGTGCTTCGCCGCCCACATCCATGAGACGGTCATGTTCGAGAATCCATCACCGATGAACGCAACCTTTTTGCCTTCCCAACCACCGAGTTTCTCTTGGATCGTTAGAAGATCGGCGAGGATCTGGCACGGGTGTTCTTCGTCTGTCAGGGCGTTGATCGTGGGAATGCCGGAGTATTCAGCAAAGTCCACCACGTCCTGCTGGGCGAAGGTCCGGATGATCGTCCCTTGCACCATGCGGCCGAGCACGCGAGCTGTGTCCTTGATCGGCTCACCGCGTCCGAGCTGGATATCATTTTTTGATAGAAACATCGGGAAGCCGCCGAGCTCGCGGATGCCGACCTCAAACGAAACGCGCGTCCGGGTGGACGACTTCGTGAAAATGAGCGCCCACGTTTGTCCGGCGAGTTGGGTGCCGTCGCGTCCGCGCTGGAGTTTCAGATGTGCTGCGGTATCGAGCAGGCCTTGGATTTCACTGGCCGTGAGTTCTTCAATAGAAAGGAGATTTTTCATAAAAAGTGCTAAAATTCAGAAAGGACGGAACGGATGATCGCAAGTGCTTCGTCAATTTCGGATTCCGTTACATTGAGCGGCGGGAGCAATCGGAAGGTGTCCGCTCCGGCGGCCGGTACGAGCAGGCCGTGTTCCATCAGTTCGCTAACGACGACTAACGCAGCCGTCTTGCCTTCAGGCGCTGGGATCCGCGAGGCATCAAGTCCGATGCCCAGCAGCAGACCCTGGCCGCGGACTCCGGTGACGATGGGTAGATTCCAGGACTTCACCGTTTCGCGGATCCGCACTTCCTGGAGAATGGCGTTTACCGCCAGTTCCTTCTCGCGGATTTCCTGAAGCACGGCGAGTGAGGCCGCGCAGACGAGTGGATTTCCGCCGTAGGTGGAGCCGTGCGAGCCGGGGCCCATCAGTGAGGAGAATGCCGTGCCGTCCTCCGCGACCGCGCGGTCACTGAGCCAGAACGCGCCGATTGGAACGCCGCCGCCCATGCCTTTTGCCCAGGAGATGCCGTCAGGTTTGATTTCCGGCGCGATCATCCGCCAGGCCATCGCGTCGCCACAACGCCCGAAGCCCACTTGCACTTCATCGAAAAATAACAGGAGGTCGTGCCTTTTACAAAGATCGGCCACTGCGCGGAGGAATTCGGGCGTGGCCATGTTCACTCCACCTTCGCCCTGGATCGGCTCTAGCAGAACTGCGGCGGTTTCCGGGTGCACGGCGTTTTCAAGAGCGGCGATGTCGTTGAATGGCAGATAGCGGAAACCCGGAAGCAACGGATCAAAACCTTCCTGGATCTTTTTCTGGCCGGTGGCCGACATCGAGCCGAGCGTCCGGCCGTGGAACGACTGCAGAAACGTCACAACTTCATAACGCTGCGAGCCGTCCGCCTGCGGGCGTTTCCGTCCG
Organism: Verrucomicrobiales bacterium; assembly: GCA_038204755.1. Lineage (GTDB taxonomy): Bacteria > Verrucomicrobiota > Verrucomicrobiia > Verrucomicrobiales > Akkermansiaceae > Luteolibacter. Next base: position 7,300 of record JBBRCO010000015.1, read on the forward strand.
AAGCGCCGTGCGGATTTGATCAGGCCGTCGTTCGCCTCGGCACCGGAGTTGGAAAAAAATACCTTCCCCGGCATCCTGACGTGGTGCGTGTTGATTTCCTCGGCGAGTTCCGCCTGGAGCGGTATCTGATAGAGATTGGAAACGTGCATCAACTCGCCCGCCTGATGGCGGATGGCTTCCACCAACCGCGGATGGCAATGACCGAGCGAACACACGGCGATGCCCATGCAGAAATCGAGATAGCTTTTCCCCGCATCGTCCCAAAGTCGCGCGCCGGCACCTCGCACAGGGACAAGCGGAAACCGCCCGTAAGTGGGAAGAACATGCTGCGTGAATTTTTCGGCGGTGGTCATGGATTCGTGGGGAAGGGGCGGAGGCTAGCGCGATTCCACGAAATGGCAAACCGAGAATGGTCTGCTTAGGATTTCAGAAAACCAACGCAGGTGGCAGCTCGACGACGTTCTCGCGCAGTGCGACGAAGATCCGGTCACCTGCCATGGGCTTAACAATGGCGCCGCCGGTGAAGCTGCCGAACGCGGGCAGGACAAGCGTGTTTCCCCTCAGCAGGAAACACGGCAGGCGCAGTGAGGTGCGTTTACCATCGGGAATTTTCACCACCGGATGCCAGTGTCCTGATAGATGAAGTTGCTTGCCGCTGGCGTGTGCGGGATCGTGGATGACGCGGCAGTTTCCTGCCAGATCGAGATGGGGAACATTGCGGAGCTGTGGCGGTAGCTGTTTGATTTTCACATCGTGGTTGCCAGCGACGAGCGTAACGGGAATGCCGAGCTCGCTGATGAAACCGCCAAGTGCCGTTTCCAGTTCCGGAGTGATGCCGGAAGGAGCGTGAAACAGATCGCCCGCGATGACGAGGTGCGCGGCGGCGGATTTTTCCACCAGCGCTAACAAGCGGGCGAGGTCGCGCGCGTTGTCGCCTTCCGGGACCGGCAGTCCTTTGGCCCGGAAGGCAGCGGATTTTCCCAAATGCACGTCTGCCACGACGAGGGTCGAGCTGACTGATAGGAATGCCGCGCCTTCGGGGTGCAGTATGATAGATGGGTTTTCCGGAAAGGGGTTCATAGTTGATTCGTCATCTTGCTATCAACTCTTCAACGCGGCCTGATTGAGGGTGTGGAGCATTGCTTCCAGCCGGGTCGCGGCGTCCGCCGGAGAGAGCGTGGCGGAGAGGCGGTCCGCCCACAAGGGAAAGGCCATCGGGGTGAGGTTTTCCGTCTCCACGAGATGCATCGGCATCGATTCGAGGCGGCGAATGACGGCGGAGAGGCGGGTGAGTTCGAGCTGTTTTTCAAGGATCTCGCGCTGGGATTGGAGCAGCAGGAGATTTTCCGGATCGTAGCGCTGGAGGACTTCGAAGAGAAGTGAGGCGCTCGATTGCAGTTCGCGCATGGAGCGGTCGTTCTGGCCGGGCGGTGTTTGCAGGATGAGCCCGGAAACGCGGGCGATTTCCCGGAACTGCCGCCGTGCGAGTTCTGCGGTGTTCATGCAGGCGATCAGATCGTCCAACAGATTTTCACTGGATAGATGAAAGCGCAGTTTTTCCTCATCGAGAACAAGCTGCCGGGCGGTGAGGGAGAAGCCGTAGTCGTTCTGGGTGGTGATGATCGATTCCCCAGACTCCAGCGAGATCCTGAAGGCGACCAGCGCGGCGAGGCCCTCGTGTACAAGGCGTCCGGCGAACGGATAGAAGAACAGATGCTCGCCCTCGCGCGACCGCGCGTGCTCGACCAGCAGCCAATCATCGGAAGGCAGGCGTGACCATTTTTTCTGGATCGCGAGGATCGGCTCGACCGCCTTCATCTCCGGTGACGGCCCGCCGTGCCCGTGCATCCGCCGGGCCATCGCATGTGAAAGCTCGGTGGAAAGCGGCATCTTGCTGCCGCCCCAGATCGCGATCTGTCCTTTCGCCGCGCGGGCGGCGGGTTTCACGGTAGCGGTGCGCTGGTGAAATCTAATGAGCGTGAGCCGCCTGCCTGCAAAGACGAGCGTGGAGCCGGGTTTGATTTTCGAAATGAACGACTCCTCGACAGTGCCGAGTGTGTGGCCGTTGGCAAACCTGATGGAAACGGCTGGATCGCTCGAAATCGTGCCGATGCTCATACGATGCTGCATGATCAGGCGCTTGTCGTCCACCGTGTAACATCCGTCCTCGAGGTGTGCCTTGTGATAGCGCGGATAGGCGGCGAGCGCGCTGCCCCCGTTGGAAATGAAACCGAGCGACCATTCCCATTCGGAATCAGTTAGGTTTCTGAACGCGTGGCTCGACTGGATTTCCCGGCGCATCGCATCCGGCTCGAACGGTGTGCCGATCGCGCAGGTGACGAGGTGCTGGACGAGCACGTCGAGCGGCTTTCGCAACGGTGGGCGGCTCTCGATGTTTCCCGCCAGTGCGGCATCGCGGGCAGCGGCGAATTCGACCAACTCCAGCGCATGCGTCGGCACGCCCACGATGCGGGAAACGCTGCCAGGTTGATGCCCCGAGCGGCCGGCACGCTGCAGCAGACGTGCGATGCCTTTTGGCGAGCCGATCTGGATCACCTGATCGACTGGCGAAAAATCAACTCCCAGATCGAGCGATGAAGTAGCGACCACGCATTTCAACGACCCATCGCGCAGGCCGTTTTCCGCTAGATCGCGTTCGGCTCTATCAAGCGATCCATGGTGCATCGCGATCCTGTCCTTCCATCGGGGGCGGATCGCACACAGCTCCTGAAACCAGATTTCCGTTTGGGAGCGGGTGTTGGTGAAAAGCAGGGTGACGTTTGCCTTTTCGATCTCGTCCGCCACTTGTGAGGCGAGCTTTGTGCCGATGTGACCGGACCATGGGAAACGGTCCATTTCTTTCGGAATCAGAGTCTCGATGATGATCGGTTTTTTCATGTCAGCCGCGACTTCCACGGATCCTGCAAAAGCAGGCCCTAACAATGTTTGCCGCGCCTCTAGCAGATTCCCGAGCGTTGCGGAAAGTCCCCAGATCCGCAGGCTGGGAAACCACGCCTGCAACCGTGCGAGGCAGAGCTCCGTCTGCACACCGCGCTTCGTTCCTAGCAGCTCATGCCATTCATCGACGATCACACAGCGCAGTCCTGATAGTTTCTCTGCGAAATCCGAGTGCGTCAGCATCAGGGAAAGCGATTCCGGCGTGGTGACCAGCGTGTGCGGCAGCTTTTTGCGAAGCCGGGCTCTCAGCGCGGCAGGCGTGTCCCCGGTGCGGGCCTCCGCTTCGAGATGGGGGGCGATTTCTGATAGCGGCTCGCGCAGTGCGCGCAAGGTATCGGCGGCCAGCGCGCGGAGCGGCGTCAGCCATAGGACTTGGCAACCGGCCTGGGATTCACGCCCTTCTGAGAGAGGACCCAGATAGACCGCCAGCGTTTTTCCCAATCCTGTAGGCGCGTGGAGCAGTCCGGATTTTCCTGCCAGATAGGCGTTCCAAGTTTGCTTCTGGAAATCAAACGGTAGCCAGCCCCGGACATCGAAAAAGGGCTGGATTGCAGTAACGGGCATCGCGGGAGTCTCGCGCGTGGGATTGAAATTTCAAGTGGTGGGAGCCGGTTGTGACGGGAGGCTGTTTGGCGCGTGGAATCCAAGGGGCCGGGAGTTTTTGTCCCAAGTATCCGTGGTTCCTGCTAAAGCACGATTTTCGCCGCACCGGGCATCTGCAGCCGGTGGAAAATTTTCTTCCCACGCTTCTCCCCTCTGATAATCCCCGCACTTTTCAAAACCAGAAGATGCTGCGAAACCGTCGGCCCGCTCAGCTTCGATGTTTCCGGCAGTTCCATCAGTTCCCACACGCAGCATTCCCCCAGCGCGATCCGCTCCACCATCGCCAACCGCGCCGGATGCCCCAACGCCTTGAAAACCATCGCCCGCGCTTTTATCGTCATACACAGTTATTTAGCTAAATAACGAAGTTTGGGAAGTGGAGATTGGAAGAGGGAGAATTTTGGGCAGTTTCCTACGGAGGCAGTTTCCTACGGAGGCAGTGTGCTACGGAGGCAGTGTGCTACGGAGGCAGTGTCCTACGGAGGCGGTGTCCTATCGACAAGACTCTTCATCGAAGTGCGTCCATCCGCATGGGCACGTTGCCGGTGGACAGGTCCTTGGGTTGATCGAGGGATTCTTCAAACAAGGCGTGGTGGAACGCACCGGGTAGGAGCAAGGCTGAAGACGGCACGCCAAAAGGTGACGTCATTTGCCGGATTGTCGGATGAGGCAGCCAGTGCGGCCATGTCGCTCCGCGCCATCTTGCTTAAACGGCTCGGTCTTTGTAGCCGGGGCCGAGGACGGGATCATCAACGCTGGGCCAACCGCTACTTCGCAGGACTCGTGCTCTTTTGGCTGTTGGACGCCCGGAGTTCTGAAATTGTCAGTGTCCGTCACGGAGCAAACCACTGGCTGAAGAATCCGGATTCGATCACGGATGACTGGGACAATCGCCTGCGAGGTCAACGAACGAGTGGAAACATGGAAGCTCTAACGGACAGTTTCATCCGCCCTCTGTTGCGCAGCCCCCGGGTGGTGGAGTCGGGCGGGCTGGGCGGTGATGGCCCATGGCTACAGCAGCTCGACGAATGACGGCGATGTCGGGCCCGATCCGATGATGGGATGCTGCGGAGGGTTGCGCGGTGTTGGAAAAGGCATGTGGGGAGTTTGTCGGGTTGGTTTTGCAGCGGCTTCCTCTTTAGGGTGAAGGTTTGAAGCATGGACAGGGGCAGTCGTTTTCCCTAGGGTTTCCCAGATGAGCAAAACCCGGTTGATCGCAGTGGTGGGGGGCAGTGGCTCGGGGAAAACCTGGCTGGCGGCGAAGTTGGGCGAGTGGCTGGGAGAGGAGGCGGGGCATCTTTGTTTGGACAGCTTTTATCGCGATCTGGGGCATCTGCCGGCGGAGGAGCGGTGCCGGGCGAATTTCGATGATCCGGCGGCGATCGATTGGGAGGCACTGCGGGAGGTGCTGGAATCGCTAGAGCGCGGCGAGGCGGCGCAGGTGCCGGTTTATGATTTCACGGGCCACGTCCGGACGGCGGAGGCGGAGGCGATGGAGTGCCCGCCGATCGTGGTGATGGAGGGGCTGTGGCTGCTGCATCCGGAGTGGTTGCGGGAGAAATTTTCGTTCAGCGTGTTTGTCGATTGTCCGGAGGAGGAGCGGCTGCAACGGCGGATCGAGCGGGACGTGCGGACGCGTGGGCGTACGGAGGAGTCGGTGCGGGAGCAGTTTTCCCGCCACGTGAAGCCGATGCACGATCTCTTCGTGGAGCCGCAGCGGGAGTGGGCGATGCGCCGCGTGGGCTCGCCGCAGACGGGAGCCGAGCACGCGGAGCTGACCGCGGCGTGCCGGGGGGTGAGCGCTGTGACATAGACATTCCTGTCTGTTCTTCATGCCGGAGCTTGTGAAAGAACAGACAGGAATGTCTGTGTCACGCCCTCCTCGGGCGGAGAATTCTTTGCGATCTCAAGTGATATCGGCGGTCCCTCAGTTCCTTGGATTCCACCAGCCGTTGTTGGCAGTGGGGCCGCAGAATGCGATTTTGGAGTCGGCGTTGGAGCCGCCATAGCGGTTTTTTTTGGATTTTCCGGTGGGAAGTTCTTCGGTGACGTGGCCATCGCACCAGGCGATGAGGGCGCGGCCGTTGAAACGGAAGTGGATGCTCGGCTGGAGGGGGCCGCGGATGCGCCAGTTTGTATCGACTTCGTTGGGTGGATCGGCGGTGGCGTATTCCTGGATGCCACCGGCCACGGCGAGGGCGGTGGTGGCGAACATGAGGGTGCGGGCGGGATTGGAGACGTTGGCGGGGCGGTTCGCCGTGAGGGCTTCTGAGGGGATGCCGCCGATGTAGGCTGCATTGTAGCCGTAGCCGCCGGCTTCGTTGAAGGCGGAGGCGTTGATCATGCGCTCGAGCTGCGGGCATTTTCCGACTTGGCGGCTCTGGCCTAGGTATTCGGAGAGCAGGCCTTTTTCGGGATCGAAGGGCGCGGAGATGCTGGTGCGGGCTCCATGCCAGCGGACCAGATTGTCGCCATAGAGATCAAATGGGCAGTAGGTCTGGTGATCTGCGGCGTAGAGGAAATTGGCGGCGATGAGCTGGCGGAGGTTTCCAGCGGAGACGGCTTTGTTTGCCCCGGTCCGGGCGGCCTTGTAACCTTGGAAGCCGAGAGTGGAGAGCGCGGCGATGATCACAATGACGACGAGCAGCTCCATCAGGGTGAAGCCGCGGGCTGATCGGATGGTGGGCGGGCGGTTCATGGCTCGGCGGCGAGGCGGAAGAATTTCCAAGCGGAGTTGCCGGGAAGGGTGACGGTGGTTTGCCGGGCGGCGGTTCCGGTTTCTGAAATGCTCACACCGGGTGCGGTGGAGGTCATGGCTGCGCCGTGATCGGAGCGGGCGAGAGGTGCCCAGCGGGCGAGGTCCGCGCTGCCTTCGAGGCGGAGATTTCCATCGGCGCGGTAGGCGAGGCGGGGGAAACTGAGGGTGAAATTTCCGCTGGAAACGCCGGGTGAGACGCGGCCGGTGCCGGTGAGGTATTCGATGAGGTTCGGCACGCCGTCACGATTGGTGTCTGCGGCGGGATCGGGATCGGTGATGGCGTGGGCGGTTTTCCAAGCGGCGAAGGTGGTGGTGGTTTGGGAAAATGCGCCCACGGCATCGAGATCAAAACCGCCGGAGAAGTAGGGCGTGGGGTAGGGATCGATGATGATGTGGCCGGCGGCATCGAAGGAGGCGAGGACGGGGTCGTCGGTGCCGATCACGTCGATGACGCGGACATGGGTGATGCGCTGGATATCGAGCAGGGGGGAAATATTGCGCAGCTCGGCGAGATCGAAGGGAGTGCCGAAGCTGGCGGTGTATTTCCCGGCGAGATTGCGCACGTCTGATGGATCGACAGAACCTTCCTCGCCAAGAGCGGCGGTAAGTGAGGTGGAGGGAAAGCGGAAGAAGTTCACGCCATCGGAGCTGACTTCGACGTGGGCGAGTTCGAGGAAATTCGTGAAGAAGCCGTTTTCAAACACCGCCAAGTCCGGCCCCGGCACATCGCCAAAGGGCTGCGAGTATTCGAGAGTGGCGGTGCCGCCATCGCCGAGGGAGACAACGGGGTAGGGAGAATCCGGCGTGGCATCGGACGCGCCGGTGGCTGCGGAATCCGTGCCGTAACTGGCGAAGGTGCTGCCTTCATAGCCGATTTCCGTAGGGCCGCGGACGACGACGCAGTGGGTGGCCCAAGTGGTGAAACGGGAATCGCCCGCAGCGATGGCGTCTGAGCCTGGCTGACCGGCTGCGGGTGAATAAGGCCCGGCGAGCGCAGGGCCGGCGAGCGTGGCAAGTGTAAGGGCGGCGGAGATTTTCGGGAAAGTCATGGGGAAAATTTCCCGCGCTGCCGGGGGTGGGCCGACAACGCGGGAGGGGTGTGATTTTAGGAACTGCGGCGGCGTTTGAAGATCACCACCGAGCTTAGAATGGCGAGGACGGCGGACGAAGTTTCGGGAACCGGAGCGACGGATGGCGCGGAGAGTCCGTCCGAGTAGTAAAGAGCATCCCAGGACCCGGGCGCGATCAAACGGACTTGGGAGGAAATTCCAGAACCGTAAGTCCAATTGCCGGAATTGATCGGTGAGGCTGCCGGATAGCCCGCCTCACCACCGGAAGCCCAATGCGCCCAGTATGGGGAATAGTCGGGAGGCGTGAAGTCATTGGCTTCCGTCACGCTGTTGTAGGTGAGCGAGTCGAGGAAATACTGACCGCCAAAATTCGACAAAGCCAAGCTGATGGAGCTGTCAATGGTGCGGATCCGGTCAAGCAGGAAGTAGCCGTCCTGCGGTGTGGCGGGGCTGTAGGTGTAGCGGACTTCGTAGGTGCGCACGCCGAGATTGGGCGATTGCAGCACGAAGTAAGAGGTATCATTTCCGGTGCCGACGATGATATTCGCGGCGTGGGAAATGGACGGAAACAGGCAAGTGCCTGCGACAACAGCAAGGAGGAATCCCCGCCGTGATTGGCTTAGTTTCATTATTTTTCTCTTCGGTATTCGATTTCTCACGAAGAGAGGGCAAGGGGCGGAAACCCGTCTGCCTTCTCCCGTCGATCCCCTTTCGCGGAGGACCATGGCCCCGCTTGCCGAAATCAATCGGCGCACGGGCGACGAGCTACGGAAGGGCAAGTATTCGGGCTCCCAGCTTGGCCTCCTCCCCGCCTTCACCCTTCTTTCGAACGATTGGCTGTGTTGGGGATTCGTATCTGGATACCGCTGCGCGACAGCTCCGGTTTTGCACCGGATTCCATGCGACTTCCGTGGTTGGTCGGCCGTAGGGTTGGTCTTCTGGCGGGCACTTACAAGATGAAACTGGTCTATGGGGTTGGCGTATCCTGCCATTTTCTCCGCATCATCCGCAGCGCGGGGGCGGAACGCTTTTCTTGGCGCTTGACCCCGGCACGGAGCGGGATTTCCTTCGCCTCCATGTTCCGCGAGGTTTTGAAATCAAAGTTGCATCGGGCGATGATCACCGGCTCCGATGTGGATTACGAAGGCAGCATCGAGATCCCGACCGATCTGATGGAAGCCGCCGACCTATGGCCAGGGGAAAAGGTCCTGGTCGCATCGATCACCACCGGGGCGAGGTTGGAAACCTACGTGCTCGCCGGCAAGCCCGGCACCGGGCACATCCTGATCAATGGCGGTGCCGCCCACCTTATCAAGACGGGCGAGCGCGTCGCCATCATGTGCTTCGCCCTCTCGGAAACGCCGGTGATTTCCAAAAACCTGCTGCTGGACGAGAAGAACAACATCGTCCGCAGAAGCCTGTAATTGGCGTTGGAAATGACGTTGACCAGTCCCGGACCGCGCGTTAGTTTGGCCCACCTATGAAGTGCACACCGGTATTGGCTGCAATCGCTGCTCTTGGTCTCGCCGCCTGCGACACCATGAACTCCCCGATCACGAGCGGAGATTTCGACCCGCTCCGTCCACCCGGCGGTAACTCAGGCACTCCGGCGGCCGCCGTTCCGACATTTTCCGCAGGGCAGTTCGTCCGCGCGACGATGGACAGCACCGCGTTTTTCAAAAACCGCCCGAAAGGCGATGCCGATGCGGACAAACTGCTCCCGCGCGGCACCTCCATGAAGGTCGTCTCCACCAGCGGCAGCTATATCAAGGTGGAGCTCGACAGCGGCGAGGTCGGATTTGTTCCCACCGTGATGGTGGAGGATCCGAATGCCGCGCCGAAGCTGGCCACGACAAATCCCGGTGAGTTTCAAGTCTATCCGCCACTCACCACGGGTGTGGGCGAACCGCTGCCGATTATTGATCCGGCCGGGCTGCCACCGGAAGGCGCGATCCCCACGGTGATCGATCCGGACGCACCCGCCATCCAAACGCCGGTGCCTCCCACCAACACACCCTCTCCCGACCAATTCGCCGCTCCGGTGCCGCCGGTGGAATCCAAACCGCTCCCGCCTAACAGCGAGGAGCTGGATGCCATGAAAAAGGCCCAGGAAGCGAAGCCAAAGGAGTAGCCCGCACGAACATCATGCCCGATCGCCTTCGTAAGCGTGCCCGATGCGGCCGACGAAGGGGTGGCGGCCGCTGGGTAATGAAAAGTAAGTGGCGGATTCTTGTTTCTTGAATCTCCGGTCTGCGCTGATTGAATCGTGGGCGTGAATATCCGTTACACTCTGCTGGCGATGGCGTTCTTGGTCGCATGCACCGGCCCCCGGGATGCATTGGTGGTGAAGCAGTTCCAACTGCGCGACCAAAACCGCAATTCGGGCGACGAGCCGATGGCGCGAATGGAAAAGGAGCGCCGCCTGCGTGGTGCCGTGAGCATGGAGCAGCGCAAGGAGCGGCTCGGCCAGTATTACACCTTGCTCTGGAGCGATCCGGCCGGTGTCGGCCAAGGCGGAGTGGAGGTGACATTCCAATACCAGCAGGGCGCCACCGCCAGCCTCGTGAAACGCATGGTGAAAAGTTTCCCCGCATCCGATGAAAAGGGCACTGCGGAGTTCGCCGTGATCGGTGCGGATTATTTCAAAGGAGGCAAAGTGTTGGCGTGGAAGGCCACCGTCCAGCGGGGGAAGAAGGTGCTCGCGACCCGGCAATCCTATCTTTGGCAATGAGTGCGTGAATTTCCAGATGGAAGGTTGACCAGAGGCTCGCCTGATTTTATACTAAGGATCCCTCGCCGTTGAAATGACGGCCTTTTCTCTGTGACTACGGAATGCCCAATTTTAATCGGAATCTTCGATGGATTCAGTTGGATCCGCTGTGAGGGGAAAGGATCGTTTCTAAACAGCCCGGTGATGAAGGCATTCGGAGACGAGCGGATCGCTGCCGGTGAGAACTGCTTGGTCGTCGATCTTGGAGGGTGTACCGGGATGGACTCGACGTTCATGGGCACCTTGGCCGGGATGGCCGCGCGCCTTTCCACGCACGACGGCGGAATGCTGCAGGTCGCGGATTCCGGCTCGCGTAATCGCCGCTCGCTGGAGGATCTGGGGCTGGACTTTTTGTTGGAGATCGATCCGCCGGCGGCCGTCTGGCGGGGCAATGTGGACGCCATCCGCAGCAAGCTGCAGGCCCCGGCGGCAGCGGCCGCTCCCGGCCAGTTGCAGCGGACGCAGCATGTGCTCGAAGCCCATCAGAATCTTTCGGAAACGAATGACAAGAACGCCCGCGAGTTTTCCAATGTCGTGAAGCTGTTGGAAAACCAACTCGTCGAGAAGCAGCAGCCGGAGGAAAAAACGAAAGAGAGTTAGGACCATGGAACGGTCGCATCTGAAATCCTGATCCCCCCGAGATGCAAGACCCCAAGATCATCGCCCTCCTCGTTTCCGCCGTTCTGATTGTAGTGTTAGCCCTGGCCCTCCGCAACCAGCGCCGCCGGGTTAAAACGATCCGCCGGAAATTCAAGGAGCTCGAAGGCGAGGAACAGCGGATGTTTTCCTTCCTTCACGATCTCGGCCTGGCGATCGAGGGAGAGCCCTCCCCTTCCGTGCTTTCCCGCATCATCGTGGACGGCATCGACAAGGTAGTCACCGCCCGCGGCGGCGCGATCTACTTCGTCGGCGCGGACAACCATTATCTCAATCCTTCCTACATTTCCGAAGAATGCCCGCCGCTCATCGGAATCCCGGTGGAAGTTAGAAAAAAGGCCGAGCGCGATCCGCGTGCTCTCGAAAGCCACGTCCGTCTCTCCCGCGTCGCAGTGGAGGACGGCATCCTCGGCCATTGCCTAACTGTCGGCGATCCGATCCACGTCCGCGACGTGAAGAACCACCCCGCTTTCCGCGACGCCTTCACCCGCTACACCGACGATGTTTCCGCGCTGCTCTCGCCGCTGCGACACGCGGGCAAGGATCTCGGCGTGCTGATCGTCGCCCGCCGGCACGAAGACGGGGCGTTCACCGCGAACGACTTTTCCGTGTTCCGCTCGGCCGCCGAGCAATCATCATTTGCCATTGGAAACGCCCGCATCCACCGCGAGGCTCACGAAAAGCGGGCGATGGAAGGCGAGCTGAAAAACGCCCGCGAAGTCCAGCGCATCCTGCTTCCTCAGTCGGATCCGGTCGTCGCCGGTTTCCGCATCAGCGGCACCAATCTTCCTGCTAGAATCATCAGTGGCGACTACTACGACTACATCAACGTCGGTGAACAGCAGTTCGGCATCGTGATCGCCGATGTGTCCGGCAAGGGCGTTCCCGCCGGCCTGCTGATGGCGATGTGCCGCAGCGCGCTGCGCTCGGTAGCGCCTAACGAAAACTCACCCTCAAAAGCGCTCGGCGCGGTCAACCGCCAGCTTTTCCCCGATATCCGCGAAGACATGTTCATCAGCATGGCATACGGGATTCTGGATGAAACCACCGGCACCCTCACCCTCGCCCGCGCCGGGCACGATCCGGCTCTGCTCTATCGAAAGGCCACCGGCAAGGTGGAGCTCCTGCGCTCGCCCGGCCTCGCTCTCGGCATCGATAGCGGCACTGTTTTCGAACGCGTCACCCGCGATCAGGAGGTCGAGCTGAAATCCGGCGATTGCGTGCTGTTCTACACCGATGGCGTGAAGGAAGCCGTCGATTCTCGTGACGAGGAATTCGGCATGGAGCGCATGTCCGAAGCCTTCCGCCGCGCCGCTCCGTTCGGCTCGGAATCCGTGCTGCTCCGGATGCAGGAAGAGCTCGCCCAATTCACTGGTGACGGCCCGCAGATGGATGACATCACGCTTGTCGCCATCGAGAAGCGATAGAAATTTCCGGCCACCTCACTCTTCCATCGGATAGGCATTCTCGCCGTGTTCCGATCGGTCGAGGCCTTCGTATTCCTGTTCTTCTGTCACTCTCAGACCGAGCACGGCCTTGACGATGAAAGCGATGACCACCGTCGCCACAGCGGACCACAGGATCGTCACTCCGAGACCGGTTGACTGGATAAAGAGCTGATTCGCTAACGGCTTCACCAATCCAAGTCCTCCGAGTGACGGCTGACCGAAAACCGCCAGCAGCAGCGTGCCGAGAATCCCGCCCACGCCGTGAACTGCAAACACATCAAGCGAGTCGTCGATGTGCATTTTCTCCCGGATGATGCTCACGGAAAAATAACAGACCACCGCGGCGATTGAACCGATGACGATCGCCCCAAACGGCCCGACATCGCCGGAAGCGGGAGTGATGGTGGCCAGGCCAGCAACCAATCCGGTGACCATACCGATCAGGCCGACCTTACCGTTTCGGAAACGCTCGAGAAGGCACCAAACCAAAGCCGCCGCGCACGCCGCCAAGTGGGTGACCAAAATTGTCATCCCAGCCGCACCGCTGGCGGAAAGTTGGCTGCCTCCATTAAAGCCGAACCAGCCCACCCACAGCATCGCCGCTCCGATATAAACCATCCCCGGACTATGAGGGGGATGAGGGTGCGCGGGAAAACCGCGGCGTTTTCCGAGAACGATCGCGAGGACCAAAGCGGTGGTCCCCGCTGTCGCATGCACGACGATGCCCCCTGCTAGATCCTTGATCCCCATCTGCTGAAGCCAGCCGCCCCCCCAGACCCAATGGGTCACCGGAGTATAGACAAGCAGCAGCCAGAGCGCGGAAAAGAGCATGATGGCCCCGAACTTCATACGCTCCACGACCGCTCCGACGTAAAGTCCCGGCGTGATGATCGCGAAAGTCATCTGAAACATGACAAACAGGATTTCCGGCAACTTGGTTCCCGGCGCGACTGATTCCGCAGTGACTCCTCTCAAAAATGCGGCATCCAGATTGCCGATCCAACCGCCACTTCCCTTGAACGCCAGGCTGTAAAGCCCGGCCACCCATAACAGCGAAGCCATGCAGGCGATGCCGCCGCATTGGGCCATCACGGAAAGCACGTTCCGCCCCCTCACCAAGCCGCCGTAAAACAAGGCCAAACCCGGCATGGTCATGAACAAAACCAAGGCCGTGGCCGTCAACACCCAGGCCGAGTGGCCGGTATCGATGATGGAACTGCCATCCTGAGCTTGGAGAAACACCGTGCTAAGGGCGAAAACGCCCAGCACCAAACGACTTGTTTTAAATAAGTTGAGACGCTGCATGCGCTCCAGATACAGCAGGATGCATTCCATTCATGAGCGGCAATCATGCCTTGGCAAAAAATTATGAACAAATCTGATTTCAGCCGGATACCCGGTTGAAACCTCGCCCTCGACGGATTGATCGCTTTCCGTGACGATGGACCCGCATGCAGATCAAATCCGCCGTTTTCAATATGAGCGCCCGCGACCTCCAGTCCTGCCCGGACTGGAACCGGCCCGAATTCGCCTTCATTGGCCGGTCGAACGTCGGCAAGTCGTCGATGATCAACATGCTGACTAACAAAGACGCGCTGGCCAAGGTTTCCGCCACGCCGGGCAAGACGCAGCTCCTCAATTTTTTCGTGATCAACGAAACCTGGAGCCTCGTGGACCTTCCCGGATACGGCTACGCAAAAGTTGCCAAGAGCGAAAAAATCAATTTCAACGAATCCGTCGGCGATTACATCGAGCAGCGGGAAAACCTCCGGCTTATCTTCGTCCTGATCGACTCCCGCCTGCCGCCCCAGCAGATCGATCTGGATTTCATCAACTGGCTGGCCGGCTGCGTGGTGCCTTTCGTGCTGATCTTCACCAAGGCCGACAAACAAACGGCGGGAAAAACCCAGGCGAGCATCGCTGCGTTCCAACAGAGTGTTTCCGAATGGATCACGGGAACCGCGCCGGTGATCGTCAGTTCGTCAAAAACGCGTGACGGCCGCGTGGGTATCCTCAAGGCGATCGAGCAGCACTTGCACGATTGACCCACAAAACAAAAAGGGCAGGTGAATGAATCACCTGCCCATTTGCGGTTTTGAAATCCGTTACCAATTGCTCTGTTTGACGTAGATCACATCGTAGGTCCGCACGTAGAACGGACTGCTGTCCGCGCCGGCAAGGGCGTCGTTCATGTTAAGCACGTAGCGCTGGTTCTTTCCGCCCTGGTTACGGACGACGATGACCTGCTTGGGATTCGCGAACTTGGTAAATCCACCGGCTTCCATCACCGCTTCCAGCGCCGTCATCGGACGATCAAGCGGGATCTTGCCGGGACGGAGAACCTCGCCGGAAACATAAACACCGGCGGCGGCAGTCTCAAGCGAGACGATCACCGTGGGGTCCTGCAGGTGTGGCTGATAGAGTGAGGTGAGCTGGGCTTGGAAACTCGTGATGCTTTTCCCAGCAGCGGAAACATCGCCGACGGTCGGCAGGCTGACCTTGCCGTTCGCCTGGATCTTCTGCTTCAGGTTCAGCTCGGGAGCGCCGGAGAATGCGACATTGATCTCGTCTCCCGCAGCAAGCACTCCGCTCGGCCTGGAGGCGGACGCCTCCGCAGGAACGTAGGATCCTTGCTGATTGTCCATGCATCCAACGGACGAAAAGACCAGGACCATCGCAAACAAGCCTGCGAGCCCCGTCTGAAGCCGCTGCCATCCATGACTCAGGCCGGATCGCTGACCGGACTTCGCCCCAACTGTGTTTTCCATCATTACGGTTCTCATTGTTTCTGCTGTGTTGATTGTTTGTGTTCTACAGACTTGTTTCGCAGATCATCATTCCGAGCATGCCTTTCCTGTTATGTGCGGATACTGGGCTTTTTGGCTTCTCATGTCACGATCTCTCTTTCAGGAGGTTCTATCACCCGATGTCCGCAAGATAGGCGGCCCAGTCCGGAGGTAGCGGCGCGTTCTCAATGCCGCTTTCCATCCGTCCCTCCCAATCGGGATTGAAAGAGGTGCTCGTCCCGTAAACCATGATCAGATCCTCGTTGCCGATGCTGCGCAGCGCGTGTCCCACACCCGGCGGGATGACGACGGCGACGTTGTCCGCGCCCGGCCGGCTGTCTCCGGAAATCGTGAAACGCATCACCCGCTGTGGCATTCCCTCGCGCTCGTCCGTGAGAATCATCTCACAGATTCCTGTGAGAAAAAACATCACGTCCCACTGCTCGCAGTCGTAGTGGCGAAGGGTGTAATCCTTCGGTGACTCGATGAAGAGCTTCCTAAACCACTCCTCCGGGGAAACCCCGGCCGGAATATGCGGCGGGTGGATGTGAAATCCCTTCGCGCTGTCCCGGTGCATGAGCGCGGACGCCCACTGCTGGGGAACGATGCCGATTTCCTTGAGTATCCCCTCGTTGAGGCGCGTGAGCTCTCCGAAATAACCGCGGCCTTTCTGTTGGAAAACCCTTCTCGAAAAAATCTCCACGCCGGGGATCCAGACATTCTCCAGCTCGGCGCGTGCGGCCACGGTTTCCCCGCCGCCCACTCCGCTGGAGCTTACCCGCGCGGCGAGCGAACCCTTCGAATAGTCACGGGTTTCCAGCCGCTGCCTCGCGGATGCTTTCAGTCCTCGCCATGGATCCTCTGCGGAAGTGTTCATCGTAAATTTAGTTAGAGTGCCGCGAGATATTCCCCATACGGGGTTTTCGCGTATTTGGTGATCGATTCGTCAAGCTTCGCCCGGTCGATCCGTCCCTGCAGGAAGGCAATCTCCTCAGGGCAGGCGATTTTCAACCCTTGCCGCTGCTGGATGACCTGAACGAACTGCGTGGCATCGGCGAGCGAGTCTGGCGTGCCGGTGTCCAGCCAGGTCGTGCCACGGCCGAGGATTTCGACGCGAAGGCTGCCCTTCTCCAGATAGAGACGGTTGAGGTCGGTGATCTCGAGTTCTCCGCGCGGGGACGGTTTCAAGCCCTTGGTGATTTCCACCACTTGATCGTCGTAGAAATAGATTCCCGGAACCGCATAGTTGGACTTCGGCTGCTTGGGTTTTTCCTCGAGCGAAACGACATTCCAATCGGCATCGAACTCAACCACGCCGTATTGCTCCGGCTCTTTGGTGTGATAGCCGAAAACGGTGGCACCATCCTTGCGCCTCGATGCGGCTAACAGGGATTCGCCGAGGTTGTGGCCATAGAAAAGATTGTCGCCGAGAACGAGGCAGACGGGCTCGCCGCCGATGAATTCCTCGCCGATCAGGAACGCCTGCGCGAGTCCCTCCGGCTTCGGCTGCTCCGCGTAGGAAATGTTCAGTCCCCATTGCGAACCATCTCCCAGAAGATGCTCGAAACCCGGCAAATCTCGCGGTGTCGAAATAAGCAGGATGTCGCGCACACCGGCAAGCATCAGCACCGTCAGCGGATAGTAGATCATCGGTTTGTCATAGACCGGAATGAGCTGCTTGCTGACCGAATGGGTCATCGGGAAAAGGCGGCTGCCCGTTCCGCCGGCGAGAATGATTCCCTTCCGCAGCGCAAGTTCGCCGGCGGGCAGGGTCAGGTGGCTTGATTCTGTTTTACTCATATTGTCAGTTAGAAAAGGGTTCCGAGCCGTTGGCCGCGATAGCTGCCGTCTTCGATTGTTTGGATCCATTCTTCGTTATCAAGGTACCATTGCACCGTGCGGCGCAGGCCCGACGCAAAATTTTCCTGCGGCGACCATCCGAGTTCGCGCTCGATCCGCGAGGGATTGATCGCATAACGGCGGTCGTGGCCAGGGCGGTCCTTCACATAGGTGATGAGTTCCTCCGGGGTCTTCACTCCCTTGTGCGGCGCGAGTTCGCGCACGGTTTCGATGATGGCACGGACGACGTCGATGTTCTTCATCTCGCACTTTCCGCCGATCACATAAGTCTCGCCGAAAGTGCCGCGCAACAGCGCCATCGCAAGACCGCGGCAGTGGTCCTCGACATAAAGCCAGTCCCGCACGTTGCTGCCGTCTCCGTAAACCGGCAGCGACTCGCCGCGCAGGGTTTTCCGGATCATCAAAGGCAGGAGTTTTTCAGGAAACTGATAGGGTCCGTAGTTGTTGGAGCAGTTGGTGGTGACCACCGGCATGCCGTAGGTGTGATGATAGGCGCGCACCAGATGGTCGCTACCGGCCTTCGAAGCGCTGTAGGGGCTGTTCGGCGAATAGGGCGTGGTCTCACAGAAAGCGGGATCGTTCGCGCCCAGGGAGCCATAGACTTCGTCGGTCGAAACATGCAGGAAGGCGGTCTTGCCGCCATCTGCGAGGGACTTGGCTCCGGGCTGCGCCGTGCTACGGCCGGTTTCGATCAGGTAACGGCGGAAAGTTTCCAACAGACGATAGGTGCCGACGAAATTGGTCATGATAAACTCTTCCGGACTGTCGATGGAGCGGTCCACATGGGATTCTGCCGCAAGGTGCATGACCGCGTCGATTTTGTGTTCGCGCAGCAGGCCGCCCACGTAGGCAGCATCGCCGATGTCGCCCTCCGCGAACACGTGGCGCGGATCTTCGTGAAGGTCGGCAAGGCTGGAACGGTTTCCCGCATAAGTAAGGTTGTCGAGGGTAACGACGAGGTCGATGTCCACCCCGAGTTCCTCCGATGCTCCGCCCAACAGATAGTGTACAAGGTTTGAACCGATGAATCCGGCACCGCCGGTAACTAGAATTCTCATGATATTCAGATAGATTTAAAAATTTTCGGAATGTCCGGCTGAAGGGACTGGGGTTGCCGCAAGAGAGGCCGATGTTTTCCCAAAGATTCGCAATTCGCAAGAAACTCATGAAGCGAGGTCCTCCAATCCCTCGTCCGGACTCCGGTGAAGGCTGTGAATTTCCCAGTGCACATGGAACTGTCGAGAGGACGTCTGGCGGTGAATGCGGAAACGGAATCCACCGGCACTCCACCGATTTCATGTGCGATCACCGGGAATCCCAGTCCGCGTGCGGTATCGATGCAGAACTGGCCCCACTCCTGCCAGGTGCAGGGGTTGGAGTTGCAAAGATGAAAGATCCCGGAGGCGGTGCCCTGTGTGGGGCCAAAGACGAGAGCGTCCAGCCAATCGATCAGGTCAAGCGCCGAAGTGGGGCAGCAGACTTTGTCACATGGTAGGGTAAGATCCGCTTCAGAGCAGGCCTTGTCGATGATCCATTCGGGAAAGGCCGGCCTGCCGGGACCATAGACCCATGAAACGCGGGTCACGAGATTTCCAGCGGAGGCGCTGAGAACCTGTAACTCGCCCTCCAGCTTGGAAGCGCCATAAACGCTGATGGGTGCAGGTGCGTCTGTCTCCAAATATGGTTGTGATTTCATCCCGTCGAACACCATGTCCGTGCTAACATAGGTGACGTGAGCTCCCTTCTCTGCGGAGATTGCGGCAATGACTCCGGGTGCCGCGGCGTTGATGGCGAAGGCTTCGTCCGCATGAGTTTCACAGTAATCCACGGCGGTCAGCGCCGCGGTAAGAAACAGATGATCGTAGTCGAATCCGCCCAAAACCGCCTTGATCGATGAGGCCGATGTCAGGTCGAGTTGCTTGCGATCCAGCCCGATCACCTGATAGCGGGATGCGAGATGATTCATCAGCGAGCTCCCTAGCCGCCCGCCGGAGCCGACCACCACGATCCGTTTGCTCGAGGTGCGCAGAGCGGATTTTGCGTCAATAGGTTCGTTGAATTGCATTTGGTTGATCATCGTTTCCTGCGCAGCGCGCGGCGTTCGTAATTCCTGGGCTTGGACGACTCCTTGATGAAGTTTTCCAGCACTCCGATCCGGGCGAGATAGCTCATTTCCCAAGCTGGGCAGCCCTCGGCATCCGGAAGGGGATTCGCTTGAAGGAGACGTCTCAGATAGAGTTTCGATTTCAGAATGAAAGCACGGGCTGCGGGACAGCTCAGCCGCGAATGCTCCCAGTGATGCATTAGATAGGCGTTGGTGAGGCCACGCTTCGCCGCAGAGGCAATCCAACTGGAGCGCAAAAGCCTGGACGGTTCCGGATGATGGATCACACAGGTGTCGCGGACCGGCTCGATTCGCAGACCGGCTTCCATCATCTGCTTCCAGATCAGCGTCTCCTCGCCAAAACCGGTGGCACCCGGGCCAAGGTCCTCATCGAAATTATCGATCCGATCAAATACCGTGCGATGGATTCCCATGCTAGCCCCCACCAGCTCCGGCGAGACGGTGGCCAGCTCGCGCATCTCGGCCAACCAGATCCCGTGCAGGTCCGTAAACCAGGGTCGGCGAAGGTCAGCGGCTAGCAAAATGTGACCCGCGACCGCCTCGCAGCGCTTTTCTAGCAGCGGACGGGCCATGCTCTCCAGCCAGTTTTCGGAGGGTTCCACATCGTCATCGGTGAACAGCAGCACCTCGCCTCTCGCGGCGGTCATCGCGGTGTTCTGCGCCCGGCTCTTTCCCGGCCTTGCTTCATAGACATGGCGGATCTTGATCGCGGGATGGGTCGCAGTCCGGACCACTTCCGCAGTGCCGTCCGTTGAGCCGTTGTCAGCCACGATCAATTCCACCTGCCAATCCAAAGGCACTGTGACGGATTGGAATGCCCGCAATGTTTCCGCGAGCATCGGAGCTCTATCACGAGTGCAGATGATGACCGAACAATCCATGGTCAGAGCTTCGGGAGGGGGGTGGATTCCTTTTCATGCAGGAACCGGATCGCCGTCTCAAGGCGTGGGGCATTCGCATCCCATGTCCATTTTTCCAAAAATATCTTCCATGCCTTGTCCGCGAGACGCTCCGCCAGATCGGGCTCATTGATGATTCTCGCACACGCCGAAGCGAAATCAGGGGCGGTCTCAGCCAGCAGCAGCTCGCGGCCGTTTTCCGTCTCATATCCGTATGCCCCCAGTGCCGTGGAAACAATCGGGCACTTCCGGCTGAATGCATTGCTGATTTTGACCCGCGTCCCACCGCCTTCGAATATGGGGACGATGGTCATCGCCCAGGTTGCCATTTCACCGTCCGCATCAGCCACCCAGCCCAGACCTTCGGTATTTGGTGCGCTTGTCCATTCCGGGGCATCGCTGAATTTTCCTATCAGACGCAGGGTGGTATCTGGATTCCCCAGCAGGATTACAGGCCATACATCCCGCAGGAACCAACGCAGGCCATTGGCATTCGGCGGATATTCCAGTGAACCGATGAAACCGATCCGGGCAGGATCTGTCGGCATCCGCATGGGAGCCGAAGTCGGGGCCTCGAAGCCATTCGGCACGATAAAAACATCCTCCCGATTCCCCAAGCGGGCTCGGTCCGGTCCGCTGCAAACAGCAACAGCTCCGAAACGCTCAAACAGCCGAGCTTCGTGGCGCTTCCACATGCGGAATTTACGGAACGCCCGTAACCGGGCTGCAAAGCCCATGGCGTGAATCATCACGGACTTGCTGACGTCACTCGGGATGTCATCAATGTCCAGAATCGTTTTCGGCCACTTCCAAAGATCGAAACCATTTGCGACACGCAGTCCATGGACCCATACCAAATCATGTGCA
Organism: Verrucomicrobiales bacterium; assembly: GCA_038204755.1. GTDB lineage: Bacteria > Verrucomicrobiota > Verrucomicrobiia > Verrucomicrobiales > Akkermansiaceae > Luteolibacter. The sequence goes on from JBBRCO010000015.1 coordinate 28,101, forward strand.
TCGATCAGCTCCAGCAGGCGGTGGCGATCCTCCTCGCTGGCCCTGTGGCCATGGGTGTTAAGATAGGTGGAACCCAGTTCATATCGAATCCGATCACCGGCACCTTCGATTTTCCAATCATGAAATTCCATGATCCCGCACGGCCGTGATGGGTTAGGCACCACATCCGTGGCACCGGTGTAATCCTCGTAGGATCCGGCCAAGATCAAACGGACTTCGGCAAATCGGCTCAACTGGCGTAGAATGTGGCGCGCTCTCAACCTGGCACCTTGTTCCGGCCCCTCGGGAGAATGGGAGGTGAGGAATAGAATCCTCACCGGACGATTTCCGGCGTCCCCTCTCATCTCAAAGGTTCCGCTCCTTTCCAGGCAACGGAACCAGCACATCCCTGGCGAACCATGACTGCACCGATTCGGGAGCGGCCAGCGGCCAGCGTTTCCCGCTGAATCCCACGGACGCAAGGTGACGCCATGCGGCCCGGCGGCCCTTCAAAGCCTGCAGAATCAAAAACTTCACCCGCTCCGCCGCCGATGAATGACTGGCATGCTCCCGCAAAAAATGCCGGAGATCACGCGCCTTCCCCACCACCTCCGGGAAAGTCGCATTCTGGACCGTTCCGTCAGAGAATCTCTCCAAATTCAGCATCACATCATCAATCATGGAGTCAATCTTCGCCTGATGAGCCTCCGAGCCGAGCCGCGCTCCTGCCGTCGCCTGGTTCCCATGCATTCGCCAGCTACCCCAGGTATCCGGCACATGCACGGCGGATGCCGCCAATCCCGCGCGGAGGTTCCAATGGAAATCCCCCAGCGAGCCCCAGTCGGTCTGATAGTATCCGATCCTGTCGAACAACGTCCGCCGGATGAGCAACTGCGTCACCGAAGAATAAATGTTGTCTCCCAACAGGCAGAGAACCCCATCGCATGGAGCCGCGCGCCGGTGGCGGATTTTCAGGAAATCCCCGGAACTTCGTGCGAAAAGCGAGTGGCTTGTCCACCAGTCCAGACCGTCACCGCCCGTTTCATCGATTACCTTCATCGGGCAGTGCGCCAGATCGCAATCCGGGTTTTCCTCCAGCGCCGCCACCATCTTTTCGAGGCAATCGGGAGCCATGGTATCGTCGCTCGTCGCGATGTAAACATAGCGGCCTTCTGCCTGTTGGATTCCACGGTTGAAATTTGGATAGATCCCGTCTTTGGGAGCCTGGGTAATCCGCACGCGCGGGTCCTCGGAAGAGAATTTCTCCAAGGCTTCCAGCGTGCCATCGTCCGAATGGCTGTCCACGGCGATCAACTCCCAATCCGTGAAAGTCTGGTGGCGGATGCTCTCCAGCCGTTCCGCCAGGAAACGGATGCTGTTCAGAGTAGGCAGGCAGATGGATACTTGAGCGCTCATTATCTGTCAGGTTTCCGGGGGGGCACCGTCCCGCGACGCCACTTTGAACAGCGGCCAGTTCCTGTCGTTTTCATTGATCACGGTGACCGGCAGAGGCCACTCGATGCCAAACGCGGGGTCGTCGTAGCGCAGTCCCGTCGCACAGCCCGGCGTATAATACCCGCCCATCAGATAGAGCAGCCCGGCGCCGTCGGTGAGGGCCTGGTTGCCGTGGGCGAACATGTCCGGCACATAAATCGCGCGGCGGTTTTCCACGCTCAGTTCCACACCGAGATGGTCCATGTAGGTTGGCGAGTCGGGACGCATGTCGATGATGACGTCCCAGACCGCGCCGCTGATGCAGCGGATGAACTTCGGCTCGCTGGCAGGCGGAAGCTGATAGTGCATACCGCGCAAGGTTCCCTTCTTGTGATTGTAGGAAATGTTCGCCTGCACGACACGCGGACAGATCCCGTGCTCCCCAAACTCCTGCGCACAGAAGGCCCGTGCGAAAAATCCGCGCTCGTCCTCTTTCTTGTCGAGCTCGACAATGAAAGCGCCTTTGAGTTTGGTTTCTTGAAAAATCATCGGGGGGGAACTGTTTTCCGCCAGCGAGGCTTAGTCGAGGACCTGGACCTCCGGAATGGGCACGACGAACTTGCCGCCCCACTCCCGGATCTTGGCCATCTCACCGCTGATTTCCTTCTTGAGGTTCCAGGGCAGGATCAGCACGTAATCCGGTTTGGTTTCGAAAATCTTCTCAGGTCCGTAGATTGGAATGCGCACGCCCGGCATGAAGTGGTTCTGTTTGTAAGGGCTTTTGTCCACGACGTAATCAACAAGGTCGTCGCGCATGCCGCAGTAGTTCACGAGCGTGACTCCCTTGGCAGCCGCGCCGTAGCCGACGATGGACTTGCCTGCTTCCTTGGCTTCGATGAGGAACTTGAGGAGCTTGCGTTTGGTGGACTTCACTTTCTCGCCGAAAGAGGTGTAGGTTTCCATGTCTGTCAGGCCGAAGTCGGTTTCCTGCTTGCGCATCGCATCGACGTGATCGGTGACGACGGTTTTGGGTGAGTTGCTTTCGGTGTGGCGGGCGAAGATCCGCAGCGAGCCGCCGTGGGTCGGAAGTTCCTCAACGTCGAAAAGTGTGAGGCCGTGATAGGCGAACATCTTTTCCACCGCGAGGAACGAAAGGTAGGAGAAGTGTTCGTGATAGACGGTGTCGAACTGGTTCTCATCAATGAGCCGCTGGAGGTGCGGAAACTCGAAGGTGATAACACCTTCAGGCTTGAGAGCGATCTTCAGGCCACCGATGAAGTCGTTGATGTCAGGGACGTGCGCCATGACGTTGTTGCCCATCAGAAGATCGGCAGACTTGCCGGTGGCGACGAGTTCCTTGGCGGTTTCGACTCCGAAGAATTTCACCAAGCTTGGAATCCCCTTCTCTTCCCATGCGACCTTCGCGACGTTCGCCGCGGGCTCCACGCCGAGCACCGGAATGCCCTTGGCCTTGAAGTGCTGGAGCAGATAGCCGTCGTTGCTGGCGATTTCGACAATCTGGCTGTCTGCGTTGAATCCAAAACGCCCGGTCATCATTTCGCAATACTTGCGGGCATGTTCGACCCAGCTCGTGGAAAAGCTGCTGAAGTAGAGATAGTCGCTGAAAATGGCCTCGGGTGACTCGAAACTTTCAAGCTGCGAGAGGAGGCACTTTTCGCAAACCCACACCTTGAGCGGATAGAATTTTTCGCCCAAATGGACGTTTTCAAACTTCACATATGAATTCGACAGGGGCGACATGCCCAGATTGCAGAGAACATGGGTGAGCGGTGTCTGACAGAAACGGCATTCAGGGGTGTGCATGAGAATTGAAGGGAGAAATTAAAATTAGTTGGTTCTGGCCAACGCGGGTGGAACTCCGGGCTCGTAGGCAGGCAAGGAGGCAAATTGTTGGATCTGGGAAAGAGTGAACGCCTTCAAATCATGTTCGGTTTGATGGCATTTGGACCAATCAACGATCCATTGGAGCGTGGTTTCAAGGTCAAGCTTCGGCGCCCACCCCAGCACAGCGCGTGCCTTGGAAGAATCAACTTTCAAGTATCCGGCCTCATGGGGTTTCGGGCCGGTGTCCTGCTGTTTGGGTATATCCAGCCCCCAAAGTCCGCATAGCCGTTCCACGATCCAGCCGACTGTCCTATCACTGAATTCATAAGGGCCGAAGTTCCAAGCCTCCGCATGTCGGGGGCCTTTGTCGAACAAGGCTTCTGCCAAGACCAGGTAGCCGTTCAATGGCTCGAGAACGTGTTGCCAAGGGCGGGTGGAGTGCGGGTTCCGCAGGACCAGAGGACTTCCGGCTTGCAAAGCGGCCAAGGCATCGGGAACGAGACGGTCTTTTGCCCAGTCGCCGCCGCCGATGACATTGCCGGCGCGTGCAGTAGCCACTGCGACACCATGCTCCTCAAAACGGTTGGGATTGAAAAAGGAGGTCCGGTAGGATGACGTTACCAGTTCGGAACACGCCTTGCTGTTACTATACGGATCATCGCCGCCCAGAGCCGACTGCTCATTGTATGCCCAATGCCACTCGCGGTTTTCGTAACACTTGTCGGAGGTGACGACTACTACGGCCTTCACACCCGGTGTGTGACGTACCGCTTCCAACAGATGAACGGTCCCCATGACATTGGTCGCGTAATTGAACACAGGATTGTCGTAGGATTCCCTAACTAATGGTTGAGCTGCCATGTGAATGACGATTTCGGGAGCAGCGCCCCTCACCGCCGCCGACAACGCGTCGGGATCCCGGATGTCACCTATGACCGAGCGCATGTCATCGCCGACCGAGGCCACCTCAAACAAGCAGGGAATTGTGTTAGGTTCGAGTGAGAATCCGGTGACCTGCGCCCCCATGCTCTGAAGCCACAGGGAAAGCCAGGAACCCTTGAATCCCGTGTGTCCGGTGAGAAACACCCGCTTATCTTTCCAAAAAACCGCGTTCATTTGGTGGCAAATACTGATTTTGAAAATGTTTCTGAAAGCCGGCCTACCAGATTTTCCAAGGTGGATTTTCCTGCGCCCACAGCTCTTCGAGATACATCTTGTCGCGCAACGTGTCCATCGACTGCCAGAATTGATCATGTTTCCATGCCCGCAACTGACCGGTCTTCGCGAGGACTTCCATCGGCCCGCGCTCCCAAATGGTCGCATCGTCGGCGATGTGCTGCATCACTCCTGGTTCCAACACAAAAAAACCGCCATTTACCCAGGCACCGTCTCCCTTTGGCTTTTCATGGAAGGACTCGACATTGCCACTATCCGCATGAAGGGTGAAGGCACCGAAACGCCCGGGCGATTGCACTGCCGAAAGTGTGGCCAGTTTGCCATGCGATTTGTGCCATGCGATGCTCGCTGTGATATCAATGTCGCTTACCCCGTCCCCGTAGGTTAGACAGAAGGTTTCGTCCCCCAGGTATTCCGCAGCTCGTTTCAGCCGCCCACCGGTCATGGTTTTCTCCCCTGTCTCGATGCAGGTTATGGTCCATGGCTCGGCATCGCTGCGGTGGATTGTTGTGAGCTGATTTTTTAGATCATAAGTCACGTTCGCCGTGTGGAGGTGATAATTCGCGAAGTAGTCCTTGATCATGTAGCCTTTGTAACCGCAGCAAATGACGAAATCGTTAATCCCGTGGGCGGCGTAGATCTTCATGATGTGCCAGAGAATCGGCCGGGTGCCGATTTCGATCATCGGCTTCGGTTTGACCGAGCTTTCTTCGCTGATCCGTGTCCCGAAACCTCCTGCTAGAATGACTGCCTTCATAAATTGTTATCGATTGCTTGGATGTGTTTGAATAATTCGGCTCACATGATTTCCAGCCTCAACGCATTCCGGCGACCGCTCTTGGTGCCAGCGCGGTTCAGGCTCAGCAGCCTAGGGCGGCGCAGGAATGATTCCAGCGGCCTTGAGATCAATGCGCTCAATTGCACCCGCTCGGGGCGGTTGTTTTCGCACAAGCCGAAATCAGGCTCTTTGAGGAGGAATTTTTTCAAGCAGTTGGGGGGGAAATCACGGAAAGGTCATGGAGTTGTCAGCGACGCCTGGAGCCGGGCGAAGAGCTTGCCATTGAGCGCAAGCGAGCGGGGAATGTAAACCGAAACGATGTCAGTGGAAGGTCCGGCACCGTTGTCATTTACGAGAGTGACAACTCCGGGTGTGCCGGTGGCGTTGGTCCAGGTGCCTGCAAGGCTGGTTCCCCAATTGACACGGGTGGTCATGCTGGGGTCGGTGTTCGCAAGGTCCGTGCGGCGGTAGGTGAAGAGAAGGTAGTTTTCGTTCACGGTGTTTCCATCAGGATCGGCGTTGACGAGGGAAATTGTTGGAAGCAGATTCGAATCGGCGCGGTTGGCGGGATTTCCACCGATCACATACTCGACGACGTTGCTGATGGAGTCTTTGTCCGAATCCACAGTCGGACCGGCGCTGAGACTGAAAGTGCCCATCCACTGGGCGAATTCCTCCATGGAAATCACGGTGATGGAAACGGTGGCAGGCGCTGAGTCGATGGTTCCATCGTTCACCGTGTAGCTGAAACTATCAGGGCCGCTGTAGTTCGGAGCTGGCATGTAGGTTAGCGTCGGAGATGAACCGCCGAGGCTTGGGACGGGAACGCTGAGGGTGCCATGTTGGGGTGGATTCGTCACCGTGACGCTCAGCGGATCGCCGTTTACATCGGTTGCCTGCAGCGTAATGAGAAGGGAAGCGTCCTCATTCACCGAAACCGACTGGTTCGCGGCCACCGGAGGGACATTGACGCTGGTGTAGTCAATGCTGACATACAAGCGGGCGAACAGCTTGCCGTTTACCGCCAGGCTACGCGGGATGTAAACCTTGACGAGATCCACTCCTGGGGTGCCCGGGGCGTTTTCCTCGGTGGTCACGACGCCCGCAGTGTCTGCGGCATTTGCCCAACCGCTGGTGAGGGCGGTGCTCCACTGGACCCTGATGACCGTGTTAGGATCGGCCTTCGCGAGAGCGGCGCGGCGGTAAGTGTAGAGCAGGTAGTCATTGCTGACGGAGTTTTGATCCGGATCTGCGGTAACGAGCGAGCTAATTGGCAGCAGGTTCTGATCGGCACGACTGGCGGGGTTTCCTCCGATCACATATTCGACGGCGTTGCTGATGGAATCGCGGTCAGGATCGCCACCCGGACCACCGCCGAGGCTATAGCTGGCGAGCCATTCACCGAAGCTGTTGTCCGGCACCGGAGCGACCGTGATGGAAACCTCCGCAGGAGCCGAATCCACCGTGCCGTCGTTTACCAGGAACGTGAAACTATCAGGTCCGTTGTAGTTAGCTACAGGTGTGTAGGTCAGGTTGGGAGCGGAGCCGGATAGACTGCCGTGTTGCGGATTCACCGTCACCGTGTAGTTCAGCATGTTGGTTTCCACATCACTGCCAGCGAGGGTGATCGATGCTGTGGTGTCCTCGTCCAGATTGACCGTTTGGGCATCGGCGATTGGAACGTCGTTGACCGCGTTGATCGTTAGGTTGACCGTTGCCACGTTGGAATCGAATTCACCGTCGTGGGTGGTGTAGGTGAAACTATCCGGGCCGTTGTAGTTGGCTGCGGGGGAGTAAACGTAGCCGCCGGCGGTAGTGAGCGTGAGCGTGCCGTGTGCTGGACCGGACACCACGGTGGCGGTGAGCGGATCGGTTTCCTCGTCGGTGTCGTTCGAAAGCAC
>JBBRCO010000016.1:0-34723 GCA_038204755.1 Verrucomicrobiales bacterium
GCCATCCTCAAGCTCCGGTGCATGGTCCTTAGCAGAAACTTCGAGGAGATCTGGGCAGCCCGCCTCCCCATCCTCGCCCAAGCCCGCACTCAAGCACCCAGATGGTTACCAAGCCTCAACTAATTTTTTTGTCTTACACCCGGATACGGGCTTCCACTTCATCCCAAGTAAAACCGGAGGCTGGATTTGCTCTCAGATTTGCGGCCCGCCCCCTTAATTCCCCGATCAATTCAGGCGATTTGTTGAAATCAGCCTGTTCTTCACGAATCGATAGTGTCAGTTCCTCGACGATCTGGAACCGCCCTTCGATGGGCAGCTTCTTCAGTTCATCCAGCGCGATCATGGGGTGATTCTACTCTGAAGGAAATGAGACTCAAGTCGCAATTGCCGCGCGGAAACGGGTGGAAATCCCCTTGCCCGCGATGATGTCCGCGAGGCGCTCGGGATGGCGGCCGTGGGCGATGTGGGTCTCGATTCCGGCGTCCACGGCGAATTTCACGGCGGCGAGTTTCGAGGCCATGCCGCCCATCGAGAAGCGGCCTTTGTCCTCGCGGACGTGGCGGAAGACTGCGTCGATGGCGGGGACTTCGGGGATGAGCTGGTTGGTTTCCGGGTCTAGCAGGCCATCGACGCTGGTGAGCAGGATGATGCGCTTGGCACCGGCGAGTTTCGCAACACGGACGGAAAGCATGTCGTTATCGCCGAATTTCAGTTCCTCGACGGCGACGGAATCGTTCTCGTTGATGATGGGCAGAATCATCGGCTCCATCAGCAGGCGGCGCAGGGTGTCCTTGACGTAGCTGGCGCGCTCGGGCGTCGCGAGATCGGCGGCGGTGAGGAGGACTTGGGCGATGTGGATGTCGAAATTCGAAAACAGGCTGCTGTAGGTCTGCATCAGCCGCGCTTGGCCGACGGCCGCGCAGGCCTGGCGGGTGGCGGTGTCCTTCGGGTATTCCGCTAGGCCGAACGCGGAAACGCCGGAGCCGACCGCGCCGGAAGAGACGAAAAGGCAGCGGTGGCCGGCGTGGACCAGTCCGGAAATGGCGGAGACGAGGTGGACGAGCGCGGCGCGGTCCAGAGTGCCGTCATTCGACTTCGTGAGGACGCCGGTACCGGCCTTGATGACGGTGAGATGGGGTATCATGGGAAGTTTCGCCCTGCGGCGCGCCTCGGGATAGCTGCTTCCCACCGGTGATGCCAGCGCGAGCTTGGAAAAATGTAGGCCGTCTCGTTTCCTCAGCGGGAGGCGAGCGCGCGCTCCTTGGCGCGGATGATTTTGACCGGGACGGCATTGGCCGCGTCTTCGAGCATCCTGCGCCGTGCGAGCAGACCGACTCTGGCGTTGCCCGGCACCGACCAACTGTCTCCGGCCGCGACGCTTTCGTCTGGCGTGAGGAGGGCGGAGGCGGATTGTGCCAGCCAGGGTTGCAGTTTCTCCAACTCATTTTTGCTGAAACGATGGAAGACGGGGTCTTTGAAAGCGACGATCATTTCCCCCTCGTTGGTGGGTTCCGCGAGGAATCTGGCACCGGCGTCCTTGCAGCGGGCGAGGATTTTCCGGGCCTCTTCCATGGGATTTTCACAAGGCTCGTTGATCACCACGCAGGTGCCCCGTTTAAAAACAACGAAGCTGCGTCTTTCGGTCACGTTTTTCGAACAGAAGGTGACAAGTTCCTCAGGGGAAGGCGCGGGGGTGGTGGCTCCTGCGCCTGCCGATAGACGCTCGGGCGAGGCCGGCTCAGGAGCGGGGAGGATCACCTGCGCGGTGGCGGGGATTTTCGCAACTCTGGCGGGTTGGACCGTGGCGATGCCGAGTCCAAAAATTCCTGCCAGCATCAATGCGATCGGCAGGGCGATCCGGGACGAAAGCGGGGTCTTGCAGGCGTGGTTCGGATTAAGCATGTAAAATATTTAACAAATGTTGACAATCTTACAAGATTAATTTAAAAAAACCGCCGTCCCTGTTTTACACCCCCATGAAAACGTCCCACAACAACACCAGAACTACGCTTGGCCGGCGATCCCACCTGCCTCTTATCGGTGCGATGTCGCTAGGCATCGCCGCGTCAGGATGGCTCACGCCTGCCGGTGCGGAAAATGTCGATAGCGAGATTGTACTGCTCGTCGATATCGTCCGGCCGGAGCTCAGCAAGACTGAGTTCAACCGATTGTTAAGCGGCTACGCGAGCGCGTTCACAAGCACCCAGGTCCTGAATTCCATTCAGTCCGGTGCCTATGGACGCATCGCCGTGTCGATGATGCTCTTCGGGGATGCCTCCACCCAGGTCGTCGGCCTCCCTTGGATGACGATCGGAAGCGCGGCTGATGCCCAATCGTTCGCATCCATGGTGCTGAACGTGACGAGGCCTAACACGTTCGCTTTTTCGAACACCGGAGCCGCGCTGACCGCTGCGGCCGCCTCGTTCGGATCTGAAACGGGCCACGCTGGCAATGGATTCGAGAGCCAGGTGCAGATCGTCGAGGTGGCCTCCGCAGGCCTGCCTTCGAGCAATCTAGCCGCATCCACAGCCGCCAGCAGTGCGAACGCGCTGGCATCGGGAGTCGATCTGATCAACTCTTTGGCACTCGGAAATTTCGCGAGCTCCATCAACAGCTTCTACGCCACCAACGTGATCGGCAGCACCCTCCCGGGAGTCGCCGCGACCAGTAGCAGCTCGGCAATCAATGGATCGCTAACTAACACGATGAGCGGGCTTTTCCAGGAAACCGTGCAATCAGGGGCGACCGTGGCCACCGCAGCGGTCCCGGAGCCCACTTCCTTGCTCGGCTTGTTTCCCGCCACCTTTCTGCTGCTCCTGAGGCGCAGGAACTGACTTTCAACCTCCCCCGGTAGAATGAACCACCCCAAATCCAGCCCCGCTCCGGCGGGAAGGGAATCGAACACCCTTGTGACCGTCTCGGAAGTGGCGGAGCAGGTGGGACGCGAGATCCTTGAGTCGCGCATGGAGCCAGGCGCATGGGCCACCGCACTTTACGAGTGTGATGGCAGACGCCAGGACGCCTTGGCGCTCTACACGCGACTCCGCGTCCGGCAGCTCACCAAAAAACGCCGCATCAGGCTGTCCAAGGTCCGCTCGTTCGAGTCCCGGCGGCTGACGAACTGCATGGGTGATCAGGCGATGCGCGAGTCGATCGCAAAGACCGTTCAGGAAATGCTGGGAAATGCGAAATCACGGGGGAAAGCGCTGAATTTTGCGAAGCCGAAGTTGTCCTTCGTCTGGCTGTCGGTGTTGTTTTTTGGCACGGCTGGCACGGTCGCATCGCTGGGTCGGCTTTTCGCCGCCAGACTGCCGGGCGCCTTGGAAAATCCGCTCACCCTGATCGCGCTGCTTACCGGAGTGGGCGCAGTCTGGAGCGCGCTGATCATCCACCGGCTCCTGCCGAAACGCTGGATCATGCTCGGCTGGAACACCGGCCTCGTCTTCACCTGCAATGCGGTCTGTCTGAGCTCGCTACTTCTGGGCACCAAGGTCATCAAGCAGACGATGGCGTCAGGTCCGGTGGTCTTCCCATCGAAGCAAGCTCCCGCACCCGCACAGGTTTCCACTGCGGAGTCCGCAGCCAGGGCCGAGCCTTTACTCGTGTCCACCGCAACGGATAAAAATCCGCGCGGCAACCGATCCTCCCACTAATTTTTTTAATCGTTAGGGCAGATTCACGAACTCCAGGGATTCTCGTTCAGGGTCTCCACCGGGAGTCCGTTTTCCAAGCGGCTGATGATCACCGTGTGGCATCGGGGAGAAAAAGTGCCATCAGAGACGGGTGCGGGAGGGAACGGAGGAAAGCCATTTCCTCGCCGCCGGATGGGCGGTCCACGCCAGCCTCCTCCGGTGAGGCAGCGCGCTCGGATGGCTCGAAGTGGTGGAGCAGGGACGGGGCTTTGAAAGGCAGGATTTTCCCGCTGTCGGAATCTTCGGGTCGGATCACGGGTCGTGTGGTATGTTAGGGAAGCCGTGGTACATCAATCCTCCTCGTCCTTCACGCCCTTCACCCGGACCTTGCCGCGGAGCTTGGCTTCGATGAAGTCGTCGATACCGCCGTCCATGACGGCCTGGATGTTGTTTGTTTCCTCGCCGGTGCGGAGATCCAGCACTTTCTGATAGGGTTGGAAAACGTAGGAACGGATCTGGTTGCCCCAGGAGACGTCGCCCTTTTCGCCATAGGCGCGGTCGGCCTCGGCTTTCTGTTTGTCCTCCTCGATGGTGTAGAGCTTGGCCTTGAGGATATCAAACGCGAGCTCCTTGTTAGCGCCCTGCGTCCGCGCGGCGGTCGAGCGGATGAGGATGCCGCTGGGAAGGTGGCGCAGGATGACGGCGGTCTCCACTTTGTTGACGTTTTGACCACCCTTACCGCCGGAACGGGTGGTGGTGATCTCGATGTCCTTGTCGAGGATCTCGATTTTGATTTCCTTCGAAACTTCCGGCGTCGCGTCGAGGGATGCGAACGACGTGTGGCGTTTCGCGTTCGAGTCGAACGGGGAAATCCTAACGAGCCGATGGACACCGCGCTCGTTTTTCAGGAAGCCATAGGCGTGGTCGCCGGTGATTTTCAAAGTCGCGGTACGCAGGCCGGCTTCATCGCCATCCTGCCAGTCGAGGGTTTCCACAGTGTAGCCTTTGCTCTCGGCCCAGCGGGTGTACATGCGGTGGAGCATTTGTGCCCAGTCGCACGCTTCGGTTCCACCAGCACCGGCGGAAATCACGAGGAAACAGGGAGAAATATCGCTCGGTTGGTCGAGCAGCGTGAGCAGTTCGTATGCGCGGATGTCACCTTCCAGTCCGGCGGCGTTATCCAAAGCTTCGCGGGCGAGATCCGCGTCATCGTACTCCTTGGCAAGTGCCACGCCTTCATCAATGTCCGCCACGCGGCCTTCGAGATTCAGGAAGGATTCGAGCTTTTTCTTCAGACCGGCGGCCTTGGAGCTGATGGATTTCGCCTTGTCCGAGTCGTTCCAGAACTCGGGCGCGCCCATCGCCTCTTCCAGCGTGTTGATTTCGTTTTCGAGAGTCGGGACGTCAAAGATACCTCCTGAGTTTCGACAAGCGGCTTTTCAGGCCAGCTGTGTCGAGCGCCAGGAGGTCAGCGGTAGGAAGTAAAGACATGCGGGCGGAGAAAAGAACATCCGGCGGGACGAAGCAAGGCGGAAGCGAAATCCAGCCTTGGGATTAGCGCTTTGCTTGATTCATCCACCGCGTTTCACATCAAAACTACGAGGAAGACAGAAATTTGCCGAACGCTTCAGCGCCTCCGATCTTCGCGCGGGGCCGCACTCAGCCGAATCTTGCCTATTTTAAATAGGTCGTAGCCATCGAAGGATTGCCAGCTTGACGGGAAACCATATTCCCGTATATATTTAGCCATGAAAACGACCATTGATATTCCGGACGTTCTTTATAAGCGAGCCAAGATCCACGCGGTGGAAACCGGTCGGACACTCAAGGATCTTGTGCTGAGCTCGCTAGAGAAAGCGCTCGATCCGGCACCATTGCGGCAAGCCGCCCCCATCTGGGCCAATCGGAAATTGCGGCCGGATTTTGAGGCGGCCCTCAAGGCCGGTGCCTTCTCTGGAGGCACGGATTCCGCCGTCATCATTTCCGAAGACCGATCCTCCCGCGAAGATGCTCTACTTTGATAGCACCTACTTGTTCCGGATCTATTCCGTGGAACCGGGTCACGAAGCGGTCAAAAAGCGACTCGCTCAAGCCAATCAACCAGTGGTCATTGCTTGGCACGGGCGTGCCGAAATTGCCTCGGTTCTCCTGCGCAAGCGCCGCGAGGGGGCTGGCACTCCGGAGCATCTTTCCAGTCTTGCCAAACAGTTTCAGGATGATTGCCAGCAACTCCTCATCCGTTTTCTGCCGCTCACCGAGGCGGTGATGACTCGTTTGGAGTCCGTCCTCGCCGCCGCTCCCATCACCACCAATATCCGCGCCGCCGATGCCCTGCACCTCGCCTGCGCCGCCGAGCACAGCTTCACCGAAGTTTATTCCAACGACCGTCTCTTCCTCGCCGCCGCGCCGTTGTTCGGGCTGATAGGAGTGAATGTGATTCCGGCTTGAGACAGCGAAAGCCTGATTTGCAGGAAAAAGCTCTACCGGCGGCGGCAGAGTGGATAGAGGCCGAAGTCACGGTGCGAATGACCTAAAAACCCGCTTGCAATGAAGTGCTAAAATCAATTACTGAATATTTGTTCAGCAAATGATTCGTAGTCCATCAAACTCTAGGCAACGCTTGCTCGACTTTCTCGAGTACCGGGAGTCACAGCACTTATCGGCACCGTCGTATTTGGAAATCTGTGAGGAACTCGGTTTCAAAAGCAACAACGCCGCCGCCGAGTTGGTCAACGCCTTGGTCGCATCAGGCCACGTATCCCGTGATCCGCGCCGAGCCCGCAGTCTGAGGTTGCTGAATAAACCCGCATCGGGCGTTCCCATGCTCGGCTCCATCGTCGCGGGTTTCCCGGAGAATCCATCCGTCACACAGGAGGGCCGTTTGAATCTCGATCCCACCGCCTTCGGTATCAAAGACAAGTCAGACGCCTTCGCTCTCCGCGTCCGGGGAGACTCAATGGTTGGCAGGCACTTTTTCGATGGCGACTTGGTGCTTTTTGATCGCGCCGCGATTCCAAAACATCAGGATGTCGTCGCCGCCTTGATCGATCAAGAATGCACGCTCAAAACCCTCATTCTCAAAGATGAGAACGCTTGGCTGAAAGCCGAAAATCCTGACTATCCAGACCTGATTCCAGTCCATGATCTTCAAATCCAAGGTGTCGCCAAAGCTGTGATCCGAATCCTCGCCGCATGATGCCTTCAGCCACACGATCCAATTCACCTGACCTTCTAGCAGTTGCATGCAAGATGCTCGGGCTTGTCGAGGGGTGTTTGCTTCCCGCCACGGCGTCCCCAACTCCCGGGAATTCGCACGAATGGACTGACAAAGGCGACTGGCTGAAGCTGGCAAACACACTTGAGGCTGATAGCGTGTTTTTTGTCGAAAATGATCCCGTCTTAATTCTGGCAAATCTGCCTGAAGGCACAGAGGAGGCGGAGTTCTTCAACCGCATCTGGTGCATGGCGAGGCCACAAATTCTTTTTCTCGCTCGCGAAGGTGAACTGGCGGTTTACAAACTATCAGCTCCCCCGGTTGGGAGGGGGGAAATAGTCAGATCCAACGTTCGCTTGCTCGAATTGGCGCAATCCGTCGCTGAGATTTCAGAAAAACTGGCGGATTTCAGCCGGGTGAGCATTGAATCAGGAAATCTCTTAGGAGACGAGAGATTCGGCACCGGCTACTTCCGTGCCGATCGGGCTCTGGTTCATGATCTCAAAATCGTCCGCACGCAGCTCACCGCCGGTGAAGATCGGCTTTCCGACGAAGTAGCGCATTCTCTCATCGGGCGGGCGCTGTTTGTCCGCTATTTGGAAGACAGGGAAGTTCTGGTCCGGGAATACTTCGAGGGAATCGCACGGCAAAATGAATCGTGGAAAAAAATCCTGATCACTCCACTTGCCCGTTTTGCAGAGGCACACCACAGCAATCTGTGCTTCTTCCGCGTGCTGGGAAATCGTGAGTTCACCTACGCCTTTTTCAAACACTTGGCAGACGACTTCAATGGTGACACTTTTCCAGTCACAACAACCGAGCTGCGCGAAGTGAAAGCACGCCATCTGAAGGTCCTGAGAAACCTCCTCACCGGAACGGCCGATGATTTGGAACCAGATCAACTGTTTCTGTTCGCCTACCGCTTCGACATCATCCCCATCGAATTGATCAGCAGCATTTACGAGGAGTTCTATACCGCCAAACGGGGTAAGGGAAACACACAGTCATCCTATTATACTCCACCCGCATTGGCCGACTTCCTGCTGGCCCGCACGCTCACCCCTGATTTGCTAGATCATAAACCCCGGATAACCGATGCGGCTTGCGGCTCGGGTATTTTCCTGGTTGAGGCATTTCGTCGCATCGTCAGACATCGGGTGGTCAAGCTAGGTCGCCGACTTTCGCAAAGGGAACTGCGTGTCATTCTGCGCGACCAGATCAGAGGCATCGACCTCAATCCCGACGCGGTACCTGTGGCTGCTTTCAGCCTCTATCTGGCATACCTCCATTACCAGAATCCTCGTGAAATCAATGAAACCCGGCGCCTGCCCAATCTGCGTTGGGATCCCGAGCGCAAGGTTCGTGATCCAGATCAACACCTGGATATTCTTTACGCGGGAAATGCATTCGAAGCCATCGATCACGAAGATCCTTTGGTGAGAAAACACTTTGGTCCGAATTCGGCAGATGTCGTCGTGGGAAATCCTCCTTGGGGCGAGGTAAAACCGGGCGACACACTTGGACGTCAGGCCATGCCAACCACCAAGCGTTGGCTGGCTGCCACCCCTGAGCGCGTAATCGGTGACAACGAGTTGTCGCAAGCGTTTGTGCATCTGGCATTGGAACTCCTCGCCGATGGCGGCAAGGCCGCCCTCCTGCTTTCGTCAGGCATCCTATTCAAGCAGCACGAAAACAGCCGCGCTTTCCGGCAAAGCTGGCTCCGACGCTGCAAACTGGAGCATGTCGTGAACTTCGCCCATGTTCGGCACATCTTCTTTGCCGATCCGAAGCGCCCCGGAAAGCGCAAAGGAGCGTTGCGTGAAAGTGATGGCACTTCACCATTCATCTCGGCAATTTTCGCCAAGGGCAAACCAAGGCAGGACCACCGGTTCACTTATTGGTCTGCCCGTCGCACAGCGGAAATAGAGAACACCCGGGCCGTGATCGTGGCGCAGACAGATATGCATCGGCTGAAGCAGGACGATTGCAGGAGTTACGAGAAACTGTGGAAACTATACTGGTGGGGAGGGAATAGGGATGAGCGATTGGTTCGAGATTTGGAAAGATATACCGGACTTTCGGATCTCCGAGACGAAAACGAAGAAAAGTTCGTAACCACTGGAGTCGGATATGTGAAAGGCAAGCAGGGCAGGCAGAATAGCGAGTGGCTCACAGAATATCAAGAACTCAAGGCCAAGGATCTTCACCGTTATGGATCTCTACCATCCAAACTCGAACAACCTCCGGACATGGTTCGCAGAAAGGGAAAAAGAGAAATTTACGAAGGGCTTCGCCTTCTCATGACCCGCGGACGCGGATCAGAGCAAGGAAGGCTGGACATCAGGTTGGTTGATGTCCCGTTTTGCTTTACCCATTCGATCATTGGCTGCCGGCTAAGCGGATTCAGCTCTTCGGAAGCAAGATGTCTCGTTGGGTGCTACTGGTCTTCGTTAGCTCGATACTATTTATGGATGACCTCCGGCTCTTGGGGTATGTGGCACGATGAAACTCTTGTTAATTCGTTTAGCTCATTTCCAATTAGCAGTTCTAAAAACGATAATGCTCGTCGGCGGATCGATTCAATAGTTAGGAACCTGGAATCGCTCAAACCCGAAACGGAAGCAGATCTCCTGGAAGGTGGTTTTGATTGCAGCTCTGCGGGAAATCACTCAATCGCGGGATTGGAAGAACAACTGGACGAGGCGGTCTTCGATCTCTACGAACTCAATGAAGCGGAACGTGATTTGGTGCGGGACATGTGCCGATACGGACTCGACTTCTTCTACCGGCGGGACAAGAGCATCGCTGTCAAACCTGTCTCTATTCCCGAACCGTCGCATGGGCTGATCAAAGACTTTCCCGATGAACGAGTCGAAGGACTGGCAGGTTATCTTCAGGTGTTCTTGTCACAATGGAACGCCGATCTGGAACCCGATGGCGAGTTGGCATGGGAGGTGATTGAGGGACCGGCTGGATCGTCAACTCTCGCGGTTCTTTTCTCTACCACCACAAAAGGAGCTTCATGCGTTTCCGCCGAAAAATCGGCACCACAGTCCTGGCGCGATGTGCTCGCCCGCATCAGCAAGCGTTCTCTGGTCCCGGTAGGAGCAAGGCGCGCGATTTACACGGACACGTTCATCCGCGCGGTGAGTGAACACGAAATACTCGTTATCAAGCGCAACGAAGCAAGGCACTGGACCCGAAGCATGGCTCGCGAGGATGCGGATGCCACCATCGCCCGGGCCATGAACCTCGCGGATCAGAAATCATGAACGGCAGATCTTCCCGCCCTTCTTTGATCCGGCCGAGGCTGTGGCAATCACGGCGGAAGCACTACATTGCCGTTTTCGAGAGAGCTTTGATGATATTAAGATGCCGCCACGAACTGCCAGTGGACGAGCCGAATTTGGTCAGGGAGTTACGCTTTGCCTCAGTGACCGCTCGCCTGGAACTCGATCCAAAAGGGAGATTTGGAAGTCCGGTGTTCGAGGCTCAAAGCCTTCCCGATCCCGATGCGCAACACCTCGAACCGTTTGAATACAAGCGCCCAGACATTCAATGGATCCACGACGACGAGGGCGCGTCTGATGACCGCCATCGTGAAAAGTCGTTTGTCATTGAGTGCAAGAGGCTTGGTCAGACGACGCCCTCCAGATGGGACTTGAATGAGCAATATGTGATCAGCGGCATTCACCGTTTCCACTCGGCAGAATGGAAGTATGGGCTTCACATGAGTGAGGGCATGATGATCGGCTTCGTCCAAGATATGGACTTGAATGCGATACTAGACGTTACGAACGCCCACCTAACTACCAGATCCCAACCACAACTCAAACTTGAAATGCCATTTGTTTCGGCTGGAGTGAGCCGGCTCGCTCACCTATTCGAAAGGTCGTTCCATCAAAGTCCGTTCACCTTGCTCCACCTATGGCTCGATGTTAGGAATGTCCCGAAATCTGCCAAAGTGGCAATACGCCCAAAGACCGCTCCAAAGAAGAACAGCAAAACTGTAGGACCCGGTTGATCTTGATTTGGCAGCGGTCCGAAGCGGGTGGTGAAAACCGTCATGAAGTCGCGGCAATGGCGATCTCATGGCGATGCAAGGCAGGCAGTAGCGGATTTTGTGAAACCCGCTCAAATCTCCGGGTTTACGATTGCTCCTGTCGTCCTCGATTGCAGGCTGTCATGAGATTTCTCCAACTGACAGCGTGCAAAAAATTTATTGCGCAATGGATTCGTTGCACAACTACGCGGACAGGTTTTTTTCCGCCCGCAGACCATAAAAGTCTCAGCCTGAGCCACACCGTGCTCCTCCGCGTAACGGGCGCGATAAAACCCCGGAATTGCCATACGCGGAATTCGTCTTCATCCTCCCCCAGCCCATGCCATGCCGTTCCAAACTCCAAGTCGATGCTCCGGGGGAGGAGTATCCGTTCTCCATCCCGGCGATCCGGGCCTTGGAGCGCGGACTGGAAATTTATCCGAAGGTCACGTTCCTCGTGAGGCTGCACGATCTCGTCAACGACTTCAGCCAATACCCACCAATCTAACAATAAAACAGCCTTTATGAGCGAATATCAATACTACGAATTCCAAACCATCGACTGTCCGCTGACGCGTGAGGAAATGGGAGAGCTACGGCAATTTTCTTCCCGTGCGCAGATCAGTTCCACACGGTTCACCAACGAATACCATTGGGGTGATTTCAAAGGCAACCGCGAGCAGTGGATGCAGCGGTATTTCGACGCGCATCTTTACACCAGCAACTTCGGCTCCCGCGTGCTCTGCCTGCGTTTTCCCATATCTTGGATCGATCCCAAAATGATCACTCCCTATCAGGTCGAGGGGGCGCTGGAGGTCTCCAAGACCCGCACGCATCTCATTCTCACGTTCCTTCTCGATACCGAACCGGATGAATACGATGAGGACGAGGAAAACGACGGATTGCTGGCGGAATTGCTGCCGCTCCGGGGGGCGCTGGCAGCCGGAGACTTTCGCTCGCTTTACATTGCCTGGCTGTCCGCCGTGCAGAACGAGTTGGTCGATGATGACATGGTCGAGCCACCCGTTCCACCGGGTCTTGCCTCCGGGGATGCCGCGTTGGATTCGCTCAGCGGGTTTCTCAATCTACGCGAGGATCTGGTAGCCGCGGCGGCGAAGAATAGCTCCGAGCCGGGTGCCGCTCCCGCCGCAGTGGAAATTAGCCAATGGCTGGGTAGTATCGCCGGCGAAGAGAAAGATCTGTGGCTTTCGCGTTTGTTGTTAGCCGATGATCCCGGCCTGCGGCGTGAGGTTCTCGTTCGGTTTCAAAAAGCATCCGGCAGTGGCGCGTCATGCGCGAGGAAATCCGCCCGAACTGTGGAGAAGCTTTTGTCCGAAGCGGATGATCTCGAATCGGAACGCCTCGAGAAACAGCGTCAGGAAACCGCCCGGAAGGAACATGCCCGCATCATGGCGCTTTTGGGTCAGGAAACCGCGTTGTGGCAATCTGTCATCAAGCTCTTCGAATCGTCATCATCGCGCTATCAGGAGACTGCCGTCCGCACGCTCAAGGATCTACGCGAGCTGGCTACACTGAACGGCGGCAGCGCGGCATTGCAGGAGAAACTGGAGGGCTTGATCGAACTTCGGCGGCGAAAATCCTCGTTCATGAAATTCATGCGCGAAGCGGGATTGGCGTGACCGTTTCAGAACTCAGCGGCCTCCAGCAGATCCTCCGCAAGCTCAAGTGGGACCTGGTGACATGGTGACCTGTATCCGAGGCATTCCCGGAGAAGTGAAGGTTGCCGGTTATTACGGAGTTCATAAGTGTTTCGCGAAGCTTCCTTTTGACATCCAAAACGAATCCGTTACGGTTTCGGCATGGTTGGGACCACCATCACACTCAAAAACGTGCCGTCGGAGCTACATCGATCTCTGAAGGAGAGCGCGAAGCGTCATAAGCGGTCATTGAATCAGGAGGCCATTCATTTCCTCGAGACCGCGCTGCTCCAGAATCAGGCCGAAGCACCCGGCCTCCGCCAGGCACCATCGCTTCGCAGCGTGGGGAAAATCCTCGTCCCCCCGGACGCTCTGATCTCGCGGGCCGACGACCTGTTTGACCGCAGCGAATGATCGGGATCGATACTAACATCCTCGTGGCCTATGTGATCCCGGATCACCTGTTTCACGGGAAAGTCCGGGATAGCATCGACCGTTTCCTTGCTGCAGATCGCGGCTTTGCGCTGACCTCCGGGATACTCTCGGAGTTTATCCACATCGTCACGGACTCAAGACGCTTTGAGAATCCACTGACGATGGCGGAGGCTCTGGCGTGGGCGGGATTCTGGAGTGATGCGGCGGAAGTTTCCCTCATCTCCTCCGATGCGGCAGTTCACAAGCTATGGTTGCGGTGGCTGGGGCAACACCGGTTAGGCAGGAAACGATTGATCGATACGCTCATCGCCGCCACTTGGCACACGGCAGGGATTCAGGAAATCCTCACCTTAAACCCGGGTGATTTTACGATCTTCGGGGTGTTCAGGGTCATCAGTATCGGAGAGCCGGGGTAGGAGTCTGCGGAATCTTCCCACATCCGCTTCGCAGCTTGGGATCGCGGAGAAACTCATTCACTCGTCATGCGCCTCATCCCAGTCTTCCACCGCATCCAGGGCTCCGAATTCGCTGCCGAGGCCGAGGTCGATCTGGGCCTGGAGCACCGTGACGAGAAAGGTGCGGTCCGGCGGGTTTTTCTCCAACTCCCAAAGCAGGTTGGCGGTGGAGTCGTCGGGCTCTTCGCCTTCCCAGTAGGAAACCAGGAAGCCGATGGCGGCCTGCCGTTCGCGGGATGCGGCGCGCGTGTCGGCTGCTACCTTGAGGGCGTGCGCGAGGTGTTCCGGGCGGCGGAGGATTTCGGAAATGCGTGCAAGCGTTTCCCATGCGGAGCATCTGAGTCCACCGGCGTGGAGAGAGCGGACCGGTGGACCCTGGGTGCGGGTGAAGGCATGGGCGGCTAGTCTTTCCAGACAATCGGTTACGTCTTTAGCGGACGAGGGAATCTCGGCTTCCCTGATGAACCGATCCGGCTCGCTTGCGGATTCAGGCAGCCGCTCTTTCACTCGGCAGGTGAGATAGCTGACGCAACGCGCAAACTCATTGGCCGCCATCTGCGATCCTTTGCCGCGGAAGGCCTCGATCTCTGGCGCGAGGGCAAGCAGAGCTTCGATGGACTCCAGGTTTGCCGCGATTTTATCTGACTTCTGGAGCAACTTGTGAAGCACGAGATACAGTTCAAGCTGGAGCCTGTCCTTCGGGTCGGGAGAGGATATCGCTTTGCGGACCGCTTTGATAGCTTTCAGGATGGATGGAGCGACGGGCATGTGGGGACCCGGAATATTAGAGTCCGTTGAGTGTGGCCAGCAGCATTTCATCTTTCTCGCGGAGAGCCAGCGCGTGGTGATAGGAATTGTCGTTCTTGGTGCAGGCGAGAGTGTGGGGTGTGCCCTTGCGGATGGTGGAGTGGTCGAGGTCGAGGAAGCGCTGCTGAATGAAGGTCTCGAGAGCGGACCTGACATCCTGGGCGTAGCGGAATTCATGGGTTTGCGCGGCAGGATCCGCCATGAAGGCGGAGAGTTCCGCGAGCGCTTGCGTGGATTTCGCGTTGCTAGGCTGATAGTATCTGTGAGGTTCAGGCTTCGGCGGTTCCACGGACGGGCAAGGCCGGGTCCAGTCCGGATAGGGATCGAGCGGGCGGGCCACCTCGGCCGCGAGCAGCGAGCGCGCGAATGCGAGGGCGTCCGGGGCGAGCGAGTTTTCGCGGGACAGCGGTTTTTTAGCTGACTTGTCGCGGAGGACGGGGCCGAGGATCTCCCGGGTGTGGGCCAGCGAAGTATCCGCCAGGACGAAGGCGAGCGCGGCCCGGCGCTCGGCTGGTTTTTCCAGAAGTTGGGAGGCGGCGAGGAGGATGCGGGTTTCATGCCGGTCTCCGGGAGGCTCGGGTTCGCGCTTGACTGACCCGAGGTAGGATGGCGGCCGGGTCTCCCTCGTCGAGACGCAGGTCGTGGACTTTGGAAAAGGATCCGGAGGAAAGCAATCTTGAGGATAAATCGGGTGAGCGACCTGCTCGCGGAATTTTGGACTGCGCAGTCGCCGCTTCAGGTGTGGCAAAAGCGGCTCGCCGCCGGCTGCATGGCCGAAACGGAAGCCCGCTCCTTCCAGCTCCAGCCTTGCCTGCGCCTCCGTCATCTTGTGCAGCGGAAATCAGTAGCGGGGAACGAAAACGCACTTCCCCACTACTGGAGCAAACCGGCGCGGTGTTTCACCCTGCAAAAACCGCTGCTAGCTCTTCCGCATCAAGCGGACGCCAGTCGCCTTCCTCCAGATCATCCGGCAGTTTCAAGCCGCCGATGGAAATCCGCTTCAGCTCCAGCACGTGGTTTCCCGCCGCCGCGAACATCCGGCGGACCTGATGGTAGCGGCCCTCGTGCAGCGTGACGTGCGCCTCCTTTTCTCCCAGAACTTCGAGTTTCGCCGGAAGAAGTGGCTTCGTCTCGCTGTTGAGCACGAGCGTGCCGGATGAGAAAAGTTCTCCTTCATGTCCTTCCAGCGGGCGATCCAGCACCACATGATAGACTTTCAGGCAGTTCGATTTCGGATGGATGATCTTGTGCAGCAGCTTGCCGTCGTCCGTCATCAGCAGCAGGCCGGTCGTGTCCTTGTCTAGCCGGCCGATCGGATTCAGACCGGGATTGCGGTGGGCGTATCGCTCCGGCAGCAGGTCGTAAATCGTGCTGCCGGGATCCTCGCTGCTGCATGTGTAGCCATCTGGTTTGTTCAGCATGATCACCAGCGGTGAAGGCGGATCGAGCTCCTCACCACGGAAAAGGATTTCATCGGCGGGGGGCAAATCATTTTCCCCTAACACGTTTCCATCCGTATCGGTGACGGCACCGGACTTGATCAGGCGCTGCACTTCCTTGCGGGAGCCGTAGCCGAGGTTGGCGAGGAGTTTGACGAGTTTCATGGGAGAGACGGAAGACGGTAAGACAGAAGACTTAAGACGAAGAAAATGAATGAATCCGGCGGTCCGTTAGCGTTTTTCGGCGAAGAGGAGTTTGTAAACTTTATCCCCGGTGATTTTTCGCCAGGCCATGCCGCTGGTTTCGAGAACCGCTTCGTAGGGGAGCTGGCGGTTGGCAACCAGCAGCAATTTTCCGCCACGTTTCAGTGATGAGATGGCCACCTTGAGAAACGCCCGGCCGAGATCCACATCCGTCGCCTGGCCGCTGTGGAAAGGAGGGTTCATCACGATCGCATCGTAGGTGCCGGGCAGGCCGGTGGTGACGTCGTGCCAGTGGAAATGGACCTCCTGCTCACGCTTCGCCAGGTTCATCCGCGCGCAGTCGAGCGCCCGCGCGTCCGCTTCGAACAGGTCCAGCCGTACGATTTTCGGGCATCGCTCCAACACCGCGTCGGATAGGAATCCCCAGCCCGCTCCCAGGTCCGCGACGTTTCCGTGCAGATGCGCGGGCAGGTGGTCCGCTAGAAGCTGCGAACCCGGATCGATGTGATCGCTGCTGAAAATCCCCGCCCGCACCTTGAACGCGGAAATTTCCCGCAGCTCTCCGAGTGCGCGCCATTCGTTGAATACCGCCTCATCCGCACCGTCTAGCAGCGCGTGGAAGGCGCGGCATTTGTGCTTCTGGATCGAGTAAATATTCCCTGCCGCCCGCGAAAGCTCCTTCTCGAAACGCCCCGCGCCTGCGGTATTCGGCATCGCTGCTAGAATGCGTCCGCCCGGCTCCAACCGGTCCTTCGCCATCGCGAACCACGCCAGCGTCTCGTCTTTCGATTTCCCCGGCAGGACCATCACCAGCGGAAATTCTGCTTTTTCCGGTTCCTCCACTCGTGCGAACCCCGCCTGCTCCCAAGCCACCGCCCTCGGCTTGAATGGCTGCCAGCCAATGACCTGCGGCCACTCCTTCAACGCCGGATGCGGCTCCGCTCCGAGAAACAACACCTTGGAAGGAAGCGCCAGCGCTTCCCCGCCCTCGAAAGCGAGCATCAATGTTTCAAGTGCTGGATTCACGTGACTCCCTGCCAGATTCTAACGTCCGAAGTCATCGTAATGCTCCTCCGTGTATTTCTCATAGCGCTTGATGAGCGCTGCGTTTTCCTTTTCGACCTTGGTGAGCTTCGTGGTGATATCGACCGCCATCGGCATGTACCAGTCGAACTTGTCGAAATACTCGCGCATGTCGGCCATTTTAAAACTGTAGCCGCAGCGGGCGTAGATCTCGTTGCGCATGATCCGCAGCTCGGCGGGCTTCATGTTTTCCACGTCGGCTTCCTTCAGCGCCTTGGTTGAGGTTTCGGGATACCTGCCGGCCTTGGGATCGTACTTGAATTTCCGCGCTGGCAGTTCGAATTTTCTCATGCCGATTTTCTTGTCGTTCGCTTCCCACTCGCCGAGCAGAGACTTGGATTTTGTCAGATAGGTGAAACGGAAAATTCCGTCCGCCTTGTCGTCCCCAGGCTCTTTGGCGATGACGGTAAAATCACCTTGGATTTCCGACCACGATCCGCTGAAGCCCCGTTCGTTGCCTGCCACGATGCTGTAGCCAGTGACAGAATTTCCGATGACGCGGTCCAGGCAGATGGTAATCTTTCTTTCTCCGAACGCGCCGACGTAGGAGCCGAGCATCACCTTCGCGTGTTCATGGGCGGCGTTGACTTCGTCATCGCCGGCGTCGTGTTTCGTCTCGGCGCTTTGGGCGTGCAGGATTCCGCCGGAAGCCAGAAGGCAGAGCGCGAGCAGGGAGGGGGTGAGTTTCATGGTGGGAAATGGTGGGGAATCTGAAACAAATACCCACAGGACCCGCCGCCCTTGCAAGCCAATGCTCAAAAATCCTTCGCCGAAACCCGCCACCATCCGGAAAATCACCGGCGTTTGCCTGTGGCTGGCGCTGGCGTTTTTCACCGTCCTGATGGCGCGCATCACGCTCGACTATTGGCCGGTCCGCCGCGACGCGGGATTTCTCCAGATCAAACAGCAATACCTCGGCATCCTCCACTGGGAGGCGGCGTTCTGGATCCATGTCTTCACCAGCATGCTTCCGCTGTTAGCAGGCTTCACCCAGTTCGCGCCGTCGATTCTAAAAAAACGCCCCGCCGTCCACCGCGCGATGGGAAAAGTGTACGTCATCACCGTTTGTTTCATCACCGGTCCTGCCAGCCTGATCATGGCGTTTTATGCGAATGGCGGCCTTATCTCGCGGATCGCCTTCACCACGCTCGCCCTGCTCTGGCTCGGCACCACCGCGATGGGTTGGCGCATGGTGCTCCAGCGGAAATGGCAGGTCCATCGCGAATGGATGATCCGCAGCTACGCGCTAACTCTTTCTGCCATTACCTTGCGGGCATGGAAATACGGAATCGTGCTCGCCTTCGAACCGCGGCCGATGGATGTTTATCGGATCGTCGCTTGGCTCGGCTTTGTGCCGAATTTGCTCATCGCGGAATGGCTCATCCGCCGCTGGCGCAAGCGGAGGCAGTCCGCCACTTTAGGTTGAAAGGCCCCCGCAGCCATCCGTTTGAAAGTCCGCCCACCCGCCCTGCGTAATACGCCCGCAGATTTCTGCGAATTACCCATGACTACGAAATTCACACGTCGAAAATTTCTTGGCACCACCGCCCTCGCCATCGGCATGCCCACGATCATTCCCGGGTCCGCCCTGGGGAAAAACGGCGCGGTCGCACCCAGCAACCGCATCGTGATGGGCGGCATTGGCATCGGCCCGCGCGGCCGGCAGGTGCTCTCCTGCTTCCTTGCCCAGCCGGACGTCCAGTTTGTCGCGATCGCGGACGTGCAGGAGCAGCGCCGCGAAATCGTCCGCCGCATGGCGAACAGACAATATAAGAACGAGGACTGCTACAAATGCCGCGACCTGATGGAAATCCTCGGTCGCGACGACATCGACGCCGTCCAGATCACCACCGGCGATCATTGGCACGCGCTCGGCATCATCCTCGCCTCGAAGGCCGGCAAGGACATCTACGCCGAAAAGCCGTGCAGCATGACCATCCGGGAAACCCAGGAGCTGTCGGATGCCGTAAAACTCCACAGCCGGGTATTCCAAGCCGGCACCCAGCGGCGGAATGTCGAGAATTTCCGCTTCGCCGCCGAGCTCGCCCGCAGCGGTCGTCTGGGGAAAATCCACACCGTCCATGCTTCCATTCTGCGCCTCGTGCCGGACCTCGCCCCGCTGCCTGCCGAGCCCGAGCCGGACCCCGCAATCATCGATTGGGATCGCTGGCTCGGCCCCGCCCCGTTGCGTCCTTATAACCAAAAATACGTCGAAGGACGCTGGCGCGGTCATTATGAATTCCACGGCGGTGCCGGCCTCCCGGAATGGGGCGCGCACACCCTCGATCTCTGCCAGTGGGCCGCCAGCGCGGACGGCACCACCCCCGTCGAGTTTGAAAGCAAGGGCGACACCCTAATCGAAGGCCGCTACGCTAACGGCGTGAAGCTCGTGATGCGCCTCGCCGGTTTTGATGGCGAGGGCGATTGGGTCGTGCCCGGCACTTGTCCGGTGCGTTTCGAGGGCGATCAAGGATGGGTCGAAACCGCCGATTTTGGAAAAATCGCCGCCAGCAACCCCTCGCTTCTAACGGGCATGCCGACCGGCGAAATTTCCGGCACCGATCCCACCCGGCACGTCCGCGATTTCCTCGACTGCGTCAAATCCCGCGGCGCACCTGCGGCGAATGAAGTGGTCACCCGCCACGGTCACATCGCCTGCCATGCGGCGGCTATCAGTTGGCAGCTCGGGCGCAAAGTCCGCTTCGATCCTGCCACCGAGAAATTCATCGACGACGACGATGCTAACAAGATGTGCAGCCACCCCCGGCGCGCCCCCTGGACGCCTGAGATGAAACGGTCCTGACCCCCTGCCTCATCAGTTGGAGGGCAGACCGGGAATTCATCATTCCAAGGTGATGGAGAGGCGGTCCTTGTTTCCAGTCAGGCGGCCGTCCCACGAGGCCATGGGAATGCGGACGCCGGCGAGGCGATAGGGGTTTCTCTCGCGCACGAATCCCAGCGGGCTGCCGTTGAGTTCGATGGCGACCGGTCCGCGGCCGGTCTTGCCGGTGTGATAGACAACTTCGATCAGGCGGCCGCCGATGCTGAGAGAGGCGGACAGTCCGTCGAGTTCCGGAGTGACCACCGGATCAATGAACAGCCCGGATTTTTCCAACCGCAGGCCCAGGAAACTCTGCATGATCAGCCGCACGGCGATGCCCGAGCCGCTGGAATAGACGCGCCAACCGCCTTCGAGCGCCACTCCGCCGCTGTTGACCTTGCCGTAATCGTCGAAGGCCTCGTATCGATCGGCGAAGGCGGGGTCCGAGCTGGAATAATAACAGTTCGCCTGGCGCGGGGCGGCGGTGGGCGCGAGCTCGCGGATGGCGATCGGGTTGAGCTGGCAGAGCGCGTTGAAAAAGCCCTCCGCATCGCCGAAGCGGGCGAGCGCCTCGCTGTAACGGAGATGGGCGTGCATGTACATGATGCCGATTTCCCGCCCGAAGTAGCTCGCGGTTTCGGCCCGCTGGAAATTCGTCTGGATACCGCCGTGATAGGCCATCGGGCGGTCGAACAGGTGCGCGCCATCCGGTCCTAGCAGATGATCGCGGATCAGACGAAGGTGGTTTTCCGCCTGCGCAGGCGTGAACATATCGTTGATGACCGCGTGGATCATCGGCAGCAGGCTGTAGGAAAGGCCGGTGGTGCCGTCGCGCGGGTGGAGCAGGTAGTCGGGTTTTCCAGGGTCATGGAAATACGCGAGGCCGGCCACGACATCATCCACGATCAGGATTTCCTGGAACTGTTGGAGAATGACCGCTGCTTCGGCTTCGAGCTCTGCGGCTTCGTTTTCGATGCCGATGCTGCGGAAGGCGGCGGCGAGGGCGATGAAGGTCTGATAGTTCAGCGTCACCGTCCATGAGCTGCAAAGCCGCTCGCGCATGTCGGGCTTGGCGGGTTGGAGCGAGTCGTTCCAATCACCATGGCCGTAGGCAGCGAGACGCGTCCCCCCGATCACGCGGTGGCGGCTGAGCTCCAGTGCTTTGGCGACGTGCTGGCGGATGGTCACCGGTTCCGCGCCATTTTCGTCAAACTGGAAATACGGCAGCGTTTCCTCCAACAGCCCCGCGTCGCCAGTGGCGGATAGATACTGGGCGAGGGCGAGCAGCGGCCAATAGACGATATCGCCGTGGGAATCGCCCGGGCGGATGTTGCGCTCGCGCTCGAAGAACATGAACCACTGCGGCCAGTCTCCATCAGGATTCTGCTGGCGGAACACCCTGGCTAACAAATCCCGCATCGGCACGAAACGGCCGAGGGCAAGCAGCAGCTCGACCGGGCCCTGGCAAACATCGCGGGTGCCCCAGCCGCCGCCGGAGTATTGTTCGAGGCCGCGCGGTGATAGATAGTGGACGAGCGCGTTGTGGACGAACCACGGGAAAATCTCGCCTGCCCGCGCCGCCGCCGGGGCAAGCGTGGCGGCGGGCGGCGCGGTGATTTTCAGGCCGTTGTTGATGCTCTCCCAGAAATCCGGAATGTCCCCCACTTCCGTTTCCACCAGGCGGCCTTTGATCGAAAGTCCTGTCGATAGAGCGGGCGCGGTGACCAAACAGAGATACGGCTGCCTGCGCGAAACGCCGTCGGTGAAAATCAGTTCATCGCCACCGGTTTTCTCCACCACCGTGCCAGCAGCGGTTTCAATCAGGAATCCACCGTCCGGGAAACGCCTGCCGACGTCGCTGTCCGGGATGGCACGGAGAAAAACGGAATTTCCATCCGCTTGATAGATTGCCGGAACGGAGGCGCTGCCGTCATCGCCGTTGAGCGCGATGTGGTGGGTGATGAGAAACCGGACAGGAGCTCCTTCCCGCACGGTGAGCGAGAGGTGGAGCACATGGCAGTCGCCCGGCGCGGTGGAAGCCACCTCGATCACGCCGCCCGCGTGTTGATAGATCCAGCGGCACGAGTCCGGGCTCATTTCAAATGCGGATGCCGTGCCCAGCAGTTTCCAAGTGCCGTCGATTTCGACGAACACGCGCTGGCCGTGGCTGCGAAACAGCCCGAGGTAGGTGTGGCAGGTGGAGAGGAAGCGGTTGATGCTGACGTGGCCCTGCGTGACCATCGAGTGGAAAACGCCGCCCATCCATGCGGTGGAGGTCAGCGCGGATTCGTCGGGAGTTAGAGCACCGCCGGTGCGCAGAAGATGGCCGTGGGGCCGGAGCACGGCGGAGTCCTTGGCTTTGAGCACGACGTGGCGGTTCTCACCGGTGAAGAAAGAAAGCAGGCCGCCGTTCTCCGCATTTTCCGCATGGCGGTGCGTGTCTCCGAAGAACGCGCGGATTCCGGCGTCATCGAGATCCAGCGTTTCCAACAGCGGGGCGGACGTGAACAAACCGGGAGCCGGGTGGGAGCCGGAAATGGTCTGCGGCCACGGCGGGCAGACCGCTTCCGGCAGGGCCAGCGCGGCATCAATCCGGACGGCGTCCTCCGCAGTGGTGGCAGTTGGTTTGTCCGCTTCGAACCAGGCATAGAATCCGCGCTGCGATTTCGCTCCGGGCTCCAATAGAAACGCCTCGTCCTGGATGCAGACCAGCGAGTGCTCGTGCTGCAGGCGCTTTCCTGGCAGGCCGGAAGTGAGGGCTGGCGGCGCTCCTCCCGTGCGACTGGCGAGGCCGTGGAATTGAAGCGCATCCGTGGCGAAGGCGACGCCTTTTCCGAGCGAGCCGACGACCGTCCACGGGCAGCGGCCTCCCATCGATTGGTTCTGCCGCGAGGCCACTGCGAAGCCGCGCGCGACGTGGTCGAGCGGCGTGTGGTCGATGTATTGGCTGACGTAGAATTCGTTGAGCCGGATCGCGCCATAGTGGGCGAGGCCGATGTCCTGGGTGTGGATGAGATCATAGGAAACAGCGGCGCTTCCGGTGTTTTCCAGCTCCACATGCCAGAACCATGCCGGCGCGGATTCTGCGAGAACGAGCCGCACGCGGAAAACGAGATCACCCCACGCGCCGCTGGCGGTGAGGCCACGTTCGCAAGCCTGCCAGACAGCGGGACCACCGGGACCTAACAGCGGAAGCGGCTCCACGGATTTCCCAAGGCGGCGTAAATAGATGTTGGAGAGACCGCCCTCGGCCTCGTTGCCGAGAAACAAGTTGAGCATGATATCTCCATGATCGATGCGGCGGATGGAGCCATTGGAGTTCAGCTCGACGCTCACACCCGACGGGCTGGCCACGCGGAACGGATAGGTGGTTTCAGAAACTGGATTTTTCATCGGTATGGTTCAGTGATGGTGGTGCGCCGGACTCCTCCCCAGCCCGTGGATCGCGAAAAAGACCGCAACGTGGAGAAACAGAATGGGGAGCTTGAGTATGGGCGGATCATTTCCACCCGCCACCGAGGGCACGATAGGCCTGCACGACGGAGAGCAGGCGATCGCGGCGGGAGTCTGCTAGTTCGAGCTCGGAGTTGAAGAGGCTGCGCTCGGCGTCGAGCACTTCGAGGTAGCTGGAAGCGCCGCCTTGGAAACGATCCGCAGCAACGGTGGCGACCTTGCGGTTGGAATCCACGAGGCGGGTCTGCTCGGCGACGATCTGGCCGGATTTCAGATGGGCGTCGATCGCGTCGGCCGCCTCGCGGAAGGCCTGTTTCGAGGCGCTGTCATGGTTGGCGAGAGCCTCGCCGGCGCGGGCTTTCGCGGTATCGACACGGGCTTTTCCGCGGCCGGCGTCGAAGATCGGTCCGGCAAGGCGCGGCCCGATGGAGTAGGCGCCGGACTTTCCTTGTAACAGATTGTCGAGCTCGCCGCTGACCACTCCACCGCTTCCAGTTAGGGTGAGGGAGGGCAGGCGCAGAGCCTCGGCCACGCCGATTTGGGCGACGGCCGCCTGATAAGCCTGGTCCGCAGCGGCGACGTCCGGGCGGCGCTCCATCAGACTGGAAGGAAGCCCACCCTTGATGGAGAGCGAGGAATCGAGGCGGTCAAGGCTGCCACCGCGTGCGACGCCGCCGGGGTAAGCGCCCAGCAGTGAGCGGATTTCGTTTTCCTTGGCGGAGATCGCCCGTTCGGTGATGGGGACGGCGGTGAGTGCCTGGCCTAACAAAGCTTCGGCCTGGCCGACCTCCAGATCGGAGCTGACCCCGCCATCGCGGCGCGCGGTGACGAGTTCGAGTGAGGAGCGGCGGCTCTCGGCGGTGCGTTTGGAAATGGCGAGGCGTTCGTCGAGGTTCTTGAGCTGGATGTAGGTTCCGGCGACGGCGGCGATGAGACTGGTCTGCACGCCATCGCGCTGGTATTCGGCGGCGAGAAGTTGCGTGCGTGCCGCCTGGTTGCTGCGATGAATGCCGCCCCAGAGGTCGATTTCCCAGCCGAGCTGGGCAGTTAGGTCATGGGACGCCGAGCTGCGGTCGCCACCGGGAGCGACTTGTCCGGCATTGGGCGAGCCGTAGTTCGCGGAGCCGCCGCCACTGCCGTCGAGGCGCGGGAACCAGTCGGCGCGGGCGGAGTCCGCCTGGGCGCGGGCCTGCTCGATCCGATAGGTGGCGGCGACGAGGTCCAGATTGCTGGTGAGCGCGCTATCGATGAGAGTGCGCAGGGTGGAATCCGCGAAGACCTTAGGCCACGCTTTGTCACCGAATGAGGTGCCGTGGGGCGCGGTATCGCCGCGGATGGATGAAGGGAGACTCACCTCGGGTGAGCCGGGCTGCGGACCCAGCACGCAGGAGCCGAGCAGGAACGAACTGGAAACAATGGCGAGAGGTCTGGCGGGTGATCGCATCTTGATGGAACTCCGTGTGGGATGGCTTGGTGAAGAACAGGGGACGCGTGCGCTGGACGCCGCGCGGGGATGTTTGTGCTCCATTATTTCCGCGACAATCGTCAGGCGCGATCCTGACGGGTGATTTCCGGGCATCAAGTGGATTCGTCCCCAGAGGCGGCGGAGCGGAAATTGTCGGACCAGGGTTTAGATTGACACCGGCCCCCTATTTCTCTAGCCAAATGGCAGATCGGAAAAGTGAACCGAAAAAATGGTTAGGCGTGACGTTCCATTTTTCTCCGGGAGCAGTTTCCTCCAATTTCCGAAACATCCGAACCGAGCGAACCATTGATTTGAAAACGACCTCACCAATTACCGCCCCGGGCACCGGGCCATCCACCGCCGCAGGTTGTCTTGCGGTATTGCTGATTCCATTCTGTTTCAGTGGCTGCGAAAAGCCCATAGCCGCTGCCCCGCCGCCGCCGGTTGTCGAGGTGATGGAAATCATCACTTCCGAAGTGTCGCTAACGTCCACGCTCATCGGCCAGCTCGACTCGCCGCAGAACGTCGAGGTCCGCGCGCGCGTCGAGGGCTTCGTGGACAAAATGCTCTTCACCGAGGGCATTGAGGTTAAACACGGCGATGTTCTTTTCGAGCTTGATCGCAAGCCGTTCATTGAAAAGCTCGCCGCCGCCACCGGTGCGCTCGGCGAGGCAAATGCGGCGCTTAACAAGTACCAGAAAGACGTGGACCGCCTCACGCCGCTCGGCCAGCGACGGGCGATTCCCCAACAGGATCTCGACAACGCGCTCGCCTCCGTGGACGTCGGCAAGGCCGGAGTGGTCACCGCCCAAGCCCGCGTGGAATCGGCGCAGATCGATCTCGGTTATTGTGAAATCAAGGCGCCTATCACCGGGCTGATCGGCGCGAAACAGGTTTCTATCGGCGAGCTCGTCGGCAAGGGCGAACCCACGCTGATGGCCACCATGTCCACCCTCGATCCGATCTGGTTCTACTGCAACGTCAGCGAGGTGGAATATATCCAAGCGGAGCAAAAGAGCCGCACGCTCGGCAGGGACGTCGCCAGCCTGCCTCTTTCCCTCATTCTCTCGGACGGCGCGGTGCATCCGGACCAGGGGAAATTTGTTTTCATCGACCGCGCGGTGGATGTGAAAACCGGCACGCTGCGGATCAGGGCCGAGTTTCCTAACAAGCAAAAGCTCCTGCGTCCCGGCATGTTCACACGGGTGCGGGTGGACCTCGGCACGCGCAAGGACAGCATCGTGATTCCAGAGCGCGCCTTGGTGAGCCTCCAGGGGAAAACCTTCGTCTGGATCGTCGGACAGGACGGCAAGGCAAACCAGCGGGCGGTCAAGGTGGCTGAACAGGTCGGCTCCGATTTTGTCATCACCGAGGGCTTGAAACCCGGCGAGCGCATCATTCTCGAAGGACTTCAGAAAGCGCGCGAAAATGCTCCGGTCAACGCGGTGACCGCAGCGCAGATGACCGCGATGAAATCCACTTCCGCCGGGGAGAAAACCTCCAAGGAATAAAACGTCATGGCCGAATTTTTCATCCGCCGTCCCATCGTGGCGATGGTCATCTCGATCGTCACCTGCATCGTGGGCCTCGTTTCTCTATCAAAACTGCCGATTTCGGAATACCCGAACGTTAGTCCCACACTCATCCAAGTCACCTCGACTTACCGTGGTGCCGCTGCGGAAGCGGTTATGGAATCCGTGGCCACCCCCATCGAGTCCAAGGTCAACGGCGTGGACAAGCTGCTCTACATGCAGTCCTATAACGCTAACGACGGCAAGATGACGCTCAACGTCACCTTCGACATCGGCACCGACGTGGACATCATGCAGGTCAACACGCAGAACCGCGTGGGCCAGGCAGAAGCCCAGCTCCCGGACGCGGTGAAACGCGAGGGCGTCGTCACCAACCGCTCGTCTCCTGATATTCTGCTCGCCATCGGCCTTTCCTCGCCGAAGGGCACCTACGACGGCGTGTTTCTCGGAAACTACGCGGACATCAATCTTCTGGACCAGCTCAAGCGCGTCCGTGGCGTGGGTGATGTGAAAAATTTCACCGCGCAGGATTACTCAATGCGCATCTGGCTGGATCCCGAAAAACTCGCCTCACTCGGTGTCACGCCGACTGATATTTCCAACGCGATCAAGGAACAGAACGCGCAATCGCCGGCCGGCCGGATCGGTGCGGAGCCCGCGCCGAAGGGGCAGGAAAGCCAGTTCAACGTCCGCGCACTGGGCCTGCTCAAGGATCCCAAGGAGTTCGAGGAAATCATCGTCCGCTCGAGCGCTAACGGCCAGCAAGTGAAAATCAAGGACGTCGGCCGCGTGGAGCTCGGCGCGCAAACTTACGACCTCCGGGCCCGCATGAACAAGGCTCCGGCCGGCGCGCTCGGCGTCTATCTGGCACCCGGCGCGAACGCCCTCGAAACCGCGGGCAACGTGAAAAAAATCCTCGAGGAAGCCAAGGGCCGCTTCCCGCCGGACATGCAGTATGAAATCACGCTCGATTCCACGCTGC
The DNA here is from genome assembly GCA_038204755.1 of Verrucomicrobiales bacterium. Classification (GTDB taxonomy): domain Bacteria; phylum Verrucomicrobiota; class Verrucomicrobiia; order Verrucomicrobiales; family Akkermansiaceae; genus Luteolibacter. The sequence goes on from JBBRCO010000016.1 coordinate 27,223, forward strand.
CGATCAAGGCGTCGATGGAATCCATCGTCCACACGCTTTTCGAAGCGATCATTCTGGTGCTCATCGTGGTTTATATTTTCCTTCAAAGTTTCCGCGCCACCATCATCCCGATGCTCACGGTGCCGGTTTCGTTGCTCGGCGTGTTCATCGCTTTCCCGCTGCTAGGTTTCAGCGTCAATACGCTCACCATGTTCGGTCTCGTGCTTGCCATCGGGATCGTGGTGGATGATGCCATCGTCGTGGTCGAGGCCGTGCAACATCACATCGAGCACGGGCTGTCTCCGGTGGACGCCACGCGTAAGGCGATGGCGGAAGTGTCCGGCCCGGTGGTCGCCATTGCGCTCATCCTCTGCGCGGTGTTCGTGCCCGTCGCCTTCATGGGCGGTGTGACCGGCCGCCTCTATCAACAGTTCGCCATCACCATCGCGGTCTCGGTTATTTTCTCCGCCATCAACGCGCTCACACTCAGCCCCGCGCTCTCCGCACTGCTGCTTCGCAAGCCGACACCCGGCCGCGGTCCGATCGCCTGGTTTTTCAAGAAGTTCAACGCGTTCTTCGACTGGGTCATCGAGCGCTACGGCAGGATCATCGGCGGTCTAACGCGGAAGGCCACGTTCTCCATGCTGATTCTCGTCATCGTCTGCGGCGGAATTTACGGCTTGGGCAAGTTCGTGCCCGGCGGATTCATTCCAGACGAGGACAAGGGCTATCTCTTCATCGCCATCGAGCTGCCGGAAGGCGCATCATTGCAGCGCTCCGATGAAGTGCTCAAACAGGTGGAAACCATTGTTGGAAATACCCACGGCGTGCGTTCCGCCCTCGCCATCAGCGGCATGAACATCCTCAACTCGCTCAGCGTGCCGAACGCCGCGCTGATGTTCATCGGCCTCGACGACTGGCACGAGCGCGAGGGAGCCGGTCTATCCGCCAAGGAAATCGCCGCCGGATGGAACAAGAAATTCTTCGCTATTCCCGGCGCGCGCGTGTTCGCCTTCGGCCCGCCGCCGCTGCCCGGTTATGGAAGCGTTTCCGGCTTCACCATGCAGCTTCAGGAGCGCTCGGGCGGCAGCGTCGAGCAGCTCGCCACCATGGTCAGCCAGGTCCAAGCGGCCGCTGCGAAACGGCCGGAAATCGGCCGCGTCAGCACCACCTTCAATCCCGCCACTCCACAGGTGAAAGTCGAGATGGACCGCGAAAAAGCCCGCACGCTCGGTGTGCCGGTGGACAGCGTTTTCCAAACCCTCCAGTCCTATCTGAGCGGCATGTATGTGAACGACTTCGTGAAATTCGGCCGCGTTTACAAAGTTTTCCTACAGGCCGAGCCGGAGTTCACCAACAGTCCCGACGACATCGGGAAATTCTACGTCCGCAACAACAACGGCGGCATGGTTCCGCTGAGCACGCTGGTGAAAGTGAGCAAGATGTCCGGGCCTAACTTCGCCACCCGCTTCAATCTATATCTATCTGCCGAAATGATGGGCGCACCCGCTCCCGGCTACAGCTCGGCGCAGGCGCTCAAGGCGATGGAGGAAGTCATGGCCACCATGCCGTCCAACGTCGGCTACGAATGGTCCGGCCTCACGCTTCAGGAAAAGAAATCCGAAGGCCAGGCCGGCATGATTTTCGGCATGGCGATCATCTTCGTGTTCCTTTTGTTAGCCGCGCAATATGAAAGCTGGTCGCTGCCCTTCGCCGTGCTGCTTTCCGTTCCCACGGTCATTCTTGGAACCATGATCGGCCTGTTACTGAACAATTATGAAATGAACGTCTATGCGCAAGTCGGCCTGATCATGCTCATCGGTCTGGCGGCGAAGAACGCCATCCTCATCATCGAGTTTGCGAAAATGAAACGCGACGAAGGCATGTCCACGCTCGAAGCCGCGCTCGAAGGGGCGAAACTCCGCCTGCGGCCGATCCTGATGACCTCCTTCGCCTTCATCCTCGGCTGCGTGCCGCTCATGCTCGCCAAAGGTTCTGGAGCTGCCTCGCGTGCCACGATGGGCACCGGCGTGGTGTATGGCATGGCCATTTCCACCGCTATCGGCCTGTTCCTGATTCCGGTCTGTTATGTCTTCGTCCAGAAATTCTCCGACAAGAAGAAAAAGGACGAACCCGAGCCCGAGCCGAACGATGAAGCGGCAGCGAATCATTGATCCCATTTTCCCATTTTCCCATTTTAGCCTTTTGAGTAACTTCCCCGGGCTGCGGGGCGCGTTCATTCTGAACGCTGGGTGTTGCGGACATTCTGTGCGCTGGATGAAATAGAGACAGGTTGTCCACGCTCCATCGGGCGTTGCCCTTTTTTCCACACCCACGGGTATTCGCAAGTTCGGGTGTTAAAGAGGAAGATAGAACCGCAGATGCACACAGATTAATGGATGGCCGCAACCACGTCCGGACACAGCCATCCGTCAATCTGGGCTTTACGTGCCACTAGTCCTTCCGATTTGCTTCCGCAAGATCGGTATATTCCTTGCGGATTCTATCGAGCTCCTCTTCAGACAAGTCCTCCAAGTTCAGCAGCGAATTGTTGGCTCGCTTTTGCACGCGGATGAGTTCGTCGAGTTTGATCTGCAGCGCCTCCGAATCGCGGTTTTGGGAATTCTGAATCAGGAAAACCATCAGGAAGGTGATGATGGTGGTGCTGGTGTTGATGACGAGCTGCCAGGTGTCGCTATAGCCGAACAGCGGCCCGGAAAAGGCCCAGACGACGATGATCAGGAACGCTGTGACGAAGGTAACTGGCCTGCCCGCTTGGCAGGAGGTCTTCCTGGCGAAACGGGCGAAAAATGTATTTTTGGAGTCGGACATGGACCGGGCAACGTAGCCCGTTCCCCGGCCTTCACAAATGGATTTGCTGGTGGCGGCGCGCTTGGAAGTTCATGCGTCTGGGCCGTAACGGCGTGATACAGGCATTCCTGCCTGTTCTTCCCAGCGAAAAGCAACCCCTCCAAAAAGGTAGTACAGACCATCGTGTCGATACTGCCACGCATGAGGATTTGTGGATTTTGCTTCAGACCTCTCCTCGCATGGATTTCACAAATCTTGATGCGTGCCTGTCTGTTCTTTCACATGTCTCCCAAAACCCTGCCCTAGAAAAACAGAAGGCCGCCGGACTTTCGCCCGGCGGCCCCACCATCTTCGGAGAGAACCATAAACTCCGAAAATCTTAATCAGGCATTGCGGCGGCGGCGCAGCAGGCCGGCAGCGATCAGCAGTCCTGCCAAAGCGCTGGTAGGCTCGGGGACGGCGGTCCAGGTGAGGGTGCTCCCGTTCGTGGTAAAGGCCCCTTGGATCGCTGATGCCAGAGTGATGTTGGTCGTGCCGTTATAAACCTCGAACTTGTCGAACAGATGTCCGGTGGCGGCATTGGTGGTTGTTCCGGAAACATTGAAAATGTTATTCCATATTTGAGTAGTGTTCCAGAAGGTTGAACTCAAGTCCGCAGAAGCAGAACCGGTGAGAACCACCCGGAAGATGGCATCGGAAGCCACCGTGAGATTGGTGGTGGTGAGACCGTCGTAGTTCGTGCCGCGGATGCCATCGGTAGCGACTCCGTCATGATTCACATCGCTGTTCAGCTCCCATGAGAAGATCGAGCCAGTGTCGAGGGTCGTGGTTCCGGCCACGGTCATCACTCCTGGGCTGTTGCCGGGAGCGAGGATGGCACCGTTGTTGATCGTGACATTCCCAGTCACCGTGCCCGAGCCACCCAGCGTGGAACCGGCGTTTGTCACCGTAACGGCGGAAGTCAGTGTGCCAGTCCCCGAAACTCCGACATTAAGCGTGCCGTCGGTGACGCTGGTTGCTCCGATGTTCGACGAGTTCGTCCCAGTGATGTTGAGGATGCCGGCTCCTGACTTGGTGAGGCCGGTGGACCCGGCGAGTGTGGAGCTGATCGTCGCGCTGTGGGCTGCGGTGGTGACACGGATCGACGGCGTGGCTCCAGCGAGTGTCAGGGTGTTGCTTTGAATCGTGTAGCCCGAGACATCGAATGTAAGCCCACTGGCGGTCACCCCAGCGGCAGCGAGAGAAACCGTGCCTGCCGTGCCACCGAAGACGGCGGTGTGGTCATTGCCGGAAGTTGAGTTCACCCAATGCAGATAGGTTGTTCCAGAGGTCCCGTTCTTGAAGCGGCTCTGAGTCGTCGTATCCCATGTGCCAGATCCGCCGTTATTGGCCGTGGTGCCGTTGGCGTCCCAATGAAGGTCCACTGAACTGCTGCTGGTGAAACCTCCCGTAGCGAGATCGGAACGCGTATTGCTCTGGGTGAAGTTGTCAATGTTGGCAACCGAAGCGCGATAAGCTGCCGACGTCATCCCGGATCGTGTGCCTGTATAGTCGGCATTATCAAAGTTTCCGGAATCGATATTGGCATCAAGACCGCTGATGGCGGTAGGGAGAAACGAGTTGTTCGAGTCCGCGCCGGACGCAACCCAGTTTGTGTCCGCGATGTTGAAGCCGTATAACAAGGTTCGACCGGTAAAATCCGTCCCGGAGCCCATCGCAGAGCCTTGATAGGCAAAAACTTGATCACCGCCGGCAGAAATGCCGCTCAAGCTCCCGGTCTTCGCGCCGGAAAAGGTGCCTCCGTTCACAAATGTTAGGCCAGAATCTTCCACTCGAACTACCGATCCGGCTGTCAGCGCTGATGAGAAGGTCAGCGACATGTCGATTTCCGTGCCAATAACACCGGTGGTCGCATTGGTGAAACTCTGATCCATGAAGCGGATCACGGTGCTTGAAGTAATATCTTTCCAAAGGACAAAGGTGAAAGAGTCATTGGCATCTGAGGTAACTCCCACCACTTGAATATCCCCGACAGCCAGCGTGGTCTGGGCTTGAGTGGCGGTGGAAAAACCAGCGACGAGAAAGATGGCGGCGCAGAGCGAATTATTTGAGAAGAAGAATTTTGGTTTCATAGGATAATCGGGGAATGGATCGAGGTGGAAGCGGGTAGGGCTAATCTGTGTGTGGTGGAGGCGAAGGAAGGTGGAAAGCGGGGGGAGAAAGGAGGGGGTCAGTGGTTTCCAACAGGCAATGAGGAAGTCAAAGTGCCGGGACGCTAGCCGACTTTTTTCCGAGCTTGATCAACATTTTGGCGACGATTTCGTCACAAACAGCCGGCGGTGAGGCGGATGGATTCACACCCGCGTTCAAGCAAGCGGCAACGGCCATGAGGCGTTTGATAGGCTTGGCGGGGCCTGGGATATCAGGTGTTAGCTTGTGCAAGGGATTGATGTGCGCGGGGTAACGGATTCCGGGAAAAGGCTGCAGGATGATGCAGGTTTTGTCGTGGTCGGTAGCTCGTGCGGGATTTGGAGGGAATGGGCGTGAGTGCGGTGCATGGTGGGGCGGGCGCGGATGGCGGCGCGGTGGAAATCTGAGGCGCGCGGCGGGAATTTTCCGCTGCGCCAGCAAAACCGCGGGCGCGCGCGGTGACGGCGGAGCGCGAAAACAAAGTTGGCAGTGCGGTGGATTCCCATTACCACTGCGGGGCGTATTTGATGGAAAAGGCACCCACGAAGAAGAGCACCGAGATCCGTGGGAACCGCAAGGCGGAGATCCTCGGAACGCTGGCGGGGTGGCTGATGCGCGGGTGGTCGCAGACGTTGAAGTTCGAAATTTACGACCGCTGCGGGGTGACCACCCCGGACGATCCGATCCGACCGGTGATTTACGCACTGTGGCATAACCGGATTTTTACCATGCCTCCGATCTGGTGGCGGACGGGTGGAAATTTCCGCAAGTCCGTCGTTCTTACAAGTGCGAGCAGGGACGGAGCAATCCTCGCAAAAGCGATGGCGGTCTTCGGCCTCGGCGCGGTGCGCGGCTCGTCTTCCCGGCGGGCGGTGGCAGCGCTGATCGGCATGAAGCGGGCATTGCAGGAAGGCCTCGACGTTTGCATCACTCCCGATGGGCCGCGCGGGCCGAAATACAGTTTCCACCCCGGCGTGATCAAGCTCGCCCAGTCCACCGGCGCGCCGATCGTGCCCATCCACCTGAAATTTTCCTCCGCCTGGCGTTTGAAAACCTGGGACAATCTTGTGATCCCGAAGCCGTTCAGCCGCGTCACCGTAGTGTTCGATGAATTGCTCATCATCCCGCCCAAGCTTGACGTGGCCGCCTTCGAATCCGAAACCGAGCGCGTCAAAAACATCCTCCTCGCCGGAGCCGACTGACCCACGAACCGATCCCATGAACCCGCCCCGAATCCTTGATGGAAAAGCCGTCGCCGCCTCTGTGCTCGACGAGTGCCGCGCCGAAACCGCTGAATTGTTAGCCAGGGGCATCAAGCCCGGACTCGCTGTCGTGTTAGTGGGTGAGGACCCGGCGTCGAAAGTCTATGTCGGCTCGAAAACCCGCACTTGCGAGGAACTCGGATTCCACTCGCTGAAAGTCGAGCTGCCCGCCGAGACGACGCAGGAGGAGCTGCTCAAGGTCGTGCAGGATTTGAACAACGATCCCGCGGTGCACGGCATCCTCGTCCAATCGCCGCCGCCGAAGCACATCGACGAGGAGGCGATCATCCGCGCGCTCGATCCGCGCAAGGACGTCGATGGATTCCACCCGGAAAACGTCGCGAAGCTCGCGCTGGAAGATCCGACCGGTTTCATTCCCTGCACACCAGCCGGATGCATGAAGCTGCTGGAAATTTCCCGCATCGATACCAACGGCGCGGAAGCCGTCGTCATCGGCCGCAGCATGATCGTCGGCAAGCCAATGGCACTACTGTTGGTTTCTAAAAAGTCCAACGCCACCGTCACCATCGCCCATTCGCGTTCCAAAGATCTCCCCGGCATCTGCCGCCGCGCGGATATCCTCATCGCCGCTGTCGGCCGTCCGGAAATGGTGAAAGCGGACTGGGTGAAGCCCGGTGCCGTCGTCATCGACGTGGGCATCAACCGCGTGGCAGATGCCTCGAAAAAATCCGGATACCGCCTCGTCGGCGACGTCGCCTATCAGGAAGTCGCCTCACTCTGCTCCGCCATCACCCCGGTCCCCGGCGGCGTCGGCCCGATGACCATCGCGATGCTGATGAAAAACACGCTGCAAGCGGCGAGGCAGATCGGCTGCTAGAAAATTAATTGAAGTTACTTATGGCACTCCACCCGCTTTTCCCGTCCTCGCCCTACGATCCTCTTCCCCCGGAGCATCGCTGGTTTCCAGCTGACGAGACGTTGCGGGAAACTGCCTATGAAAAGCTGCTACCACCACTCGTCGCCAACATCCGCAAGGAGATCCATGCTTGGCGCACGTCCGGCTACGAAGGCGCATCCGGCACCACGAAAGCTCTGCTAACTCATTGCTCCTAACATTATCGTCCTTGATCGCCTCCGTGCGGACTTCGATGGGCTGAAAATCTTCTTCAACGATCCCATCCTCCCGGAAAACGGATACGCCGGGCGCGATTGGCGGGATGATTTCCAGCTCACGCTCCACATTCAGGACGACGTCCGCATTCTCCGCCCCACGGGGAATCTTTTCCTGACGAACATCC
>JBBRCO010000017.1:0-34700 GCA_038204755.1 Verrucomicrobiales bacterium
GCGAACAGTCCGGGGACGACGTCGGTGTTGTTGGCCAGCACCTGACCTTGGATGTTGGTCGGAATCCCACCCATGACGTAGTGGCATGTCGGGAACACCGGTACCGGCTCGTCCAGCGCGTCGCCTCCTATGCCTCCGCCGCGCCCGAGACATTCGAACTTCCCGGTGGATTCAGCAAACCCGCCCACCAGCCGCATTTGGAAAACTTCTTCAACTCCGTCCGCGGCAAGGCCAAGCTCAACTGCGACGCCCGCCACGCCTTCGAAAGCGAAGCACCGATCTATTGGGTGAACCCATCCGCCCTCAAACGCCAACCTATCGAATTCACCTCCGAACATCTATCCGTATGAAAAACAAACTGTCCCTCTCCGCCTTTCTCACCATTTCCGCACTCGCCTTCTCAAGCTGTGGTGAAAAGTCCAAGACCGCTGCCGATTCATCAGGCAACACCACCGCGCCCGCCTCATCCGGCGGCACTCCCGGCGGTGTCCCTCTCAAGACCGAGCTGCCACCGGAACTCATCGAAGGCACGCCAAAGCCAATGAATGTGCCGAACCTCGTCCCAGCTCCTGAAAAAGCACCCGAGTTCCTCGTTCCCGAAGGCACCACGCTGCTCTCAAAAGGCAAGAAGGTCACCAGCAGCGATGACAATCCGATCATCGGCTCACTCGACCTCATCACCGATGGCGAGAAGGACGCTGGCGAAGGCTACTTCGTCGAACTGTTGGACGGAACCCAGTGGGTGCAGATCGACCTCGAAAAGAGCGCCGACGTTTCCGCCATCTGGCTCTGGCACTTCCACTCCCAGAAGCGCGCCTACAGTGACGTCGTCATCCAGGTTTCCGACGATGCGGCCTTCAAGACCGGTGTCACCACCATTTATAACAACGACTACGACGAATCCTCGAAACTCGGCAAGGGCGCGGACCGCCCCTACGTCGAATCCCGCTTCGGCCTCCTCGCCGACGGCAAGGGGACCAAGGGCCGCTACGTCCGCCTCTACAGCAAGGGCAACACTTCCAACGACATGAACCACTACATCGAAGTGGAAGTTTACGGTAAAACTCTCTAATATTTCCCCAACTCTAACCCACACCACACCACACCACACCATGCAACGTCGCGGATTTCTCAACACCACAGCCCTCACTGGAGCCGGATTATTGATCCTGCCAAGCGGCGTAATGGCGGGTAAAAACTCGCCGGGCAACAAGCTCAACATCGCCCTCATCGGCGTATGGGGCCGCGGCCTCGCGCACTACGACTCCATCAGCAAGGAAAACGTCGTCGCACTCTGCGATATCAACGAGGCGCGTTTTCCCGAAGCCCTCCAGCGTTTCCCCGGAGCCAAGACCTACACGGACTGGCGGAAATGCCTTGAGCAAAAGGACATCGACGCTGTCGTCATCTGCACCGCGGACCACCACCACGCGTTCATCGCAAACTGGGCGCTCAACCGCGGCCTGCATGTTTATTGTGAGAAGCCACTCGCCGTTTCCGTCGAGGAAGCCCGCGTGGTTAGGGCGAACTGGCTGACGAAAAAAGACAAGCTCGCCACCCAGGTCGGCATGCAGCGCCATGCCGATCCTAACTTTAACCGCATCAAGGAACTCATCCGTGATGGAGCCATCGGCGACCTGCAATCGGCCGCCGCCTGGGGCAACCGCCAGATCCGCCGCAAGGGATATTTCCCAGCGGAAGGCGCGCCACCCGCTGATTTCCACTTTGATCTGTGGCTCGGGCCTTCCCCGGATCACCCGTACAATCCCGCCTATTTCAAGGGCGGCCCCGGCTCGAACTGCCTGGAGTGGAACATGTTCTGGGACTTCGGTGCCGGCCAGATCGGCGACATGGGCAGCCATACGATGGATCTGTTATGGAACGCGGTGGACGCTGGCATTCCGACTTCCGCCGAAGCCAAAGGAGAAGCGTTCAATCCAGACGTCACGCCCGTCGAGTGTGAATCCCATTTCGAATACGCCGCCAACGACTGGCGCGGCCCGCTCCGCGTGAGTTGGTATCAAGGCGGCGTCATGCCTCGCTCGCCTAACCCTGCTATCGATCTCAAGAAGATCGATCACGGCGCTTACTTCAAAGGCAACAAAGGTTTCCTCGTCGCGGATTTCTCCTCCCGCATGATCATTCCCTTCGGCGGCGATGCGGATTTCACCTACTACAAACTTCGTTCCAAGGAGAACCAACTTCCTCAAGTAGGACATTTCCAACAGCAGTGGATCGACGCCTGCAAGGATCCGTCGAAAAAGACCGCCTGCGATTTCGAATACAGCGGGAACATGATCGAGCAGTTGTTGTTAGGCCTCGTTGCCTACCGCGTCGGCAAGAAAATCGAATATGACGGTGCCACCGGAAAAGTGACCAACTGCCCGGAAGCCAACGAGTTCCTCAGCCGCAAATACCGCGATGGCTGGGTGCTCAACGGCTGAGTAACGCAGCCATTCGTGCCTGTTTTCCGACATCGTCCCACCACGTCCTCTCCGAGCGGGGATGCTGAAATTCACAACAAAAAATGTTAGGGAACCCCTCGTTGTCCCGGCGCCGGACGAGCTGATTTTCATCCCATGGCTTACCGTCGGCAAGGTCTTCCGCTGCGGAGCCACCTGGCAGGGCGGCAGCAGAAGGTGTTCGGGTTCAGGCCGATCCTCGGAATTCGAAAAACTCTACCCACTCCGCCCGAAATTACAATCATTCAGTTAGTCCGAACTTCACCCCATCCGCCAGCGGATGCGGACGAGCGAGACCAGCATCCCCCAGGCATCGCGCAGCGGCTTCACCTTGCCACCCTTTTTCTCCTCCCAGTTCACCGGGATCTCGCGCCAGCCGAAGCCGCCGGCATGAAGCGCGGCCAGCAGCTCGGAATCGAACGCCAGACCGTTCTCACAAAGCCGTCCGGCCGCCCGCCGGTAATGGTCGCCGCGCAGCACCTTGCCACCGCACTGCGGGTCCTCGCAATCCAGGCCTAACACCACATTCACCGCGATCAGGAAAACGCGGTGGGCAAACGCCCGCCACGGGCTTTCGACGATGTGCGTCGTCGCCGTGCGCTTGCGGATTCCGAGCACCGTCATTTCCGATATTACCGCCTCGCGGATTAGCATCAGTAAATCCTCCGCGGTCACGCTGCCGTCCGCATCCACGAAGGCCAGCCATTCCGCCTCGGGACCCAGCGACCAGGCCTCGCGCACCACCGAGCCCTTGCCGTGATGCTCCGCCGCGAGGTGGACCTCCACGTTCGGAAAAATTTCTGCGAAGCGGTCTCTGAGCTCATTCAGCCGCGCCGGTTCCTCCCCTCCCGGGCCGTCATCCGCGATCACCCACCGCACCGGATGCGGGAAATGCGCCAGCGCAGTGGCCAGCTCCATGCCGTAAACCGCCAGCCGCGAGGAATCTTTCCAAACGGGCGTGACAAGCAGAATTTCATGGAGCACGGCAGACATTGCTAGACGAAGCGCATATTAAACATTGCGATGAAATCAGATCTTTCATCGTATCCAAACCGGTTCATGAAACAAGCCGCCATCATTGCCTGTTGGGTCAGCGTCATCATCGCGGGGATTTTCCTCCGCTTCGATCAGCTTGCCAAGCGCCCGCTCCACGCCGACGAGGCGACCGGTGCGAGAATCACCGCCGCCCGCATGGAGTCCGGGGACTACCGTTTCGATCCCATCCATTACCACGGCCCGCTGCTCAGCGGCCTCGCGATTCCACTCTGTCAATGGAAGGGCGAGCATGGCTGGCCGGAGCTGACGAAGCACACGCTCCGCCTCGGCCCGGCCGCCGCCGGAAGTCTGCTTCTGCTAGTGCCACTGCTGTGGCGCAGGCGTTCGGGCGACTTTCCGATGCTGCTCGCCTCCGCGCTGTTGGCCACGTCTCCGCTACTCGTTTACTACAGCCGCATGTTTATCCACGAGTCTCTGCTCGTGCTCTTCGGCATACTGGTGCTGGTCTCGCTGCTGCGCTTTCCGCGCTACGGGATTCCGGGCCTGTTGATCGGCCTGATGTTCGCGACCAAGGAAAGTTTCGCCATCAGCATCGTCGCATGGACCGGCGCGGCAGTGCTGATTGCTTGGGAAAACCGGAAAAAGTTCAATCGCGCCACCTGTCTTGCCGCGTGGGAAGATTACCGCTTTCCCATCGTTCTCTCGCTCCTCGCTGCTGCTGTTAGCTCGGGCTACCTTTACACCGACGGCTTCCGCCAGCCACACGGAGCCGTTGACGCGGTCCGCACCTTCTTCGTTTACAAAACGGTGGACGGCCACGCCAAAGCCTTCCCCTACTACCTTCAGCTTCTTGCCTTCCCGATGAAATCCGGCGGCCTCTGGTGGTTCGGCACTCCCGTCGTCCTCCTCGCCCTGATTGCATTTGCAAACTCGTTCCGCCGCGATTCCGAATCGCCGTCGGTGATCCGCTTCATCGCCTATGCTGCTGGCGGTCATTTCGCGATCTACAGCCTCATCGCCTACAAAACACCGTGGCTTGCCTGTCTGCCGTGGGCGCATGTCTGCCTGTTAGCTGGATGGGGCGTCGCGGGATTCTCACGCCATCGGCTGCCTGTGAAAGCCGTCCTCACCCTGCTAGTCGCAGCATGCCTGGTGAGCCAATTCGTCCAGAGCCGCCGTGCCATCGGTCGTTTCGCCTCGGACGAGCGCAATCCGTTCGCTTACGTCCCCACCCGCAATGAAATCGAATCGCTCGATCCCTGGCTCGTGAAACTCCGCCTGGCAGCGCCCGCCATTCCGCTCGAACCCGTCGCCGTCATCGGCAGCGACTACTGGCCGTTGCCATGGTATCTGCGCAGTTTCAAACAGATCGGATACTGGCCGTTACCACCCGCCGACCTCGAATCCCGTGCCATCGTCTTCGCCATGCCCGACACCGCTGCACCCATAACAGCCCGCCTCGGAAAAACCCATGTCTCCCTCCCCCGCGGCCTCCGCGCCGGAGTGCCAATGCAGATGTTTGTTAGGAATGACGTCTGGAAACTCTGGATGGATAGCGACCAATGAATAGTCCAGTTTCCATGCCCCCCTCCCACCTGTTCTCCCACGAGGCGATGAACACCACCTTCCACCTCCGCATCTGCGAGGAGGACGAAGCAATCGCCCGCGGCATGGCGCGCGAGTGCTTCGAGCAGCTCGATTTCCTCGAAACCCGCCTCAGCCGTTTCATCGACGGCAGCGATGTCTCCCGCATCAACCAAATGCGGGCCGGGGAAATTCTCTACATCAGCAAACCGAGCCACGAGTGCCTGCTCATCGCCCTCGACGCCCACCAGCAGACCGGCGGCCTGTTCGATATCACACTCGGCCACCGCATCGAGCACCGCAAATCCGGTGACGAAGGACCCGTCCCGGAACTGGTAGGGAAAATCATCATCCACCCGGACGTCCCCGCCGTCACCTGCGAGGAACCCGGCCGTGAGATCGACCTGGGCGGCATCGGCAAGGGCTTCGCGCTCGATCATCTCCAACAGATCCTCATCGAATGGGGCGCGGATGGTGCTCTGCTCGCTGCTGGAGCCAGTTCGCTGTTAGCTTTCGGCCCTCTGCCGTGGCCCGTCGAACTCGCGAGCAACAGCAGTTCCACCCGCATCACCCTCTTCAACGAAGCCCTCAGCGCCTCAGGCACCAGCATCCAAGGCAACCATATCCTCCACCCCGCTGGCGACGAAGCCATGCCCGCCGCCCCCTGCGACCGCGTCTGGGTCACCTCCCCCACCGCTGCCGACGCAGAAATCTGGTCCACGGCCCTGATGCTGTTAGCTCCCGAGGAGATCGCGGATTTCATCGCCGGAAACAAATCGGTGCGCAGCGTCCACATCGAGCGTAATCGACGGATCCGGAGCATAATAAGTTGATTGTTATGTTCGGGAAACTGATAGGCAGACTAGCCGCCGCAAATTCCGAAGCTATCGCAAGGCAGGGCGGACTGGCATGTCCCGTATGTGGGGCAGAACCAAACTCTACTCCATCCGATCCGGATCGCCTGATCATCTGTGGCTCATGCGGCACCAAAGCATTGCCCGGCGAGTGGGCGGAAGCGGCGAGAACGGGCGGCGTGGTCGGACACCCTGACCGCCGACCTGCACTTACCCGAATCACCCGCACGTCGGATGCTCCTGGCACCATTGCTTGGAACATTCCGGCGAGTGGAGAATCCGGCGGACTTTTGGGCAAGGCGCATGAGAAATCCATTGCGCGTGATGCCATCGATTCGGTTGCGCAATCCGTGTTCTACCTGAAAAATGAAATGCCGGTTCATGGTATCGAAATTCGCGGACGGAAAAGAAGGTTGCGTTTTGGGTCAGGCCTATCAACCGAAGAAAAATCCTGGCTGGTCGGAAGCCTGCGGCGGGAAATTTTCGGTCCCGTAGTCGCAAGTCCGAATCCAACACCAGTCCCGAGCCACGGTTGTTTTTCTGTCTCCGCCACGCACCTGTTGAAACATAATCTGCCGTTTGCCATCGCATAGACGCTCATGGGATGCCTGTTTCTGTGGGTAATCATCCGTTTCATGCCATACGAAACTTTCACAACCATCCAAGACGAGCCGGTGATCCTCCGCATGATGGAATGGGGCTTCACCATGTTGTCCTACGTATTCCGCGTGGTCTTTTTCCTAATTGGCGGGAGCATGATGGTGGGTGGGATCGCCATGATCATCCGGGTGTTCCGTCACCACGGAGAGGTCACGCAGTTTCAAGGAAACAGCACCACCGTCACCATCCGCCGCTTGCGGGCCGGGCGCGTGCTCAAGGAAAAATCCTTCCCACGCCAATCGGTCACTGACCTCCGCTCGTCCATCTCCAGCATCACCGATGGAATCACCACAAAACGAATCCAATTGGTCATTGGAGATAAGGCTGAAACCGTCGCCAACTCTATCATCGCGGACAAAGCCGATGCCATGGTCGCTGAAATCCGGCAGGCGATGGGCATCGGGTAATATGTTAGCTCGCGAAGCACCCTCGTCTCCAGCGCGAAGGGACCAGCAACAGCAGCCAACAGACGGTGACGATACCGAGCACGCCCCATGGAACAAGCCATCCATAACGGGTGTAGAACGTGAGTCGCGTCTCCCTCTTCATTGTTCCGATCATCGGGCCTGATTCGAGCGACGCCAGTTTAACATGAACCTGTCCCATGGGATCAATGACCTGCGAGACACCCGATGTCCCGCAGACAAACATCCAACGTCCGTTCTCACAGGCCCGGATGCGGAACAACTCCGCGTGCTGTTCATGTTGGCGGGCCGTCCACGATTCCGCATCCATCATCGGCACCACGAACATCTCCGCGCCCGCAGCCGTCATGCTGCGGACAATACCTTCGTAGTCGCAGTCGAAACAGATGGGAGTGCCGACCTTTCCGAACTCTGTTTCTATTGGAAGCGCCGTGGTTCCTGCTATTCCATCGTCGAACATATGCACGGTGTGAACCTTGGTGTGTTCGCCACGCACACCGCTTGCATCCAGCGTAAGAGCGATATTACGCCATGTATCGCCACCACCCGGACGGGATTGGGTTCCGAGTGTGAGCGTGATGTTCCTTTCTCGGCAAAGTTTCTGGACGAGTTCCCAATCGCGCTTGTTGGTCCTGAGATCATACGGCACTGCATACTCCGGCCATACTGCGTATTGGATGTCTGATGGAAATTCCCGGGTCCCCTTGATAAATTCCGTTAGCGAGACGTTCTCCAACTGCAATCCTCCAACTTTCACGGCAAGTGGATCGCCTGTCTTGGCGGCGCTCTTGCTCGATGGAATACTCAAGGCCGCCACCAGAATCCCTGATGACAGCAACGCGGGTATTACCTTTCTAGCATAAACGCATGCCGCCAAGAGAACGACGACAACACTCACTCCATAGACACCAACCCACGGCAGCAGCTGGTTAGGCCCCATCGCTAGACCCGCCGTCATCCATGGAAATTTCAGAGGAAACAACTCCGCGCGGATGAATTCCCAACCGCACCAGTTCAGCGCCGTAAAAGCCACCAGCTTCCAACCCACGATACCCCTTTGAACCGCACGGCATTGCATTTCCGCAAACAAGGCGGTGAAGGCCGCCAACAAACACCAAAGCATAACGGTCATCCACCCGAAAATATGAAACAACCACGACAAGCTCACCGCGTAGGCCGTCATTCCATGAATGAATCCAATCGCCCTCCCCCGTGTTCCCTCCTGGCCGCGCAACGCCGCTAACAATCCAACGATTCCCGGCACCACCAGCCAACCCCATCCAAGCGGCGGATAGGCCAAGGCGAAAACAACCCCGGAAACCAACGCAAGCAGGCAACGTCCGGGAAATGAGATGCTCCCCGTCTTTAACATGCGCCACCTTAGCCAGCAAAAACCGCTAGGCACCAGCCCATTTTCAGATCAACCGCCGCAAAACCACTGCAGTATCATTTCGTTATTTAGCTAAATAATTGATGATATTGCCGGGTATTGAGGGTCTCAATGTAGATGCTTACACCCGCTTGAAAGGCCAGCGTTTTCCAAATGAAATGGCTCCTCGATATAGCTTGGACGTTGCCATGTGCCGATGGATGGAGAAATCCCAGCGCTGAAGGCAACTGACTTTCGCTGAACATTGGCTAGCGGAATGAATTCCGCGCTCCCGGTTACTTGACCGCAGATAGCGCGTTGATCGCAGCCTGATTCTTGTATTTCTTCGCGATGTCCAAAGCAGTGACGCCTTCCTTCGATTTCACGGACGGGTCCACCTTCTTTTCCAAAAGCAGCTCGATGATCTCCTTCCCTCCGCTCGCGGCGGCTTCGTGAAGCGGAGTGCCGCCGAGTTCGCTGAGCGTCATCGGGTCGGCGCCGCCATCGATGAGCGCTTTTGCGGTGGCGAGTTGGTTTTTCGCGGCAGCATGGTGAAGCGGCGTCCAGCCATCCTTGTCGAGCTGGTTCGGCTTGGCACTCGCCTTGAGCAGGGCGGTGGCGACGGCCGGGTTGTTGCGTTCGATGGCGAGGTGGAGGGGCGTCCGCTTCGAAGCATCGGCAGTGTTAGGATCGGCGCCGGATTTGAGGAGCAGGAGGGCAATGTCCTGTTTGTTGCGGAGCACGGCCTGTTCCAGCGGTGACCGGGAATTCTCGCGGCCGCCCTTCCGCGCGCTCTGCGGGTTGAGCTTCAGATGCAGGCCTACGTCGTCGAGGTCACCTTTGGCGATGGCCTCGTCGATCGTTTGATAGACGGGAGTACCTGCGGGTTGTTCCTTCGGTGCGGCGGGGGCTTCCGTCTGCGCGGAAGCGGGCGTGGCGGGCATCAGGACGATCAGGGCGATGGGAATAAGGATTTTCATGCGGTTTAGAATCATACGGTCCGATTCACCCGAAACTAAACAAATTTTCCATGTAAGTCCGGCGCATTTTAAAAAGTATGGAGACAGTCGCCGTTTCGATGAATCTCCGGGCCGTGGCGACCACCCGGTTTTTACCAACTCCACAAACTCAACGCACCATGAACCCCGCCATCAACCGCCGCTCCTTTCTCGGCACCACGACACTTCTGGGTGCCGGCCTCGCTGCCAGCCAGGTCTTCGCCTTTAACACGCCAGGAGCAGCCGGCAAAAAAATCAAGGTTGCCCTCATCGGTTGCGGTGGCCGTGGAAACGGCGCGCTCAAGGATTTCTCAGGCGCCTGCAAGATCCTCGGCATTGAGGTCGAAGTTGTGGCGGTCGGCGACGCGTTCAAGAACCAAGCGGACGCCACCGGGAAAAGTTTCAACGTCCCTGCCGACAAATGTTACGACGGCTACGACAACTATCAGAAAGTCCTGGCCACCGATTGCGACTACGTGCTGATGGCCACGCCGCCCGCGTTCCGCCCGGTGCATTTCGCTGCGGCGGTCGAGGCAGGGAAACATTGCTTCATTGAAAAACCCGTCGCCGTCGATCCCGTCGGCGCTCGCTCGATCATCGCAACCGGCGAAAAAGCCGCGGCGAAGGGCCTCGCTGTTGTCACCGGCACCCAGCGCCGCCACATGGCAGACTATCTGCGGAACAAGGCGCTCATCGACGCCGGCGCAATCGGCGAAATCAAGGGCGGCGTGGTGCAGTGGAACGGCACCGTGCCATGGATAAAACGCCGCAACGAGGGCGAGTCCGACGCTTCCTACATGACGCGGAACTGGTTGAATTTCACCGAGCTTTCCGGCGACCACATTGTCGAACAGCACGTCCACAACCTCGACGTCGCGGTCTGGTTCCTCGGCCGCCTGCCGGTATCCGCCGTCGGCTTCGGCGGCCGCGCGCGCCGGGAAACCGGAAATATGTTCGACTTCTTCAGCGTCGATTACGACTTCGGCGATGACGTGCATATCCACAGTCAGTGCCGCCAGCTATCAGGTAGCTATCAGCGGGTTGGCGAGATTTTCACCGGCACGGAAGGTTCCTGTTACGGTGGTGGCAAACTGAACGGCAAAAAGGTGGACATCGCCGAGATCAAGGTGGATTCCGACAACGGAATGGTGCAGGAGCATGTGGACATGATCCGCAGCGTGATAGCGGGCAAGCCGCTCAACGACGCGAAACGCATCGCCGAGGTTACGCTCGTAGCGATCATGGGCCGCATGTCCGCCTACACCGGCGAGATGATCCGTTGGAACGACCTGATGAAAAACGACAAGTCGCCGCTTTTCGATTTCGCCTGCGCGCCCGCAGCGATTGATTTCGAAAAAGGCCCTATCACCCTGCCCGCCGAGGTTCCACCAGTACCCGGCAAAGCCTGATTTCCATCAGGAAAGGATCGGATGATCGCCCGTCATCACCGTGCCGTAGAGGTCCTCCTTGATCGCGGAACGCTATCCTGCATCGTTTCCTTCGTGAAAATCTGCGGCATATTCCTCGGGTCATTCGTCTCATAATAGCGGCCGCCGCCTTCCGTTGCGATCATCTCCATCAGGCTCTTCGCCGCGCCATCGCCCAAAAATGCGCTCAAAACCGTCATGCCTTGGGCCCACATGTCGCGGGCGAGTGTGATCACCAGCACCATTGCCAGACTCAGCTTCTGTTTTTCCTTTTCGTAACGCGAAGTGAGCGGCGACGCCTCCTCGACCGGCGTGCGGAAATACCCGCCGAGGCCGAACGAATTTTCAGATCCGAGCATTGCCAACCCGCTGCCGAAATCGGAAACGTGGCGTTTGAGAAATTCCATCTGCCGCGTGCTCATCATCGTAGCGTGCACATCCGCCAGCAACACGCACTCCCGGTCGATTTTCTCGCCGCAGATCACCTCCGAAATTGCGGAGCAGATGGAATCCAACCCTTCCTGTTTGCCAACGACGCCCGCCGTCAGCGCGGCGTTCAGGCCGTTCTGGAACTTCTCCGCCAGAATCTGGCGGGAAAGCACTCCTTGGCGCAGCATGACGGTGATAGGATCGTAGCCGTTTTTCAGGGTTTCCGAATCCCACAGCTTGCCGAGCTGATCGACTGTGAAGGTTTCAAAAATCGCAGGTGACCTTGTTGTCCTCAGGGGATTGTGCGGTCCATTCCGTTCAAACGCTCGGCAGCCGCAGGATGAAGCACGCGCCACTGCCAGATCCGGCGCATTCCAGATCGCCGCCTTGTTCGCGGGCGAGGCGGCGGGAAAGGGCAAGGCCGAGGCCGACGCCGGGCTTGCTTTCGGCGGCTTCTCTGGCGCTTTTGTGGAACGCGCGGAAAATACGGCCACGCTCGGACGGCGGAATGCCGGGGCCGTGATCGCTGACGAAGATTTTCACGCCGTTAGGTCCGGCGCTCGCACGGATTTCCACGAAGGGTGGATCGCCCGGCGAAGCGTATTTCGCGGCGTTGTCGATGAGGTTGAAAAGGATATGCTCGACGGCAGCGGAATCCACATTCACCCGCGTGGCGGCGGCGGGCGTTTCCAAATCCATTTCCAACACCAGCCCGGCGGTGGCAAGGCGGGCTTCGAGGCGTTCGCGCAATGGGGATAACAAATCAGTTACACTCAGCTCGCTAACACTCGCCCGGGCGCTGCCACGCTCGATTTTCGAGAAGGCGAGCACGTTTTCCACGAGGTGGGAAAGCCGGTCCGCCTCGCGGGAGAGCACGCGCAGATAGTCGCCGCTTTTTTCGGGTTTCACAGCGCCGCTTTCTAGCATGTCGGAGTAGAGCCGGAAGGTCGTTAGGGGAGTGCGGAGTTCGTGGGTGACGGCGGAAACAAACGAGGCGCGCCGCTCGCTGAGGCGCATGACGCCGTGGACAAGGAATGAGGTGGTTAGAAGCGCGAGCAGCACGGCGATCCAGCCGATGAGCAGCGGGCCGCTGATGGAGGCAGACGTGGCGGGGGAGGTTTCGTTCCTTTTGAGGTGGAATGGGAATGAAATCAGCGCCAACGGATCGTCTGCAGGGGAGGACAAAATGGAGGTGAGCTCGGAGGTGGGAAGCAGGTCTTTCACTTCGGCGAGCAGGCGCTGTCTCAGGGCATCGGGGTCGAGCCATGCGCCCTGCACGCGTTTTTCCTGATTTCCTCCGACCATGGCCGTGATCTGCCGGAGTAGGAATAGATCGCCGCCGACCCAGACGGCGCGCATGGTGCCGAGCTCGGTGATTTCTGCGGTGGGGGCGGTGTTGAAGGCTTGTTGCTGATCCGCCTGTTGGAGAGAATTGTTGACGGTTTCCTCCACGGTCTTCGCCCGCTGGGCGCGCTCGGTGCCGTTGAAATTATTCTGATAATTGCCATCATTGCGGGCTTGGTATCCTCCTTTTTGCTGTCGGATGTAGGCATTGTCCCCCTGCGATTTGGACGCTTCCTTGGGCACGGATTTCCATGCGGTTTCTCCCGCTTCGGCGGCGCAGGTGAGTAGCGACCACTCGTTGCCGGGAAGTGGATTGGTGTTGAGCAGTTTCCGCAGGGATTCGAAATTCGCCCTTCGCGCAGTGCCTTCCGGCGAGGTGAGCCTGCCGAACTGCCTGACTTCGAAATGCAGTTTTACCGCTGGATCTGCTGTTTTCAGAAACGTCTCCGCGGTGGGTTCGTAGTCCGCAGGCGGATGGCGGTTTTCTCCTAACACGATGGCGGCCCCCACCGCATCCATCCGCCACAAGGCGAGGCGAGTGCGTTCCTCAAGATCGGCGCGGGCCTCGGCGATGGCGCGCTCCTTTTCCGAGGCGAGCACGCCGCGGGTGAGCCAGGTCATCGCGCCTAACACCATCACGCCGCACAGGGCGAGGGTGGACCAGATGAGCAGGCTGCGTGAGGTTTTCATGCGGTCCAGCGGTAGCCTTTCCCGCGCACGGTGGCGAGGAGGGATTGGTCCTTGTCACCGAGCTTGGTGCGGAGGTGCATGATGTGCATGTCGATGGTGCGGGTCTCGGTGCGGTCGGGATCAAGGCCCCAGAGGTGGCGCAGGATCTCCTCGCGGCTGACGATGCGGCCTTGGGAATCCAACAGGTATCTCAGCAACTCGCCCTCGCGTTCTGATAGCTCCTCGTTGCGGCCATCGGTGAAATGAAGTGTACTTTCCTTGAAATCAACGCTGCCGCCGGGGAGCGGACGTTGGTCGGCGGGTGCGCCGCGCTCGCAGGTGCGGCGGAGCACGGCATCGACGCGGGCTAGCAGCTCCTTCATGCTGAAGGGTTTCACGACGTAGTCATCGGCGCCGGTGACGAGGCCGCGGACGCGGTCATTTTCCTCGCCACGGGCGGATAGAATGATGACGGCCTGGCCGGGGCGCTTGCGTTTGATGGCTTCGAGGATGTCGAAACCCGAGGGGCCGGGCATCACGAGGTCGAGCAAGAGTAGGCGGTAATTTGCCTTGAGCGCGAGGTCCATGCCGGCGTGGCCGTCCGCGGCTTCGAGGGTCTTGTAGCCGGCGTATTCCAGGACATCGACGAGGCCGCGGCGGATGGCGGGATCGTCTTCGATCACGAGGATGGTGGTTTCCGACATAACGAGAAGGTGGGCGGGAGAATGGGTGAAGGCGAGGAAAGACGGTGCTTGAGGCGAGACGCCTCCGCAATGGCCTGGAGCAAGATGTTCCAGCTACTTTTTCGTGGTTCACTTCACGGTGGTGCCTTCGAAGGGGATTTTCGTGGTTTTCACGTCGAGCAGCGGGGCGAGTTCGAAGACGTTTTCATAGCCGTAGGTGTGGAGGTTGATGAAGGTCTGGATATTGAGGGCTACTTCGATGCGCTTCGATGGGAAGTTAGCGGGTTCGTTTTTGAAGTTGTTATTGCAGTAGATGAGGATGCGGGTGGTTTTGTCCGGGATGGTTCTTCGGAGCGCCTCGTCGGTGAAATCTGTTAGAGCGAGGTGGATGGCTCCCTTGATGTGAATGTTGTCGAACTTGTCCTTGCTGCGGGCATCAAGGATCACGGTGCCGGGCCCGGCGGCCATTTCGATGAATTTCTCCTCGCTCACACGGCGGGCCTCGCGGACGGGATCGAGTTTCTGGCTGATGAGGACGAACCCGGAGTAGTCGATGCCGGGGTTCGGGGGCTCGGCGAGTGCGGAAACGGCGAGGGATAGGCTGCTGAAGAGAAGGATCGTTTTCATGGCAGCTCTGTTTATCACGGCGCTTCCCAGGCGTCCGTAAAGGCCCGGTAAATTCGCCTGGCAGACCTTCCAAGAATGGCACTCTGAAGTTTATTTGTAGCCATGGCTTTGAGCAGGCCGGAGGTGTCCGGCTGGGCGGCTTCCTTGGTGTCGGTTTACCACGAACGGACCTGTCATTATTGCCGTCGCTAGCTGAAAAGCACTTTGACCTCTCCTTGGCCGATCAAAGTCCGGTGTTTTCGATAGTCAGCGGCTTCACGACGAAGCCGACCGGCAATGATCGCCGGGTGAATAGCGAGCTTCCTGGCTGCCGCACGGATTTCATCCGCAAAGTTCAAAGAGCCCGATTGATTCCATTGGTCCTCGGATATGAATGCTTGCATGGCAAAGCGGACGGCTTCCCGTTTGATATCATTTTCGGAAGCTGAGTCAATATCAGTATCGATGAAACTTTTCCCAAGTGACGGCCCTGGGTGCTTTGCGACATGTTCAAGGATACGGCAACGCCATGCGTGGAGGGCTTCGATATCAACCTTGGATTTTTTAGAGGTGGTCTGCCGGTTGGATGCACAAATGGGATCGTCCTGACGGCCCACGATTGGAATACTCGGCATGAGTGCCGATCTTCTGAATGAGAAGGATTCCATTGAAATAGCGGATGAGGACCACGATGCGGAAGTTGTTGCCCCCAATATCAAATACGACGCGGTTGCCGGAAAGAAAGTCCGCAGATCGAAAACGATCCTTGATGTCCTGCGGTGTTTTCCATTCGGCAGCTTCCGCCTCGTCTAGCCAGGCTGACAGGGATGGTCGCGAGTTCGCATGCTTTCGCATGAACAATGCCCACGGGTATGCAGACGATCTTTCCAACTGGATTCGAGACGGATGGTTTATGCCTCATGACCCCGACCCGGGAGGGATCAATGTCCTGCTTCAAAAGCAGATCACTTAGATTCATTGGAGGTATCAAGCGTGATACTCTTGAATGCTCTTCACGGTGAACTCCTTGGTCTTCAGCGATCGCATGGCCTTCACGGACGCTTCGGCGGCGGAGAGGTTGGTGGCGTGGGAGATTTTTTGGGCGATGGCGGTGGAGCGGATGAGGATCTCATCGGCTCGGGATTCGTGGGTGGACGGGGTGTTGATGATGAAATGGATTTCGCCGTTTTTCATCATGTCGATCACGTTCGGGCGGGCTTGCTCGAGGACCTTGTAAACGCGGCTGCTAGGGATGCCTTCTGCGGTGAGGCGGGCGTGGGTGCCGCCGGTGGAATAGATTTTGAAGCCCAACTCAGCCAGATCGCGGGCGACGGCGACGGCGCGGTCCTTGTCTCTATCGGAGACGGAGAGGAAGACGGTGCCCTCGGTCGGAAGTGGGTTGAAGGCGGCAATCTGTGCCTTGCCATAGGCCATGCCCCAATCGGCGTCGATGCCCATAACTTCGCCGGTAGATTTCATTTCCGGGCCTAGCACGATGTCGATGCCGGGGAAGCGGTTCCATGGAAAAACGGCTTCCTTCACGGAAAAATGCGGTGGGACGATGGTCTGGGTGTAGCCCATATCTGCGAGTTTTTCACCGACCATGACCTTGGCCGCGAGCTTGGCGAGGGAAACGCCGGTGGCCTTGCTCACAAACGGCACGGTGCGGGAAGCGCGCGGATTGACCTCGATGACGTAGAGCTGCTCGTCCTTCACGGCGAACTGGATGTTCATCAGGCCGCGGACCTTGAGCTCGCGGGCGAGGTCGATGGCGGCGCGGGTGATCTCCGCCTTGATAGAGTCTGATAGTGAAAAGGACGGAATGACGCAGGCGGAGTCGCCGGAGTGGATGCCGGCCTGCTCGATGTGCTCCATGATCGCGCCGACGACCGAGGTTTCTCCATCAGAAATGCAATCGACGTCCACTTCGGTGGCGTTGTCGAGGAAGCGGTCCACGAGGACTGGGCGGTCGGGCGAGGCGATCACGGCCTCACGCATGTAGCGGGTGAGTTCGGTATCGCAGTAAACGATCATCATGCCGCGGCCGCCTAACACGAAGGACGGGCGGACGAGCACCGGGTAGCCGATGCGGTTGGCGATGACGAGCGCTTCGGCTTCGTTGGTGGCGGTGCCTGCTTCTGCTTGTTTGAGATTGAGCTTGTCCAACAACGCGGAGAAGAACTTGCGGTCTTCGGCCTGTTCGATGGATTTCGGCGAGGTGCCGATGATCGGGACGCCATGGCGTTCGAGGTCGGCGGCTAGATTCAGCGGGGTTTGGCCGCCGAACTGGACGATAACACCGAAGGGCTGTTCTTGGTCGCAGATGTTTAGGACGTCCTCTAACGTGAGCGGCTCGAAGAACAGTTTGTCCGAGGTGTCATAGTCAGTGGAGACGGTTTCCGGGTTCGAGTTGACCATGATGGTTTCATAACCGAGTTCCTTTAGCGCGAAGGCGGCGTGGACGCAGCAATAGTCGAACTCGATGCCTTGGCCGATGCGGTTAGGTCCGCCGCCGAGAATGATGATTTTCTTTTTGTCGGACTGTCGGGCCTCGTTTTCGTCACCGTAAGTGGAGTAGAAATAAGGGGTGTGGGCTTCAAATTCGGCAGCGCAGGTATCGACGAGGCGGTAGGTGGGGATGATGCCGAATTTCTTACGCCCCTCACGGATATGATCCTCGGTGGTGCCGAAGGCCTTGGCGAGCTGGCGGTCAGAGAAGCCGAGTTTTTTCCAACGACGCATGTGGCTGGAGAGTTCTTTCGCGATGCGCCCGGGTGTGCGCTCGGCCTCGGGAATGGCGGCGATGATTTTTTCGCCAGAATGATTTGGAATATCGAGGCCTTCGTCCGCGATCTGTTTGAGATGGCCGAGGAACCAGGGATCGATGGCCGTGGCGTCGTGGATTTCTTCAATCGTCCAACCGTTTACGAAGGCCGTTTGCAGCCAGAAAATGCGCTCGGCATTCGGGATCTGGAGCTTGCGGGTGATTTCGTCGCGGGTGGGATTGAGCGGTTCCTTGCTATCGAAGCCGAAGCCCCAGCGACCGGTTTCGAGCGAGCGCAGGCATTTCTGCATGCTCTCCTTGAACGTGCGGCCGATGGACATCGCCTCGCCGACGGATTTCATCGAGGTGGTTAGAACAGGATTCGCGGTGGGAAATTTCTCGAAGGTGAACCGCGGGATCTTGGTGACCACGTAGTCGATGGTCGGCTCGAAGGATGCCGGTGTTTCGCGGGTGATGTCGTTAGGCAGCTCGTCGAGGGTGTAGCCGACGGCGAGTTTGGCGGCGATTTTCGCGATTGGGAAACCGGTGGCTTTCGAGGCGAGCGCGGACGAACGTGAAACCCGCGGGTTCATCTCGATGACGATCATTCGGCCTGTCTTCGGGTCAGTGGCGAACTGAATATTAGAGCCGCCGGTCTCCACGCCGATTTCGCGGATGACGGCGAAGGACGCGTCGCGCATGATCTGGTATTCACGGTCGGTAAGTGTCTGGATCGGGGCGACGGTGATGGAGTCGCCGGTGTGGACGCCCATCGGATCGAGGTTTTCGATTGAGCAAATGACCACGCAATTGTCGGCGCAGTCCCGCATGACTTCCATTTCGAACTCTTTCCAACCGAGCAGCGATTCGTCGATGAGCACTTCAGAAACGGGAGATAGATCGAGTCCGCGGGTGATGATTTCCTCGAATTCCTCGCGGTTGTAAGCGATGCCGCCGCCTTGGCCGCCGAGCGTGAAGGCTGGGCGGATGATGAGTGGAAATGTCCCGATTTCCTCTGCGACTTTCTTCGCCTCTTCCATCGTGTGGGCGATGCCGGAGCACGGCATGTCGAGGCCGATTTTGATCATCGCCTCTTTGAAAAGCTGGCGGTCCTCGCCCTTGTCGATGGCCTCGGCCTTCGCGCCGATCATTTTCACGCCGTGTTTTTCGAGCACGCCGGATTTGAAGAGCGACATCGAAGTATTGAGCGCCGTCTGGCCACCGAGCGTGGGAAGGAGCGCATCCGGCTTCTCACGGATGATGATTTTTTCCACCACTTCCGGCGTAATCGGCTCGATGTAAGTGCGATGCGCAAATTCCGGATCTGTCATGATCGTCGCCGGATTCGAATTCACCAAGATCACCTCGTAGCCTTCTTCCCTCAGCGCCTTGCACGCCTGGACGCCAGAATAGTCGAATTCGCAGCCCTGGCCGATGACGATAGGGCCGGAGCCGATGACGAGGATTTTACGGATCGAGGTGTCTTTGGGCATGGTCGTGAGAAGGTTGGGAAAATCCGCCGGAGCGCAGGGCAGCTAAATTTCGAGGTGTGTGGCAGGGATCATCCGCCTTGTAAAGGGCATGGTGGACAAACCTCGCAATTGAAGCGGCGATGGAAAGCCGCCCGCATTTCGAGTTGGCCGGGCAGCTCTCAGAATCCTCATTTCAACTGCCGGATCTTGGTATTCTCCAAACATGCTGGGACCTCCCGCCCGACAGATTTTCCCACCTCCACCCACCTCCACCCACCTCCACCTACCTCCACCTACCTCCACCTACCTCCACCTACCTCTCCCTGATAAACATTTCGTTATTTAGCTAAATAAATTTCCTATGCTTGAGATTTCTCTCTCATCCTGAACTTTTTGGGAGCTAGCCCTTTTGTGAATTGAGCACGGGAGGTCACCGCCGCCGCACTCCGGACGGCATCCAGTCCTTTGTCATCGGCTGGGTAATGGCCTGCGGAGCACTCTCTGCTTGTGCCACCAAGGCCGCCGGAGAAAGCCCCTTGGTGTGCGTCTCCACCATCTGCCGGACTTCGGACTCGTCGCGCAGACCGATGAATTTATCCACCAGCCGCCCGCGCCGGTAGATCCGGATTTCCGGGAGGTTTCTCACACCCTCGCGGGTGGCCAAGTTGCGAAAGCGGTCCACATCGATTTTCCCGACCACTACCACGCCCATCTTTTCTTGGGTAATGTGTTCCAGAAGCGGATCGATCTGACGGCTCGGGCCGCTCCATTCCGCTGTGAAGAAAACGATTGCCAGCCGATTCTGCTGGAGGATGAAACTGTCGAGACCCCCGTCCGGCACGTCCACCACCAGCGGACCGAGGTTCGCGGGCGCGGTTGCGGAGGACCGTTCCTTTTTCCCCACTGAATCAGCGAGTTTTCGGATATGGTCACAGCCGGACAGGGTGATCAGGGCGATCACCGCAAAAGCCAAGGGGAGCTTCACAGGGGGTTGGGCGGGGTTCTCTCGGGGGTATCTAATTGGTGGCCGGCTTCATCCCGGCGACTGTCGGCCGCCAGTCCTTGCCGACCCGCTTGAGGCCGCGAAGGATTTCCTCCACCTTTTTCTCAACTTGTTCCTGGGACCACTGGCCCTCGAATTCGAAAACTTTCTGCTTGGCTGCCACGATAGTCACATGCGGCAATTTTTTCACACCCTGCGCCAAGGCAAGTTCCGGGTGGGCCTTCACGTCGATCCTTGTCACCACCACCAGCCGCCCGTATTTCTTCTGAACCTTGTTCAAGATCCCAGCCAGCTTCTCGCAGTTCGGATCGCCCGGAAAATGGTAGCTGTTGATTTCCAACGCATCATCCGCTGCCACTGCAGCCTCGGTCGATGCTTTTTCGACAGGTTTCGGGTAGAACCACACGGCTGTGACGACAAGAACTGTCAGCAGAAGCAAAAACAGCCTCCGGATCAGCGACGCGCGTTCTTCGTTAGTCATTGCATCCATTTTAGTTAATTCATCCTAAATATCAATATTTATTACTAACCCCGAACAGCGGAACCAGCCCTGCGCCAATCTTTCCGGCCGAACGGACCCCGAATCCAGAGTCTGAATTGGCCGCCCTTGGAGAAAGCAGCGAAGTCCTGACCGCACGGGCACTTCACGGATTCGGCGGGCCGATTCCGCCATTCCCTGGAACCTCAGCGTCCCGGAGCATGTTGGAGAAACTCCGCAAACTCGGTCGGCAACGGTGCATCAGCCCCGAAGGAAAGCTGGAAAAGCCGCGCAACGCCGGCCGCCTCCGCCAGCTTGAGAGCGCCCAGGGAAGCCTTCTCCTCGTCCTTCGTGCTGCGGAACCGGATTGCCTCCCGCACCTGCTCGTCCGCGTGAAAAATCGCGAGAATCCGCAATGCCGCCGGCCGCGCGGTTTCCTCCGACGCACCGGCATCCGCGGTCAGCGCGATGTTGTAGGCGAACAGCGCCTCGTCCGGCCGATTCAGGGCTTCAAGGGCGAGTCCCTGACAATAGGCGACCTGCGCGCGTTGGTCGCCGGGCAGCAGCATTTTCTCCCGCTCCTTGGCCAGCGTTTCAACACGCAGCCAGGCCTTCACCCGCACGGCCTCCCAGATCTCGTTGAGCTCCAGTTGCCGGTGGTGGGTTTCGCGAGTGAGGGGATCTTTGGAAAATCCCGCCCGCGCCGCTGCCAGACTGTCGAGATCGCCCGCCTTGCGCAGGCATTCGGTTTCGTAAAACGCGGCGAGCGTTGACGGATTGTTTTTCAAATCCGCCAAAGGCATGAAGCGTCGCCTCACCTCCATGAATTTCAACCGCGCCTCATCGTATTTCCGCGCCTGATAGAGGTTCATGGCGATCGTAAACTCCGGTGGCTCGTCCAAACAGACAGCCGTGATTTCCGAAATCGGATGCTCGGTGACTTCCGGCGAATTCTGTGCTGTGCGATACCGGATAGACGTCTTCATTGCGGAAACCAGCCAGATCCTATCGACCGTTCCGTCTTTCCCGACCAAATGCCCCGGCAGCAGCCAGAACACCTCCTCTGCGGCTACATTGATGGCGAGGAAGGGAAACATGACTGCTAGAAGAAGGTGGTTCATCATGGCGTGTTCAGTGCATCAGGCGTTTGAGTTCCGGGACACGCGGCGAGTCCGGGAAATCCCGGATGAAGGTCTGCGCAAGGCCGCGCGCCCGATCGGGACCGGCGACCAACGACGAGGTCCGGACAAGGTTGAACAGGTTCTCCTCACGGTTCCGTGCATTCGGAAAATACAGCTCCAGTTGCTGATAGGCGGCGAATGCGCCGCGGACGTTGCCGTTTTTCTCGTGGAGGAATGCCACCGCCGCCAGCCGGATCATCTCCGGCGGATTTTTCCCATCAAGCTCGGCCTCGAGTCCGGCGATGTCCTTTGCCAGTTCAGTTTTCTCCGCAGGATCGGCGCTGTTTGCCAGCCGCGCGCGCGCATCGTCGAGGGCGGTCTGCGTGGACGGCACGAGTTGATAGATGGCCAGCGCCGCCCGCGTCATGTCCGCCGCCGCCGCGTCTCCAGCCAGTTTCAGGAAAGCGGGCGCGTAGCGGTGCATGGCGGACGGCGCGACCAGAAATTCGCCGCGGTTTCTATCAAGGAAGTCCGTCAGCGTCTGCTCCTTGCGCATTGCGGTCACCGCTGTCACCAGCGCCTCAAATCCCGCGATGATCCCGGACTCGGGAGTGGGGAAGTGGTCTTTGTTATAAATGGCGATCTCCAGGTTCTCGTTGCCTTCAGGAATATTTCCCAAGCGGTAGTGGCACACCGCCAGATTGATGTAAAAAACGCCATGTGGAAACTGGTCGGCCGCCTTGTCGCGCTCACCGAGGAATTTGCGGAACTGCCGCGCCGCGAGCTCCCACTCCTCCGCACCCATCGCCGCCTCGCCCCATTTGAGCAGTGCCAGTTTCTGGAAACCATTGGCGCGGTCGGTGCCCTCGTTCGGAAAATCGCGGTAACAGGTCTCGAATGACCGCATTGCATCGCCCCATTTCTTCAGTTTCATCTCACAGACGCCCTTGCGGAAATAAAGCGTTCCGAACTGCGGCCCGAAGCGCTTGAGCGGATCATCCCTACCGAAACGAGAAACCGCGTCGCTACCGAGATCGAGCGACTCCTGCCACCGCTCGCCATGCATCGCCAGCAGGGATTTTTCCACCAGTCCGGTCAGCCCTGCATCCTGCGCACCCGCCGGCACCGCTGCCAGCCACAATGTCAGAATCACGCCCGCCGGAGCGAAAAGGATGGAACTGCGTGGAATCATGGTGTCGGGAATTCACCATCCTTATCCGCCCCCACCGAATCAGCAAGCGGCAATGGCGGCGCCGCGCATGGTTGCGCTCCGCACTCGAAAACGCCGGTGGACTCCATTTTTTTAATTTTGAAAAATCATCGCTCCTATATTCACGTTAAAGCGAATACAACGGCCTGCTGCGAATATCCCGCTCATTTCCCGCTTGACGTGTTCAAATGATTAGTTTTCTCATGGACGCATGAACGCGCAATCCTTGTCCGGCCGCCTGAAGCAGACTTTCGGCTACGATGAATTCCGGCCGCTGCAGCGGGAGATCATGGAAACCTCGCTGGCCGGACGGGATGCGCTGGCGATCCTGCCGACCGGTGCTGGAAAAAGCCTTTGCTATCAGCTTCCGGCACTGGTGCGGGACGGACTGACCATCGTGGTCTCGCCGCTGATCGCGTTGATGAAGGATCAGGTGGACCAATTGCAAGCCAGCGGGGTGAACGCCACTTTCCTGAACTCGACGCTGGACCCCACCGAGGCACGGGACCGTTTGGAAGGGCTGGGGCGCGGCGACTATCAACTTCTCTACGTCGCGCCGGAGCGCCTGATGCTGGCGGATTTCCTGGCGCTTTTAAAAGGCTGGAAAGTATCCGCGCTGGCGGTGGATGAGGCGCACTGCATCAGCGAGTGGGGTCACGATTTCCGGCCGGAATACCGCCGCCTGAGGGAGGTGCGCGAGTGGACGGGAGAAATCCCGATCCTCGCCCTCACGGCCACCGCCACCGAGCGGGTGCGCGAGGACATCGTGAAACAACTGGAGCTGAAAAACCCCGCACGCTTCCTCGCCAGCTTCAATCGTCCGAACCTGAAATACCAAGTGATCGCCAAGGCCGGTGCGGCGGCGCAGGTCTGTAACTTCGCCAGCAGCCGACCCGATGACTCGGGCATCGTTTACTGCCAGTCGCGGAAAAATACCGAGGCGCTCGCCGCCACGTTGTGCGCACATGGATTTTCCGCCGTGGCCTATCATGCTGGCCTCGATCCCGTGCTGCGGGCGAAAAACCAGGACGCCTTCCTCCGCGACGAGGCGAAAATCGTCTGCGCCACCGTCGCCTTCGGCATGGGCATCAACAAGCCGAACGTGCGATACGTCATCCACGCGGACATGCCGAAGAACATCGAGGGCTACTATCAGGAAACCGGGCGCGCCGGACGCGACGGCCTGCCAGCAGACTGCCTGCTACTTTTCTCGCGCGGCGACTTCATGAAATACCTGAAATTTCTCGATGACATCCCGGACGAGCACGCGCGCAAGGTGGCCCATCAGCAGCTCGACCAAATGACGCATTTCGCCGAGAACGAGGCCTGCCGCCGCGTCGGTTTGCTAGGATACTTCGGTGAGACGTGGACCGCGGAAAACTGCGGCGGCTGCGACCATTGCCTCCAGCCACGCGAAAAATGGGATGCCACCATCGACGTGCAGAAGCTCCTGAGCTGTGTCCTCCGCATTCGTCAGGCTGGGAATTTCAACGTCGGACTCAATCATATTGCCGAGGTCCTGACGGGCGGCATGTCGGAGAAAATCCAGCGCTGGAAACACGACCAGCTCAGGACCCACGGCATTGGTAAAGACCAGCCGCGCCCCTATTGGGTGGATCTCGGACGACAGTTGCTGCGGATTGGATTGTTAGCTGCAAGCCAGGATCAGTTTCCCACCGTCTCTGTCAGCCAGCAGGGCATCGATATCCTGAAAACCCGCTCCACCGTGATGCTGACGCGTCAATTAGCCACGCACCGCTCGCAGCCGGTCACCCGTGCGGGCGACATTCCCTGCGACACCGGCCTGTTCGACCGCCTTCGCACGCTTCGTAAGGAACTCGCCGATGCCCGGAATGTTCCGCCTTACGTGGTTTTCTCCGACGTAACGCTGCGCCACTTCAGCCGCGACTATCCGCGTGACGGGCAGGCGCTTCTCAGCATCCCCGGTGTGGGCGAAAAGAAGCGCGAGGATTATGGCGACGTATTTCTAGCAATCATTCACGAGTGGCTTGAAACCAATCCACCGCAGAAATTCGCCCGGTTGTCTTCCTCCGCCTCCCAAGCACCAACACATAAACCCACTGAAGGTCTCAGCGACACCGCCAACGAAACGCTATCGCTTTTGAAACTCGGAAAAGCCATCGCTGAAATCGCCGTAATCCGCGGTTTCAAGGAAAACACCATTGAGGGACACCTTGCTGAAGCGATCCTGTCAGGTGAAACGATCGATCCACGGGCATTGTACTCCGCAACCGAGGAGCGAGAAATGCGGGCCGCTCTTGAAGGCTATGAAGATATCTCGCTGAAGCCTGTTTTTGAACAACTCGAAGGCCGGATCAGCTATGGAAAACTCAGACTCTTCCGCGCGGCTACATCACGTATGGTCGTGTCAGGCTGAACTCTACTTTTGTGATGCAACAAAAAAGGACCGGAGGCTATCCCTCCGATCCCGATGTATTTTTCCATCGATTTGAAAATCAGGCAGGCTTATTCACGCCGGCGTTGCGGATCTGTTCAAAGGTGCCTTCGATGAGTTGTTTGCCCTGTTCGCCAATATTGTGATAGATGGTGGACATCGTCTGGATGGTACTGGCGGCCGGACCGGCGAAGGTGAATTCGCAGTTGGTCACCTCGCAGGCGTTCAGCGAAAACGGACCGTAGCCCAGTACGACGAAGCGGCAGTTGGTGAAGTTGCAGGCTTCATACTCATGGAAATCGAGCACGACTTCTTCGTTGGCGAAATTATTCTTGGAAATTTTCATCGGTATTTTGTTGAGGTAATGGATTTTGGCGGATGAACGCTCGTAAGGTCGCGCGGTCGGGAAGGCGAAGTAAAAACACTTCCCTGAGATAGTGCAACCCTCATAAAACGGTCACTTTTCAGGAAATCCGGCTGTCGAGCTGGAACACCTGGCCTGACGTGTGCGGTAAATCGTGATGGAGATGGCGAATGAACTTTCCGACCTCATCCGGAGTGTTGAAACGGCTGAGAAGGTGGGATTCTCGCACTTCGTCACGGCGCTTGGCTGTAACATTCTCCGTGATTCTTGACTCGATGAACCCGGGAAGGACCGCGTTGACCCGAATATTGCGATTGCCATGAGCCCGGGCAAGATCTTCCGTCAGACCGAGAAGCGCGGCCTTGGCGGCAGCATAAGCCGCTTGCCCCACCGGCGGATGCAGTGCAGAAAAACTTGAAATGAAAATGATGTGCCCGCCACCGTTGCGGATCATTTGGGACAGCGCAGCTCTGGCACAGGCTGCTGCTCCTTTGAAGTTCACCGCGAGGACATCGTCCCATGAATCACTGGTCAGGCGAAGCAACGGTGCGTCGCGGATAATCCCGGCGGCGCAGACGAGGAGCTCTGCGGGATGATGCTGGAAATAGTCCCGAACCATGGCTTCGTCGCGGACGTCCATTTCGGTGCTTGTTGGCGTCAGGATCTGCCAGCCGGGGCACTGAATGGCGGCTGCGATGGCACGGCCGAGTGTGCCGTTTCCGCCCGTGATCACCGCCTGTTTCATCTGGGCGATCATGGGCTGGCACGATCAGTTTCCGCAAGCTCCGGGACGTTTTCCAAGAACCTCGGAAAAGCCTGGGAATA
Source organism: Verrucomicrobiales bacterium (assembly GCA_038204755.1). Taxonomy (GTDB): domain Bacteria; phylum Verrucomicrobiota; class Verrucomicrobiia; order Verrucomicrobiales; family Akkermansiaceae; genus Luteolibacter. The sequence goes on from JBBRCO010000017.1 coordinate 26,160, forward strand.
ACATCGGAACGGATGGGCAGAATCAACGGAGGTTTGTCCAAATGGTCATTCATTCGGAAATCATACAGCTTGTTACCCAACTTGTTCATGCCGTGGAACCCGCATGGTTGAGCCGTGGAACAGCCCTTTTCCATCCTTATTCACACTATGAAGAAGAAGATCTTATAGGTTCAAAAAGGAAGAAGTCATCAAGAGCGGGGAGAGATTAATTAGAACGGGATGCAACGGAGAGACGGTTTGGCAGAGATTCACCCATTTGCGAAGCAAGCCTTCCAACAGGGTGCTGGAAGGCTTGGAATGATTTGTAAGACCAGGGAACCCGTTTGAAGGGCAGGAGGCTTCAGAGCAGCATCAGAGCGGGTTGTTCGATGAGCTTCTTGATCTCCGAGAGGAACTGGGCACCGACTGCTCCATCGATCACGCGGTGGTCGCAGGAGAGTCCGAGGTTCATGCGCAGGCCGGGAACGATCTGGCCATTTTTGACGACCGGTTTTTCGATTGCTGCCCCCACGGATAGAATGGCAGCCTGCGGTGGGTTGACGATGGCATCGAAGGATTCGATTCCCCAGGCACCGAGGTTGGAGACGGTGACGGTGCCGCCGTCGAACTCATCAGGCTTGAGCTTCTTATCCTTGGCACGAATGGCGAAGTCCTTGACGGCGCGTGAGATGGCGAGGAGGGATTTTGTTTCGGCCTGTTTGATGACCGGGGTGACGAGTCCGTCTTCCACGGCGATGGCGACGGAAAGTCCGACGTGCTTGAATTTTACGATGTGTTCTCCCGCGAAGGAAGCATTCACTGCTGGAACGGTCACCGTGGCGTTGATGACCGCTTTGAGAATGAAGTCGTTGACGGAGTATTTGTTGCCGTGGGTTTTCTCAGCTTGATCGTTGATTTGCTTGCGTAGTGCCATCAGCGGTGCGGCATCGACATCTACATGGAGATAGAAGTGCGGGATGGTGGTCTTCGAGGTGAGCAGGCGCGAGGCGATGATTTTGCGCATCGAGCTGAGCTGGACGATTTCATCGCCGTCCTTTGCGACCGGAGCGATGGCCTGCGGTGCGGGTGCGGCAGCGGGTGCTGTTGCTTTGTTTTTGATAGAAGCTGCGAGAGCGGCGGCGGCGGCGGCCTCGGAAGAAGGGGCGGGTGCTGTTTTGGCGGCGGTGCTGCCAGCGCCTTCGACGTCGTTCTTGAGAATGCGTCCTCCCGGGCCGGTGCCGGTGACTGCTGCCAGATTGATTCCGAGATCGGATGCGACCTTGCGGGCGAGGGGAGAGGATTTGCGGCGCTCGCCATCGCTACCAACCGGGGAGATGGGGGCCGCTGCGGGGGCCGTTGCGGGGGTCGGCGATGCGGCTGCGACAGGGTTTTGTTGCACTGGTGCGGGAGCAACAGGCTGGGGTGCGGGAGCGGATGCTTCGTTGAACTCGCTGCCGAGGATGGCGAGCACACTGCCGATGTTGGCTTTTTCGCCCTCTTTGATAAGGATTTTCGTGATGACTCCATCGTCGAAAGCTTCCATTTCCATGGTGGCTTTGTCGGTTTCCACCTCAGCGAGGATGTCGCCGATTTCAACGGTATCGCCGACTTGTTTGTGCCATTTGATGAGGGTGCCCTCGGTCATGGTATCCGAGAGTTTTGGCATTTCGATGTTCACAGACATGGTAGTAGGTAGGGAGTGGAGTCGTGGGGAGGATGGTAAATAATCAGGGTATTTCCAGCCTTTTTACTGCCGGATAGGGAAGCAAGAAAGCGCGGGGAGCATTGATCTCCTCCGCGCTTTGAAAAGTGTTGGAATGATCGGCTCAGGGAGCGATTGGTTTCATCGTTGGGATGAGGCCGATGTTGGGGCTGCCGACGGATCCTTGCGCACTGGCGAGGTTGCGTGTGGCTTCGGAAGTGGTGCCGCATTGGTCTTTGGTGGGGCAGTAGTAGCGGGCGCATGAACCTCCATGGACAGCGACTTGCTTGGTCACAGTTTTGTAGCGGGGAACCTTCTTTTCGATGGTCTGTACCATTCCGCCTTTACCGCTCTTCGAATCGCCAGGGACGATCACTTCCTCGGTGACTGTGTCATAATAGCAGGTTTTCACCTGTTTGGTGACGGTGCGGTATCCGGCGTGTTGGGAAGTGGCACCGAACATCGAACAGCAAGATGAGAAGCCGAGTGAGGCGGCAGCCACGGTGACAAGAAGAACAAGGTTTTTCATGATAGCTTTAGTTTGGATAGGTAGAGGAAAAATGTTGGATTTTACAAGCAGCAGCAGGAGCTCAGAGAGAGCGCGACGGTGGTTGCGGCGATAATGGTCGTGAAACGCAGGAACATATTGAGGATGCTAGAAAGGATGGCGGTGTTGGCAATAAAAAAGACAGTTCCGGGGAAAACGACATCAAGCGATGGTAAGGACTTTTTCAACAATTCGTCTCGGATTCGGAAGTTGTTCATGCTCAATGTGTGGCGAATAAATTGCAGGGGCATCGATCGAACAGACGCGCTTGATCGGAGCGTCAAGGTAATCGAATGCGTGATCCTGAATGAGCATGGCGACCATTGCAGAGACGCCACCGAACGGCTTGGACTCGTCAACGAGCACCACGCGGTTGGTTTTCATGACGGACTTGAGAATTGCATCCTGGTCGAGAGGGCGGATCGAACGGAGATCGAGAACGTCGCAACTGATGCCATGTTCGCTTTGGAGGATTTCTGCGGCGGCGAGGGATTGGATGACGGACCGGCCGTGGGCGATGAGCGAGATGTCCGAGCCTTCGCGCTTGAGATCGGCGACGCCGAGTGGAACGACATGGTCGCCATCGGCGGGATCCGGCACTTCACCGGTGCTGCCGTAGAGCAGGGTGTTTTCCATGACATAAACGGGATCGTTGTCGCGGATGGCGGCTTTGATCAGGCCCTTTGCATCGGCCGGGGTGGCGGGAGCGCAGACTTTCAATCCAGGGAAAGCGGCGAAAAGTCCTTCTGGAATGTGCGAGTGGGTGGCACCGACACCAGTTCCGCCGTTGGCTGGGCCGCGGACGACGATCGGGCAGTTACAAAGTCCGCCGGACATGTAGCGGACGCAGGCGGCGTTGCTGACGAGCTGGTCGAAAGCCACCGAATGGAAAGACCAGAACATCAGCTCCATGACCGGACGGACGCCGAGCATTGAGGCTCCGATGCCCATGCCGATGAAGCCGGCTTCGGAAATCGGGGTATCGACCACGCGCTTGTCGCCCCATTTTTTCCAAAGGCCTTCGGTGACTTTGTAAGCGCCGTTGTATTGGGCGACCTCTTCGCCCATCAGGACGACGTTTGGATCGCGTGCGAGTTCCTCATCGAGGCCTTCACGGAGAGCTTCACGGTAGGTGAGAATACGGGACATGGTGTTTCTAAAAAGCGTTGGGCGATAAAAGGGAATGGGGGATGCGACGAGGGTCTGCGGTGATCAGTCGTTGAAGAAGTGTCGGCCGATCTTCGAGGCAGGTGTGTTGTTGTCAGTTTCCCAATAGACGTCCGTGCTGATATCGGCGACGGTTGGGGCAGGGGATTCCTCGGCGAATTTGACGGAAGCAGCGGCTTCCTCGGCGGCTGCCTTGTTGATCGCGGCAGCGGTTTCCTCGGTGAAAACTCCTTCGGCAATCAGCTTGCGACGGAAGACGGAAATGGGATCGTGGTTCTGCTTGTAGTTCTCGATCTCTTCCGGAGTGCGGTATTTTTTATGGTTCGCGTCGGCGATGCTGTGGCCGTAGTAGCGATAGGTGTCGATTTCCAGAACGGTGGGCTTGCTCTGCTTTTTTGCACGCTCCATCGCGATGTGGGTCTTGGCGCGGACTTCGTAAACGTCGGATCCGTCGATGACATCCCATTCGATGGCATAGGCTTCGGCGCGTTGGGCAAGGCAGCCGCTGTAGGAGGACGAACGCTCCTGAGACGTGCCCATCGAGTAACCATTGTTTTCGATGACGTAGATGACTGGAATATCGAAAAGCGCCGCGATGTTGAGCGACTCGTGGAAGGCGCCTTGGTTGACAGCGCCGTCGCCGAGATAGCAGAGGCAGCAGCCTTCGCGACCGAGGTATTTCAATCCGTAGGCGAGTCCAAGACCCAGCGGGGTTTGTCCGGCGACGATGCCGTGACCGCCCCAGAAATTCTTGTCTGGTGCGAAGAAATGCATGGAGCCGCCCTTACCTTTGGAGCAACCGGTCTGCTTACCATACATTTCCGCCATGCACTCGTTCATGTTCATGCCGAGCGCGAGTGCGTGGCCGTGGTCACGATAGGCGGTGATGTAATGATCGTCGGGTCCGCGCAAGGAGGTGGTGCCGACGGCGACCGCTTCCTGACCGATGTAGAGATGGAGAAAGCCGCCGATTTTCCCCCCTTGGTAGTATTTCAGACCGGCCTGCTCAAAACGCCGGATGCGGACCATTTGCGAGAAGAGCTCGATTTTGCGCTCAGCGGTGAGCGATTGGTTGATCGGTGAGCTGGCGAAATCGAGTGGGGAGGGGCTAGCGCTGGTCATGGGGCGGGCGTTGAAGGACGGATCAGGAAATCAATGGGTTTTTGCTTAGCGGGATTTGGCGAAAGCAGGGGTGGGGATCGAGAGGCTCGGTTTCGGCATACGGAATTGGGCGAGGACGATGAGGCCGGTAAAGAGCACGTTCGCAGCGGTCATGTTCCGGAGAAACACCCAAGAAGCAATCGGCGAGCCAAGCGGACCCGTCCAGAGGGATTGCCATAAGCCGGTGAGAGTTTTCGCGTAGAGCGGATCACCCAGCCAGGCGGCTGTGTTAGTCACGGCATGGAAGATCAGAGCTGAGGCGACCGAACCAAGGAGAAGGGTGGGAATGCCCTTGTTGACCAATGATTTTCCGAGCAGGAAAACCAAACCTAACGCGAGAAGCGTGGTCGCGAAAACAGAAGGATCGTTGGACAAGTGTCCGCCGCCGAGCGGATAAGTGATGGCCCAAGCGGCGAAGGGAACGGCAAAACCACGCCAACCAGAGGCCAGCAGGGCACCGCAGAAGAACACTGCGGAGAGTGGTTGGAAGTTTGGCAAAGTCTCTGGAAACGCGCTCCCGAGCGCGCGGAATGCGATAATAAGACCTGCGACCAATACGAGTGGGAGATAGCGTTGCATAAGGAAAACAGGATTGAGGATTTTTGCGGGCGCGGCTAGACCAAAATCTAGGTTTGTGAAAGGTTTTTTATGTTCCTGAAACGATGGAATACGCGTAGCGTCGTGTCATGGAATGGGACACTTTGGTGGCGGCAGCGTGGCAGGCGCGGGATATGGCCTATGCGCCATATTCCAATTTCCACGTCGGTGCCGCAGTGTTGGCCGAGGATGGCAGGGTGTTTTGTGGCTGCAACGTGGAGAATATTTCCTACGGCCTCACCCACTGCGCCGAGCGCGTGGCCATCAGTGCTGCGGTTACTGCAGGCGTGCGGAAATTTCTCGCCATAGCCGTGGTGGCCGATACTGCGGTGCCCATCTCGCCCTGTGGTGCGTGTCGCCAAGTGCTCGCTGAGTTTGGCGTGCCGCTTGTGGTGCTGGCGAACCGGACGGCTCGCGAGGAGTTTCGTCTGGAGGAACTGCTCCCACGCGCTACTGCCGGGATTCTTAATCGGATGGAATGACATTGTTCCACGTGGAACAATCGGGAATCAGATCCTTCCGTTTCCATGCTTGAGCCGGATGCCCTTCCGGCTATCTTGCCCGTCCTGCGATGTTTCGATACCCCAAGTGCTATGATGTGATTGTGATTGGTGCCGGCCATGCCGGCATCGAGGCTGCGATGGCCGCCGCCCGGCTCGGTGCCGAGGTGGCCGTGCTGACTCAGAACCTGGACACCATCGGCCAGATGTCGTGTAACCCAGCGATCGGCGGGCTCGCCAAAGGCCACATGGTCCGCGAAATCGACGCCTTGGGTGGCATCATGGGCCTTAACACCGACGCCACCGGAATCCAATGGCGCATGCTCAACGCCTCGAAAGGCCCCTCCGTCCGTGCTCCGCGCGCCCAGTGCGATAAGAAAGCCTACCAATTTCGCATGAAGCGCGAGCTCGAAGCCATGCCCGGCGTCGAGATACATCAGGGAAACGTCGCCGAAATTCTCGTGAAAAACGACCACATCATCGGCGTTGCCACCTCGCTGGGCATGGAAATCGCCGGGAAATCCGTCATCCTCAGCGCAGGCACCTTCATGGGCGGCCTCATGCATGTCGGCCTCCGCAACGAAAAAGGCGGTAGGATGGGGGATGCCACCTCCCATGTATCCGAATCCCTCAAGCGCCTTGGCTTCGACGTCGAGCGCTTCAAAACCGGCACGCCCTGCCGCCTCAACGCCCGTTCCATCGATTTCTCAAAATGCGAGCGCCAGGACGGTGATAGACCCGTTCCTAAGTTCAGCTTCATGGCCGACACCCTCCAAAAGGGCGAAAACGACCTCTTTACCCTGAACCCATGGGGTGACCCAATGTTCCACGTGGAACAAATGCCCTGCTGGATTACCTACACGAACCCCCGCACCCACGAGATCATCGCCGGAAACCTGCACCAATCGCCGATGTATTGCGGCGTGATCGAGGGCGTCGGCCCGCGCTATTGCCCGTCCATCGAAGACAAAGTCGTGCGCTTCGCCGAAAAGGACCGCCACCAGATCTTCCTCGAACCCGAAGGTCGGCATACGCTGGAATACTACGTGAACGGCGTTTCCACCTCGTTGCCTTACGAGGTGCAGCTCGAATTCCTCCGCTCCATCGTCGGCCTCGAAAAATGTGAGATTCTGCGTCCCGGATATGCCGTGGAGTATGATTACTGCCCGCCCACCCAGCTCCGTACGACCCTGGAAACCAAGAAAATCGAAGGCCTCTACTTCGCCGGTCAGATCAACGGCACCTCTGGCTACGAAGAAGCGGCGGGGCAGGGGCTCATCGCCGGGGCCAACGCCGCCCTTAAAGCCTTGGGAAAACCCGAATTTATCCTCGGTCGCGACGAAGCCTACCTCGGCGTCATGGTCGATGACCTCGTCACCCGCGGCTGCACTGAGCCCTACCGGATGTTCACCAGCCGCGCGGAATACCGCCTCCTCCTCCGCCAGGACAATGCCGACCTGCGCCTCACCCCAAAAGCCGCCGCCATCGGCCTTTCCAGCGGTGAACGCGTCCGCCGGGTGGAGGAAAAACTCGCCGCTCTTGCCAAGGCCGATCCTTACGTCCGCCAAACGATTCACGATGGCATCAAACTCGATCAATGGTTCCGCCGGACTGAGAATTCATGGGAAACCTTGCCTGAAAACGTCCTCAAAATGTTCCACGTGGAACTTTGGCCGCTCATCGAGACGAATTTCAAATATCAAGGCCACCTTGGACGCCAGCAGATCCAAATCAATCGCATGGCCCGCCAGGAAGGCAAACGCCTGCCCGCCACCTTAGATTACACCACCATCCGCGGCCTGAAAAAGGAAGCCCAGCTTCGTTTCACCGAGATCCGCCCCGCCACTCTCGGCCAAGCCGGTCGCATTCCCGGCATCACCCCGGCAGACGTCGCCATGCTCATCATCTGGCTGGGGAAACTCGAACGCGAAGCGATCACCCCCGTATAGAGCGGCAGTCTGCGGACTTAGGGCTTTGCCCCATCTCCATCCGCCAAAACTCCATCTTCAAGCACCAGAAATACTCATAATCAACGATTTATGGACTTTGGCATTTTTGAAGGCCGTGCTAAATAGCTCGGCCATTTCGGATCTAATCTCTTGTGAACGGCCGCCACCCTCTCTCTGGTTCATGAATCGCTCCACCGCGATGGACGCTCCCGCCGCAGTCCAAAGTTCAGCCGATCAGTTCATATCCACTATGGCATTGCAACGCGACCACGTTCGCGAAACGCCGTCCGCCCCAAAAATTTACGAGACGCGGGATGGCGGGGGAATGAAGGCATTCTATCAGGCACCGGGGAGATTCGGTTGCTCGGTGGCTTCAGATAGATCGCAGTGGATGCTGCGGCCGATGATGTCGCGGGTGGCTTCGTCGAGGTAATCGTGGAGGAGCTGTGAGAGTTCGAGGAACTGGGGCCAGAGCGTTTGATCGACCATGGCCCGGGTGCAGCGGACCATGACGGTGGTGTATCGCTGGCGGTATTGGCGGAATGGCTCCAGATGATTCCTGCGGCACAGGGCGACGAAGAGCTGGCGCTTCCATGGGTCTGGGAGGCTGAATTTCCAGTCCAGAGTTTTCTCGGGCACGGCATCGAGCTGGGTGCATGACAAAAAAATCAAAAATCCCCGCGAGCGTTTGTTTTTTTTGGGTCTTGTCATTACCTATGTACATAGTTAATTTCATTTTCGATGAAAATACCACCTGTCATTCCAACCTGTGAAGCCCTCATTGAACAACTTGGCAGCATCACCCACATGCAGCGAGGCACCCTTACCGAACAATACCTGCAGCGACCTTCTCCCGACGGCCATGGCACCGTCACACTTGGTCCCTACTTCAAATTCCAAGTTTGGGAAGACGGGCGCAATCACACCCGCAGCGTTCCC
>JBBRCO010000018.1:0-33559 GCA_038204755.1 Verrucomicrobiales bacterium
CGGAAGCCATCCGCATTCTCAGCACGCTTCGCGACTACTACATCAAGCACAAGGAGCGGCTCGTCCTGATTCAGAAGGCGAGGGAAGAGTATCAGGCGGCTGCCGCCGCCTGGCACGCCGCCCACCCTCCGAAACCGGAGAGTCATACGTTTTGGCTCAAGCCGCATCGCGGCAGCCGTTATCTCAAACAGGAGGGCGGACGATGAGATTTTTCCTGATTTTGGTTTTCTCGCTTTTTTGCGCGGTTCCTCAGCTCTCGGCGCAGGGCAATGGCATTGAGCAGGCTTCCGAACTGGTAACTGTCGGACCTGACAAGTTCCTCCGCTGGCATGGTCATGCCGGGCGCACCTATTTCATTCAGGTTTCCGACCCGAATGACCACCTCAACAGGTGGACATGGGCACCGATCATTGAGAGCGGCAATAATGTGGACATCAGTTACGAAGTCGATGGCACTGCCGACAAAGGCTTTTTCCGCCTGAAATACACCGACCAGCCAACAACTGACCCCGACAACGACGATTTCGATGGCGACTCCATCAGCAATATCAACGAGGTTAGCTACTACAACAGCGATCCGCTGGATTCCGATACGGACAACGATGGAATGGCGGATGGTTACGAAGTCACCTACTACTTCGATCTGAATTTCGATGAGGGTGGCTATGACTACGATAACGACGGTCTGACAAATCTCGGCGAATACAACGCTGGAACGGGACCCTATGATTCCGACACGGACGGTGATGGAATGAAGGATGGATTTGAGGTCACTTACCTGCTCAATCCTTTATTAGCAAGTGACGCAGCCAGCGATGCGGATTCGGATGGTTTGAGTAATCTCTGGGAATACAACCTGAAGCTCAATCCGCGCCTCACCGACTCCAATAGCAACGGCATAAGCGATGCTTTGGAAGACAGGGAGCTGGATGGCCTCGCGAATCTCGCGGAACTTACGACCCACAGTACGGATCCGAGCCAGCCCGACACAGACATGGATACGCTTCCCGACGGCTGGGAACTCGCGAATGGATTTGATCCTACCGTCCACAATAGCACTGATGCCGATGCGACGAATGACGCGACTGCTGACCCAGATGGCGACGGTTTGAATAATTCTCAAGAGGCGGACAACAATACAAGATTTGATGACCCGGATACCGATGGGGACGGAGTGGACGATGGCGTTGAGGTCGGACAAGGGAGCAATCCCAACGATCCAAACGATAGCCAGCCGCCGCCGAGCGGCACACGATCGGTCAATGTCACCTTCGGCGACGACAGCGGCAGCCACTCCGAGAAGTATCGGGTGAAGCTCACGCCGCTTGAAGGCGACAATACAGGACATACGGAGCGTTTCAGAACGAATCGGGAATACGGCGTTTCCCAAACCGATTCTTTCCAGTTGCCGAAAGGCGCGAAATACAAGGTGGAACTGATCCACATCGCCACCGACCCCGACCATGATTACGAGCCGAATCCTGACTACGATCACACGCTGGAGATTGATACCTCGCAGGCATGTTTGGTTGTCGAAGACCCAGAATCTATCATGGGCACCTCCGATGAATCGCTTGGAGAGGAGTTCGTCATCGAGGGGAAGGATGCCACGCTTTACGTGCCGCTCTTCGAGTGGGTAACACCAAAGGCATCTCCGATAAGTGCGCCAAACGACGCCGGAGACGGCCAGAATGAGTTCACTTACAGTGCAGCCGCTCAGGGAGTGCTTACCATGGATATTAAGGTCTTGATGAAGCCCACCGGTACAGCGGGCGTCACAGGGCATGACGGCGTGAAGTTCTCAGACCGTTGCTTTTTCAAGCTTCCGACCATCAATGGCTCGACCTTCGCCTGGGATGCAGCGAACCCCGGCGGTAAGGCTGCCGCCTCGGGAGAGCATTTGATTGCAAAGGCGACCTATACCAATCTACCGCCAGCCTATACCGACTTCGGATTGAAACAGGCCGAGTGTGAGTGCGACGGCCATACGGACACGCTGCCGAAGGGGGATTTCGAGGTGTTTTATATGGCTAAGGAGAAAAACCATCCGGGCGGAAATCCCACTGACCCAAATTGGTACTATTATTATCGCCAAAATGAAGGCAGCACGGATTACGCCTACAATGCAGCTCTCGCAACATCCCGCTCACTGTCAGGCGTGCCCAATAGCATTGAAATTGCCGACAATGCTTACAATGGCGGCGACTACTTCCTATCCACGATCACTAATGGGCTGTACAAGGTGACTGGTGCTTCAGGAATTACCAAATATTACCGCTACTTTTATGGTGTTATTGCACACGAGCGACACCACGCCAACAATGAATTGACAACTGCGGCGAGCATACCCCCTCAAGATGATGACGGGGACAGTCTCAGCAATAGCTATGAAACGACAACGACTAAAACTGATCCGAACATTGCGGCCAGTGCAACTGGTGCGGTCTTAGACGATGAAGCCTATGCTGGTGGAATTATCGAAGAAACTGCCAATAACGCCGCAGACACCTCTCAAGACTGGGCCAACCCTGGGTCAAACAGCAAGTCACCATGAGAACGATAATCGCCGCCTTGCTCCTTACACTTGCGTCAGCCTTGTACGCGGACTGGGTCATCATGACCCCGGAAGAACAAGAACTGAATGATCGTTTTCCCGCCGTGGCTACTCGCGACGATGCCGTCACCGCATTCAACAGCAGACACTACCTTCTACAGCAGAAGGCGATTGAATGGCTCATCCTTCACCGGGACATTACAACGTGGGAAACCCTCAAGAACCAGAAGCAAAAACTAAAGGAAGTATCCCGTCAGCTTTACCCCATCCTAGACTACCTGGCAGATCAGCCAGCGGAACCTAACAAACCACTTGCCCTGATACTTCCGCGTAACCACTTCGATCTTCTCGTGAAAAAGGGTGGGGAAGTTCCTCCACGCTACGAATATGCGCATCTTGCTCCCCCGGCCGATGAAGTGCTCTACCGGATCCTTGCTGAGGATATTAGTCGCATCCCAAACTCGAACGAACTCAACAAAAACGCCGCACGGCTGCTTCTCGAATACCGTTCCCCCACCGATAAACTGGAGCAATCAATAAAACTCAAGGCATTTTCCGGCAACTCTGACAAGTCGGCCGAAAGCCCACTTGGTGACCCTAATCAGAAGAGTCAGAAACCTGCACAACTAAAATCCGCCTCAACAGAAAATCCGGCAACTGTCGCAATCCAATCAACATCCTCTGATCCATCCGAAAATAAATGGATCGTTGCTACTGTAGCATTTTTCTTCGCGCTGATGGCCGCGCTCTACATGATGAGGAAGAAGCTGAAAATCACCTAATACATTACAAACAACATGAGTGTCGATAACAACCTTCGCGAGCTATTTGGCGTGGACGAGCGCCCAGAGGCTTTTGATCAAGTCTCCATCACCGTTGCATCTCCTGAAATCATCCGCTCTTGGTCCAAGGGCGAGGTGAAGAATCCGGAAACCATCAACTACCGGACCTTCAAACCTGAAAAAGGCGGTCTCTTCTGCGAGCGGATCTTCGGACCCACCCGCGACTGGGAATGCGCCTGCGGCAAATACAAACGCATCAAACACAAGGGCGTGATCTGCGACCGTTGTGGCGTCGAAGTGACCCTCAGCCGCGTCCGTCGCGAGCGCATGGGCCACATCGAGCTGGCCGTGCCGGTTTCCCACATCTGGTTCTACAAGTGCATGCCTTCCCGCATCGGCCTGATGCTGGACATGAGCGCCCGCCAGTTAGAGCGCGTCATTTATTATGAAGATTACGTCGTCACTGAACAGGGCAACACCGCCCTCGAAGTCGGCCAACTCCTCACGGAAAACGAACTCCGCGAAGCGGAAGACACCTATGGCGACGGATCTTTCCAAGCCGCTATGGGTGCCGCCGCCATCATGGAATTGCTCCGCCAATGCGACCTTCCTTCTTTGATCGTTTCGCTTGAAGAAGAACTCGGAACCACCCGTTCCAAGCAAAACAAGAAGAAGCTTTCGAAGCGTCTCAAGATCACCCAAGGCTTCCAACAGTCGAAATCGCGCCCCGAGTGGATGATCCAGACAGTCCTTCCCGTGATCCCGCCGGACCTTCGTCCGCTGGTGCCACTCGAAGGCGGCCGTTTCGCCACCTCCGACCTGAACGACCTCTATCGCCGCGTCATCAACCGCAACAACCGGCTGAAGAACCTCCTGCTCCTCAAGACGCCGGAAGTCATCATCCGCAACGAAAAGCGGATGCTTCAAGAAGCGGTTGACGCGCTGTTTGACAACGGTCGCCACGGCCGCGCCGTCACCGGTGCCGGCAATCGTCCGCTCAAATCCCTGAGCGACATGCTCAAGGGCAAGGGCGGGCGTTTCCGTCAGAACCTTCTCGGAAAACGCGTCGATTACTCCGGCCGTTCCGTCATCGTCGTCGGACCCGACCTCAAGCTCGGCCAGTGCGGTCTTCCCAAGAAGATGGCGCTTACCTTGTTCGAGCCATTCATCATCCGCCGCCTCAAGGAGCTTGGCTATTGCCACACCGTGCGCTCGGCCAAGAAGATGATCGACCGCAAGACCACCGAAGTTTGGGACATCCTCGCGGATGTCACCAAGGGCCATCCGATCCTGCTCAACCGCGCGCCGACCCTTCACCGTCTATCGATCCAGGCCTTCGAGCCGAAACTCATCGAAGGTGAGGCCATCCGCGTTCACCCGCTCGTTTGTACCGCTTATAACGCGGACTTCGACGGTGACCAAATGGCCGTCCACGTCCCGCTTTCGATCGAGGCCCAGATGGAGTGCCGCCAGTTGATGCTTGCACCTAACAATATCTTCTCGCCCGCATCCGGACGTCCGGTGACCGTGCCGACGCAGGACATCATTCTTGGAACTTATTACCTCACCTGGGCCGGCATCCGCACCCAGAAGGATAGGGAAAAGGAGGAGCACATGCCGCTGTTCGAAAGCGCTTCCGAAGTCGAGTTTGCCCTCGCCTCCGACAAGATCGACTATCACCAGTGGATCCGCATCCGCAATCCGGACCACGGCAAGAACTCCGTCTTCGGCTACAAGGGCGAGGATCTCACCGACAAGGATCGCAAGGAACTCACCCCGATCCAACAGGCGCTCCGCCAGGGCAAGATCATCGAGACCACTCCGGGCCGCGTCCGTTTCAACGAAATCTGGCCCGAAGGCGTTGGTTTCATCAACAACAACGTCGGCAAGAAACAGATCGGCGACATCATCTGGCGTTGCTATCAGGTCGCGGGCAAGCCGAAGACCGTCGAGGTTCTCGACCAGCTCAAGACCCTCGGTTTCCGCGAAGCAACCCGGTCGGGAACTTCCATCGGTATCGTTGACATGGTCATCCCCGAGGAAAAACCGGAAGTCATCGCCAAGGCCTACGAGGAAGTCGAAAAAGTCACCAAACAGTACCGCAACGGCGTCATCACTGACGGTGAGCGCTATCAGAAGGTCGTGGACGTCTGGACCCAGGCCACCGACACCATCGCCAACGCGCTCTATCGCAAGATCGAGCACAACGAAGGCAAGAAGAAGGCATCGCCACTCTTCATGATGGTCGATTCCGGTGCCCGGGGTAACAAATCCCAGATCAAACAGCTCGGCGGCATGCGCGGCCTGATGGCCAAACCTTCCGGCGAAATCATCGAACGTCCGATCATCTCGAACTTCCGCGAAGGTCTCTCGGTGCTCGAGTATTTCATCTCCACCCACGGAGCTCGTAAAGGACTCTCAGACACCGCTCTGAAAACGGCGGACTCCGGCTACATGACCCGTAAATTGGTCGATGTCGCCCAGGACGTGATCGTCTTCAAGCAGGATTGCGGAACTGCGAACGGCATCACCGTCGCCGCCATTTTTGATGGTGACGAAGAAACCGCCTCACTCGCCACCCGGATCTATGGCCGCGTTTCCTGCGAGCACATCAAGGACCCGGTCACCGGAGAAACCTTGGTCGCCGTGGACGATGTCATCAACGAAGTCCAAGCGAACGGCATCGAACGCATCGGTGTGCTCAAGCTGAAGATCCGTTCGGTTCTCACCTGCGAAGCAGAGCGCGGCTGCTGTGCGAATTGCTACGGCCTCAACCTTGCCACCGGCCTCCCCGTGAAAATCGGTGAAGCCGTGGGTATCATCGCCGCCCAATCGATCGGCGAGCCCGGCACCCAGCTCACCATGCGGACGTTCCACGTCGGTGGTGTCGCCGCCGCCACGTTCAAACAGCCGATCATCAAGGCCAAGAACACCGGACGCCTAGTTTACAAGGAAATGCGCACGGTGCAAGACGTCGATGGCCACTGGGTCGTCCTCAACAAGAACAGCATCATCTCCATCCGCGACAAGGAAGGCCTCGAACTCGAAAGCCACAACATCGTCATCGGCTCTGTCATTTCCGTGAAGGATGGCGAGGACGTCAAGAAGGGCGACACCGTTGTCACCTGGGATCCCTACAACGTGCCGATCCTCACCGAGAAAAACGGTAAGGTCGAACTCCGCGACATGATTTCCGGCATCACCGTCACTAACGAAGTCGATAAGGAAACCGGCAAAAAGGGAATGGTCGTCACCGAGCACAAGGAAGACCTCCATCCGCAGGTCGTCGTCATTGATGAGAAGACCAAGGAAATCAAAGCGAGCTATTCCATCCCGGTCGGCGCCCACCTTTCCGTCAAGGAAGGTCAGGTCGTCACCGCCGGAACGCAGATCGCCAAGACTCCGCGTAAGGTGGCCCGCACCAAGGACATCACCGGTGGTCTGCCACGGGTGGCCGAGCTTTTCGAAGCCCGCAAGCCCAAGGACTCCTGCGTCATCGCCAAGATCGAAGGCGCGGTTTCCTTCGGCGGCAACGTCCGCGGCAAGAAGAAGGTCATCGTCACCCACGCTGAAACCGGCGAGCAAGTCGATCACCTGGTCCCGATGGGCAAGCACATCGTCGTCACCGAAGGCGATCAAGTGAAACGCGGCGATCAAATCACGGAAGGCCCGGTGTCTCCCGAGGATCTGTTGGAAGCTTGCGGCGCTCAGGAACTCCAAGAGCACTTGGTCAACGAAGTGCAGTCCGTTTACCGCGTCCAAGGTGTGGAAATCAACGACAAGCACATCGAGGTCATCGTTCGTCAAATGCTCCGCAAGGTGAAAATCACCGACCCGGGCGATGCCGACCAATACCTCTGGGGTGACCAGATTGATCGCTCGAACTTCAAGCGCATCAACGCGGAAATCGTCGCCAACGGCGGCAAGCCTGCCGAAGGCGAGCCTGTCCTCCTCGGCATCACCAAGGCCTCGTTGGAAACCGACTCGTTCATCTCCGCCGCATCGTTCCAGGACACCACCCGTGTCCTCACCGAAGCAGCGACCCTCGGCCGCGTCGATTACCTCAGCGGCTTCAAGGAAAACGTCATCATGGGCCACCTCATCCCCGCCGGCACCGGATTCTATCACCACCGCGAGGCGGAGTTCGAATTCACCGTCGAGGAGCCGGAACCGATCGTCGTGCCGAAGGAAACCTTCGAGGACGACGAGGACGCGGCCACTGCCTGATCCTC
This sequence comes from Verrucomicrobiales bacterium, assembly GCA_038204755.1. Lineage (GTDB taxonomy): Bacteria > Verrucomicrobiota > Verrucomicrobiia > Verrucomicrobiales > Akkermansiaceae > Luteolibacter. Next base: position 7,569 of record JBBRCO010000018.1, read on the forward strand.
ATAACATAACCCTCAATCAAACCCCGGCCCGCACCAGCGAGCAGGGGTTTTTTGTTGGGCACGCGGAAGATCTTGTGAAATTCCTTCCCCACTCACCCCGCAAGATGATTGGTGCGGAGAGCCCGAAGAAATCATCGGGTGCGGGGAAGAGAGCATTTCCCCCTCACAATCGCGGCTGCCGATGGGGATTCCGTTCATCGACGGTCCCGAAGGCAGTGGAGGGTTTTTGCTCCCGGCTGAGACAGCCGGGACACATTTTGGCACACGCAATCAGAAATCCGAACTCATGCCACTGGCTTTATCGACGGCGAATACCGGGACGTTTTCCCACTCGAATTCCCAGTTCTTGAAATCCTTGGTGATGCGCTCGCGGGAGGTTTGGGTGATGGACTGGGTGGTGAAGAGCGGCAGGACCTTCGCGCCATTCGATCCGGTGCGATACTTCGCGTCTTTCTCCTCCACCATCAGGACGAAGCCGACCTTGCCCCCGGGTCTCTCTCCGATGGCAATGCTGATAGCAAATTTTTCACCCCGCTTCAGCGTGATCCAGTCCCCTTTGACCAACTGTCCACCGGGCATCGGCGACGCTGCATTGATGTCGATGGACTCGGAAGGCGTCCAGCGACCCAAAACCGATTGACGCATGTCCGGCCAGGCGTTGATGAGTTTCGGCCGGCGGTTGTTGAAGACGCTGATGTAGTCGTCCCCGATGCCGACGAAGCGGAACGTCATATCGCGGGTGGTGGAAATGCTGCCGTCATAAACGACCAGCCAGCCCGAGGGCTTCACCTTGTCGGCGACGTTGAAAAACCTCGGCCCGGTAGCCGCATCGGTGGTGGGGATGGCGAGCTGGGCGAGATAGAGCGAGTCGGGGGCCTTGAAAAATTTCCGAAATGCGGATTCACGGAAACCTTCCTCTTGGATCTTGATAACGTTGTTGGTGAAATCGGAACCCTGCACGTTGTAGTTCTCGACGGGCTTTCCCTTCGCAGTTTGTTTGAAATCGTAGAAGTGACCGGGCATCGAGCCATCGACAGCGACGTTCGTGCCGAAGGGTGTCATGAAACCGGTGCCACCTCCGGGGCCGATTCCAAGACCGTTGCCTGGCCCACTGCCTGGACCATTTCCGAATCCGTTTCCACCACCCCCGCCACCGCCTAGGCCGGAGCGTCCAAAGTCACTCAAACTCACGGGCAGAGCCGCATCCGGCATCTCAGGAGAGGCATCCGGCAGAGCCAAATTCGTGATTGCCGTGCTTCTGATCTTGGGATTTGAGGCGGATGCCATCGACTGGCGGTGCTGGATCTGGACTTTGCTGACATTTTCCCTGCCGCTGCCCCCGCCACCGTCGCCAGGGAGGGTGGCTGTCACTTCCGGATCGGGCGGATAGACCCATTTGAAGAGGAAAAAAATCGCGATGATGGCGAAGATTCCATGAATGATCAGGGAAATTGAAAAGGCTCCCAAGCCGAGCCGTTTGGCAGCGGAGGGTTGGTTTTCCTGTGGCGGTTGTTGGGCATTTTGGGTTTTCATGGCGATGGGAGAACCGTTTTAGAATACGGTTTCTTAGGTCTAGTAACATGATGGAAACCCGCGCCGGTGTCGATAGGCAATTCTGAATAAATTTGGTCATGTGCTGGTGTTCGTCACCGGCCTGATCGTCCCGGAAGCCCGCCGTCTCGGCCGGGCAGGATCAGGGAGCCTCAGGGCTCACCCCACGATCTTGAAACCCGAACAATTCTCCAACAGCGGGATCTTCCGCGCGGTGAGATTCTTGATATGATGGGCGACGTTCGACTCCTCGGCGATCTCCCGGATGAAGTCCTCGACCTCGTCCGACCCGCCCATGACCTCAAGCTCGACACTGCCGTCATCAAGGTTCTTCACCCAGCCGCAAACATCGAAGCCGCGCGAGAGATCCTTGACGGTATAGCGGAAACCGACGCCTTGGACGCGGCCCTCGAAGATGACTTGTTTGGCGATCATGGAGAGGTTGTTGGTTGAAAGTTGATGGTTGATAGGAAGAGGTTATTTGCCGCTGAGAGCAGCGGCGGTGGTGGATTCCGAGGTGTTGAGGAATCGGACGCGGACGGGCGACGGGCGGGTGACTGTGAGATGCCGCTTTGTTCCGGAAACGAGGACCTTGCCCGGAGTGGCGGCGGCGGGTTGGCCCGCCATTTTTCCTGCCAGAGCGAGGGCGGCGGATTGAAGCTGGTCGGCGGCTTGCTCGGTGGTGAGTTCGATTTCCCAGAGCAGGGCGGTGGAGGATTCCCCATCGGAGAAAAGCACGTAGCGGTCGTTTTTCCAACAGCGCGCGATCGCGGATGCTGCTCCGGCATCTCCCGCTGCGTCCAGCCAGAGCCGCAGGCCGAGCTGGCCGGCGGTTTCGGATAGAAGCGGCTCCTCCGGCGTGGCGGGTAGATCGAGCGGTTTGATTTCGGCCGGGGCTTCGGCAGGGAAAAAAATGGCGCGCGTCGTCTGCGGCGGATTACGGAAGGCGGTTAGGAATGGTTCCGTTCCTTTCACATGGAGCGAATCCGCGAGGCCCTTGCCATCAATGAAAATGAAGTTGTGCAGGCCTTGGATGTAAGGGGAGAGGCTGGCGAAGAGCTGCTCGCCCTCCTTGTCCTCATTCATCGGCATGAAACCGATCGTGCGCGCCTTCTCGGTGTAGAAGCGTGCGACGGCGGCCGAGGCAGCACCCTGGTGCAGCGCCCCGCGGGCGCGGGCGGCGTCATCTCCGGGATGGGAAGGGCGCGGAGGAAAATGCTGGTGCAGGAGGATGCGTTCCAACAGCCCGACGAGCGTCGCCTGATCCGGGATGTTTTTCAAATCCGTCCTATCCAGCATCCACGCCTCGCCGCTGACGTCATCGAACCAACCGCCCGCACCGGCGGAGAGGCTGGCGGTGAGTTGCACAAGCAGGTCGTCGCCGGGTTCCAGCCAGCCAATGAGAATCCACGCTTCCTGCCGGTCGTCGATGCCGGACGGACCGAGTCGGCTCTCGATGGCCGCGCCGGTGCGGCCGCGGAGTTCCTCGGCGGCGATGCGGTGGACGATGGGACTTGATAGAAATCTCAGTCCGGATTCCTTCTCCGCGCGGTCGGCGAGTTCCTGCGGCACCGAAAGCTCGCCGCCGCCCTGGGCGAGCGATCTCAGTGACTCGTTTTCGCGCCGCAGCATCTCGATTTCCTCACGGGCGGCGCGCAGTTGATTGGCGGTGTCCGGCCGGTCGGCAGGCGCGGCGGAGGACTTCCAGTGCAGTCCCTGGAGGATGCCGGCGGCTCCGAGGGCTCCGCCTAGCAGCAGGGGGAGTATCGTCTTGGGGGAGGGCACGGCTTTCTATCAGCGCTTGCCGCTTTCCTTGAAAGGATTCGTCTCAAGCGCGGAGGATTTCACGCCGAACACTTCCTCAAAGGTCTTTCCCGGAAGGAGGTTGTAGATGATGGGCGCACTGCGCTTGCCTTCCGCATCGTAGAGATAGACGACGAGTTGGACGGGCATTTCCGTCCCGTTGGCCGGATTGATGCGGCGCACGCGGGCATCGAACATCTTTTCCTGCACGAGCAGGCCGGTGGATTTCTGATAGCCGTAGCTGACCTTGAAGAGCTCGTTGTTCTGGCCGTCGTAGATCTTGCAGCCGAGCGGGTTTTGGTTCGAGTCCATCTTGTAAACCGTTTGCATCGTCTTCGTACCGTTCAACGTGGTCTCCTTGATGAGTGTGCGGTTGTCCGGGCTGCGGGTGAACACCGTGCGCGATCCGTCCTCGTGGCGCATGACGCGCACGTTTGGCCCGTCCACAGCGTCAATGTCAGCCATCACTGGCTGGATGCCGAGCAGTGCGGCGAGGATGCGGATTTTCCAAGTTGCCAGCGGGTTCATAGGACACAAACTACGCATCCGCAGCAGACGCTGCAAGCCGCCAATTTCACGATGATCTGGAAAACACGACAAGGCCTGCTCGATCTCACGCACCGCGCACGGGTGATGGGAATCCTCAACGTCACGCCGGATTCGTTCTCGGACGGCGGCGACCATTGTGAGATCGCAAGCGCGCTGGTCCACGCCCGCCGGTTGATCGCCGAGGGGGCGGAAATGATCGATATCGGCGGTGAATCGACGCGTCCCGGAGCACAGCCGGTGGACGCGGATGAGGAAACAAGGCGCACCGCACCGGTCATCGCCGCGCTGCGGGCGGAGTGGGGCGGGCTGATTTCCATCGATACCATGAAGGCGTCTGTCGCCCGCGCGGCGCTGGATGCCGGGGCGGACATCGTGAACGACGTGAGCGGACTAACGGCGGACCCGGAAATGGTGGCCGTCTGCTCGGCAGGCGGCTGCGGCGTGGTGGTGATGCACCGGCAGGGCGATTCGCAGACGATGCAGAAGGCACCGGAGTATGACGACGTGGTGGCGGAGGTGCGGGCGTTTTTTGAAAAACGGCTGGCCATGCTAACGGCGGCTGGGATAGATGCGGAGACGGTTTGTTTTGATCCGGGCATCGGCTTCGGAAAAACTCAGGAGCACAATGTCTCGCTGATCCGCGCTTTGGACGAACTTGTCGTGGGCGATCGCCCAACCCTGTTAGGTGTCTCGCGGAAATCCTTTATCGGGAAATTGCTCGGCAGTGATGATCTCAACGCCCGCGAGTGGCCGACAGTGGCGATCACGTCCTACGCGAGGGAAAAGGGGGTGATGCTGCACCGCGTGCATGCGGTGAAGGGGAACGTGGAGGCGCTGATGATGACGGAGGCGATCCTGGGGGGAACATCGAAGTGATAGGGGCTCGGTCAAAACACAGGTAACCCCATTTGGGTCAGAACATGCTTGCCCGCCGGGTAACTTTCGATTGCCCACGGCCACCGCGCCGGACAACCTTCCGCCCGACCATGCCGCGCCCGCCGAAAAAATTTGTCCCCACGCCCTTTGACTATCATCAGGAAATTGAACTCAGGATCGACTCCCTGACCAATCTCGGCGCCGGGGTGGGCCGCATTGATGGCTGGGTGGTGTTCGTGCCGTTTTCCCTGCCGGGCGAGCTTGTGAAAGCCCGCGTTTTCCGCAACGACAAGAGTTTCTCCCAAGCGGACCTCGTCGAGGTGCTCGAACCCTCGCCCGACCGCGTCGCTCCCGGCTGCCCGCTTTTCGGCGAATGCGGCGGCTGCCAGTATCAGCACCTAGCTTACGAAAAACAGCTCGCGTGGAAAACCCGCCAGGTCGGCGAGCTGATGAAACACATGGCCGCCATCACCTTCCCGGTGAACGACTGCCTGTCATCGAAACAAATCTGGAACTACCGCTCGAAAATCACGCCGCACTTTGAAAAAGGAAAAGACGGCGATCTCGGGCCCATCGGATTTCTATCATTCGGCCGCCGCTCGCAGCTTGTCGATGTGCCTCAATGCCCGATCGCGATGGACGTGATCAACCGCGAGCTGCCTGCCATCCGCGACGGTCTTCGCGCGACCGCCCACAAGTTCAAACGCGGAGCCACCGTGCTGCTCCGTGCCACGCAGGACCGCGTGGAAACGGATTTCAGAGCCGTGGCCGTCGAGGAAGTGGGCACGTTGAAATTCCAGTTTCTCGCGGGTGACTTTTTCCAAAACAATCCATTCATCCTGCCGCTCTTCACTGGCTACGTCGCCGAAAAAGCCTCGGCCGGCGGCGCGAAATTTCTCGTCGATGCCTACTGCGGCTCCGGGCTTTTTTCGCTCACTCTGGCGAAACATTTCGAGCAGGTCGCCGGGGTGGAAGTTTCTGAAACCTCCTGCGAATGGGCGCGGAAAAACGCCAGGGCGAACGACATCACCAATGCGACGTTCCTAACCGCATCCGCCGAGGCCATCTTCGATCAGGTCAGTTTCCCCGCTACGGAAACCGCCGTGGTCATTGACCCGCCGCGCAAAGGCTGCACGCCGGAATTCATCGGGCAGCTTATCAAGTTCAGCCCGTTCCGCGTCGTCTATATTTCCTGCGATCCCGCCACCCAGGTCCGCGATCTCAAACAACTCAGCGAGGGCGGCTATCAGCTGGAAGACGTCCAGCCCTTCGATCTCTTCCCACACACGCGGCATCTGGAGTGCGTGATGACGCTGGTGAAAAATTGAGCCTCCCGCTTAATAACTCTCCACAAACGCCCGCATCTCCACCTCCTGCTCCTCCATCGACTCCACCAGTCTGAGCTGCGTGCGGCAGCGGTCGAGGTTGTGGTTCGCGCGGTGCGTTTTGAAATAGATGTCGCCCTCCAGGTGGTCGGTTAGGAAACGGATGGCAAGCTCCAGCGCGATCAGTTTTCCAGAATCCACCAGATGCTCGATCTCCGCCGGATTGAGGAAATTCACCGCCGCATCAAGGTAGCCTTCCACCAGCGCCTCGAACAACGGCATCTCCATTTTCACCTTGGATAGATCCGGCTCGTCCTCCGCCGCCGGGTTGGCCGCGCTGCGCACGAGATCGCCGAAGTCGTAGAGCGCCAGTCCCGGCATCACCGTGTCCAGATCGATCACGCAGATGGCCTCGTCCGTTTTCGCGTCGATCATCACGTTGTTGATCTTGGTGTCGTTGTGGGTGATGCGGGTCGGAATTTGTCCGGACTTTGCTAGATCAATCAGGAGATTTGTCAGAGACCCGCGTTTCAGGATGAAATCAAACTCCGCGCGCACGGCATCCAGCCGCTGATGCGGATCTTCCTCCGCCACGGCCAGCAGGCGGAAGAAACGTTTTTGCGTGTTGTGAAAATCCGGAATCGTTTCCGCAATCACGCTAGCATCGAGATCGCTCAGAAGATCCTGGAACGCGCCGAACGCGAACGCAGCCTGATAGGCCTGGCGCGGGTGCTCCACGATGTCATAAGTCACGCAGCCTTCGATGAAATTATAACAACGCCAAACCGTGCCACCTTCGTCCTCCACCCATGAGCATCCGTCGCGGGCCGGGAAAAGGCTGAGCGTCTGGCCGCGGGCGTCCTGCTTCAGCCGCAGGACCCGCGCGTTGATGTGGCGGGTGACGGTTTCCACGTTTCTCATCACGGCGTAGGGATCCTTGAAAACCCGGCGGTTGATCGCCTGGATGATATAGCGGCGGACGCTGCCGTCGTCCTGCTGATAGGACGCACGGTAGGTCGTGTTGATGTGGCCGGTCGGGATTTCCACCCCTTCGATGAATTTTCCCGCCACCGCGAACCGGCCGCCGATGGCTGCCACGATTTCCTGAATCTGCGGATTGGGAAGGGGATTCATGACGTGCGGGAGTGATACCGGTTCCAATGCCTATCCGGCAAACTTGAAACTTGCCTAAAATCGAAATCAAGGCGCTCAAGCCGGAAGCGCTGGGAAAATCCGTGGGCCGGCATCCGGTGGTGTTCCGTGAGCCGATGCCGGCATTCGTGGCCCGGCAGGAATGCCTTGAGAAAGCCCCTCAAAACGGCTAGCTTGCGCGTGGTGAACATTGTAGATCAGATCATTCTGCGGGCGTCGGCCGAGCGGCCGGCGCTTGTTGGGGATGGGATGACGCTGACTTTCGGGGACTTGTTGGAACGGGTTTCGCTGGTCGCGGCGTGGCTGGACCGCTGCGCGGGATTTCGGAGCGACGGTGTGCCAAGGGTCGGGCTGGCCTGTGGCAACGGGGTGGATTACATCATTCTAGCGCTTGGGATTTTGAAGGCGGGCGGCTGCCTGGTCCCGATCGCCGAGGAGCTCACCGCCACCGAACGGGCGGAGGTGGTGGAGCGCACGGGCTTGTGCGGATTGATTTTGGGAAAAGGCGAATCCTGGCGGCGCGACGAGGCGCTGGGTTCCGAAAAATCGACGGACGCGGTGTGGGTTCCGCTGGACGGCGGCAGACTCGAAAACGAAGCCGCATTTTCCGAACTGGATCCTGCCTTCATCCGCTTCAGCTCAGGCACCACCGGCAAGAGCAAGGGCGTGGTGCTGAGCCACGGCAAACTGCGCGAACGCATCGTGGCGGCGAACGCGGCCCTGCAGATCGGCCCCGGCGACCGTGTTCTGTGGATGCTGCCGATGGCCCACCATTTTGCGGTTTCGATCGTGCTCTATCTCTATCATGGCGCGTGTACGGTCATCGGCACCTCGCATCTGGCTGCGGAAATTCTGGAAACCGCCAAGGCCACACGCGCGACGGTGATTTACGGCGCGCCGTTCCATCACTCGCTGCTTGCGGCGGACACCGGCGGCTACGCCTGGCCGGACCTGCGTCTGGCAGTTAGCACGGCCGCGCCATTGTCCGCAGCCATCGCCAAGTGTTTCCGTGGGCGCTTCGGCATGCCGCTGGTGCAGGGATTCGGCATCATCGAGATCGGCCTGCCGCTGCTGAACACCGGCGGGGCGGGGGATTCTCCGACGGCGGTCGGGCGTCCGCTACCCGCCTTCGATGTGGAACTGCGCAACGAGGAAGGCATTCCGGTTTCTGTTGGTAACGTGGGCGAGCTGTGGATCAAGGGGCCGGGCATGTTCGACGCCTATCTATCACCCTGGCAGACGGTGGATGAAATCTGCGTGGACGGCTGGTTCGCGACGGGCGATCTCGCGGAGACGGACGCGGCCGGACGGGTCTATCTGAAGGGCCGCAGAAAGAGCGTGCTCAATGTGGGCGGAATGAAGGTTTTCCCCGAGGAGGTGGAACAGGTGCTGGATCGTCACCCCGCCGTGCGGCGCTGCCGGGTGGGCGGTTCCAACCACGCGGTGCTCGGAACGGTGCCTGTGGCTGATGTTATTTTACGCGATGGTGAGGCCGTGGCCGCCCGCGAGCTGATCCACTGGTGCCGTGGTGTGCTGTCGATTTACAAAGCTCCCGTAAGAATCCGCTTCGTGGACGAACTGCCCATGACCGCGAGCGGGAAAATCCGGCGCGTGTGAGAGGAGTTTTTGAAAACGGTTGAATAATCCATCTTCCGCGACGTCAGTCGGGGTGTGAAAACGAACTCAAGATTCCGTCCGTTCCGTTTGGCCCTGTTCATCGCGCTGCTGGTGCCGGTCGGCATGAGCATGAGTTGCATGACCACCTATGATGCTTATGGACGCCCGATGCAGACGGTTGATCCCGGCTTGGCCGTGGCAGGCGTGGCGGCTGCCGGCTTGATCGGCTATGCGGCGGCTAACAATAACAATCACCGTGATCACGGTTACTATCATGGTGGCGGCTATTATCGTAGCGGTGGCTACCATAGAGGTGGTCGTTACTACCGTTGACTCCGGGTGCGGCAGGGTAGCGCCATTTCACAAAAAACAATGATACCCGGCGGGCTGCGGGAGAGCGGCTGCTTCAGACCGGTTAGGGCTTCTTCACCCGCACGGTCATGAACCATTTGCCACCGGAGCTGACCGGGATCTTCGCGCGGCGGGTCTCGATAGTGCCTACCGTGGAGACGGGCGTGTCGGTGAATCCGGTGGGCGCACCCGCCTGGCCGGGAGTTTTCCAAGTGGCCAGATCCGGGCTGGCGCAGGCGTTGAAGGTAAGGTCGGTGAGCGAGGTGTCGCGCTGGTATTGGAGGATGTGATACGCCGGGTCCGCCACCGTCACGGGCATCCGTGGCGCGGGGTCGTTAGGTGCCAGCGGCGAGGTGCCGAAGGCGTATTCGATGAGGTTGCAGCGGCCGTCCTTGTCAGGGTCAGCTCCCGGGTTGTTTGAAATTGTTCCGGCGGCCAGGCTGTTTGAGGTTTCCATCGAGCCTGCCCAGGTGGCGAAGGATGATGCCGGGCTGGCGACGGTGAGTGTCTGATAGGACGCAGGAAAGTCGCGGCCTGAAATGATGGGAGCCACCGACATCAGATAGGTTCCGGCACTTGGAGTGAACGATCCGCCGGTGGTCGCGAGGGTCTGGATGGTGATGTTGGTGAGCAGAGAGACGTTCGTGAAGGAAACCGCATCAATGAACCAGCCGAAGGAGTCGCCGGAGGTCCTGTAGATCTCGCCTGTCGTGAACTGGAGGAGGAAGCGGATTCGGAACGCCTTGCCCGTCATCGCGGTCAGAGCTGCGGAGCGGGCGGTGAATCCTGTTTCACCGGAGTTTCCGTAGCCTTGCTGATCATAGACGTCCAGCCAGTTCGCCGATCCCTCCTCCTTCACCTGGACTTTGAACCGCTCGGCAATGGTCGAGTAACGGACGCTGCTTTGGAAGGCAAGCGTTGGGTTTGTTAGTCCATGGTAAACGGCGTTCATCTGCAGGATCTGGTTGCCGCCCGTGGTGTGTTCGAGATGGAATGAGGCTGAGCCCTGCTGTTTTACGTTGGTGCTGAGAACGGAATAGGTGCTGGTTTTCGTCACGGTGACGTTGGTCAGGCTCTCGCAGCTTTCCTCAACCGCGGTGGTGGGGGTCCAGCGGTTCCAATGGTATCCGGCTGAGCACGCGACGGCGGCGAAGGCGATGTTGTGGCTGCCACCTGCCGCAGCCGTTGCAGGGCTGCTAATCGCTGGCGGAGTGTAGGTGAGCTTCAGATCGGCCTTGGCATTCGTGGAGGCAGGAACCACGAGGCTGGCAGTCCGGTTCAGCCCAAGGCCGGAGAAAGTGACCGTGCGCGTGGCGGCGTTGGCCGGGATCGGTAAGGCCCAGCCGCCGCCGGATGCGGTCAGGCAATACTCGGTAGCGCCGCTGACATTGACTGTCAGACCGGAAACCCCTTCACCGGCATCGTAGAAATTGTTCGTATTGAGATCGTAGTAGGCGACTCCGGTTCCGAAGGTAGGATCGGACAACTGAAGTCCGAAGTCCTGGGTGACAAGCTGAGGTCCGACCGTGCCATTGCTGCCGGAGAGCACTCCGACTCCGATTTCCCTAACGTCCGGACTGTGAATGCTCTGGCGATGTCCCCGGGGATTCTGCATGCCGCTGGTGCCGCCGGTGCCCCAGTCCACTTCAAATGCGGCGTGGCCGTATCCGCTGTTTGTCGAATAGGCATGGATGTTCTCGCCGTAGGTCCACCAGTCGTAGCCGGCGTTGGTGAGCCGTTCACCCGGGTCATTGGCGGGATTGGATTCATTGTGGGCTTGGATGGCGTTGTTGAGCATCCAGAGGGAATGGCTGCGGGCGGTGGTGGTGAGACTCGCGTTCGGAGCCAGCGGAGGAGCGATTGGTATGGCATTGAACTCATTCCTGAGGATAGTTAGATCAACCCCGAACTGGCTGTAGGCGGCGAGCACTTCGGGGTCCGTAGTGGTGGCCAGCCGGTTGCCTTCTGCGGAGGGATTCGCGCGCGCGCGGTTGATCAGTTCGATGTAGGATTGTTCGTCGGGACTGGGATTTCCAAAATCGTAGGGAACTCCTGCGATTGTGTTAGTCAAGGTGGCCAACAGGCAGGCCAGCGGGACGAGTCGGATCAATCGGGACTGCGGAACGGGGTTTTCAGGCATCGGGACAAGATTCGTTGGAGTTTCATCAGCCACAGTTACCGTCATCGAATTCCTGTCCCGAAGAATTCGATGGGCGGTGGTGAATGGAGCGGCAGAGGCGCAGAGGCCCTCCGACAGAGTGGCATCCGATGTGCCAAGAGAGGAATTTAGTTAAACCGCGTTAATAATCAGGCCGTTGTGAGAATCGAATTCCCGCAATACATTTCCGATAGTTGCCGGTTTCCTGCAATCGCTTCGCGGGACCCTGCATGATTTGCAGGTTGTGTGGCGGGCTGGATCAGCTCTTGGTTTCTAGCGACTTCCGCCAGTGGGTTGGGGAAATGCCGAAAGTCTTCATGAAGGCTGACGGAGTCCGGGGGGCGCAGATCGCCAGTGCCTGGAAGGTGATTCTGTGGGATTTCCGTTCCAAAGCCGCCCGCATCAAGAACCAAATCGGATGGCCGTGTATTCGCGGGTGGCCACTTGGCGGAAACCCAGCTTCTGGATCTCCCGCGCGGTCTCGGCCATGTGGGCCGCTCCCCACGGCACGATGATCGTTTGCGCCTGTGGCAGCCATTCCCGGATCACGCCTAGCAGATGGTGGTTGCGCTTCGTCAGGATATCGTCCAGTAGTTCCTTTTCCAGCCCTGGCTTCGCGGGCTTCATCAGATAGGGCAGCGTCTCCGCGGTCACGCCCTTCGCATGGACCATCAACACGGTCTTCAGCATCTCCAGCGACGCCGGGGAAAAGGTGCTCATGTCCACATCCGCCGGGACGATGCGGCCGCGCGGCTTGAAGACTTTCACCTGCTCCACGCCGCCCACGGCATCCGCCATGTTGGAGTAGTTCGAGTGGACATCGAGGAGATTCCCCTGGTCCGAGACGCCTTCCATCAGCACCACGGCGTCTTCTGGAAACGAAGCCGCGATATCCTGATAGAAATCCGTTTCGCCGACGTGGGACATTGGCACCAGCGTGATTTTCCTGCCGTCGTCGCGCACATACTCCCGCACCTGCATGGTGATGCCGCCGGGCCGGAGCAGGGCGAAGCCGTCTGTGAAATGCTCCAACGCCAGCTTCGCGGAAATGCCGCAGTAGAGCAGTGCCACTGGGAGAATGACCAGCACCGGTGCCAGCGCGACTCCCGCCAGATTCGCGCAACTGAATTTCCGTCTCACGAGTTTCCCAGCCGGCACCAGCGGCCAGACCGGGGATGCTTTTCCTCTCAGCTTGCGCAGGACAAACAGGCCTAGCAGCAGGTGCATCACGGCCACCCCGAAATCGATCCACGCGGTGTATGCGTGGAAATATACCAGCAGCGGCAGGATCGCGATCGGCACGGCCGGGGCGAACAAGCATAGCGGGACGAACCAGCGCTTCGGGACCTCCGGGAAAAAACCTAGCAGGCAATAGGTGAGGACGCTCGCCAGCATCAGCAGCAGAGTGAGCAGGCTGCCGGCAAGTTCGAGGTCGCGCCGGTGCAGCAGCAGGGACTCTGCCGCGCTCACGAGGGACACTAACCCACACAAAAGAAAAAAGCCCAGCATCAGGCTGAGGATGATGGCGAGCACCGGCCGTCCGGCCACGGGCGCTCCTCCGGAAAGCGGCGGTGGTATGACGGGATCTGACATGCTGACGAAGATTCGACGCGGGACGCGCGTCTGGCGAATACAATTTTCACCACGAAATGGGGCGGCTTCTAACAGGGAGGCACTGGCAACGCGAGGGCGTGGTCCGGGCGTTTCTAATGTGGAGCAATTGCGAAAGATTGGTTGGACCCATTCAAGTCGATTGAACTTTCCCTGTCGAGATGATGCTCGCCACAACCTCCATCGCAGACGTGATTGCCATCATGGTGGTGGCGGTGACTTTGTTTTTCGCCAGCGTGGGTGTTATCGCGCTGTTCAAGCTTCTTCTGAGATTGATCCGTGGAGGCCACGTCCAGCGGATTGCGAAACGCCCGAGCCCGAGGCCGGTGGGACGGGCGATTCAGGAACTGAGGCTTCCCGGCTGGATTATCATCAAGTTGGTTCACTTGACCGTCGCAGCGGTCATCATCGGATTACTGATGATTTTGAAAGGATTGCAATTTGTGTGGAACTGGCCTAAATCCCGCGCGTTCCACGATTCCAGCCAATGATCCCGACCCGAATTCTCGCCCAGTTTGTTGCCGCCGCCGCCGCGCTTTTGCTCGCGAGCTGCGCCAACCAGAAGCCTGCCACCGCTGCGACCAAGGACGGCAAGTTTGTGAATCCCTATCCGGCAGGCACCTATGACAATTTCAAGGCCGAGCCGATCTATCCAAAAACAATGTCGGTGTGGAAAAACGAAGAACTCCTCTCGCGCACCAATCCGGAAAATTCATCGATCCGGGTGAGTCTGGAAATCCAGCGCGCGTTCCTCTACAATGGCGAGGAAATCGCGATGGACTATCCGATCTGCTCGGGAATTCCCGACCGCCCGACGCCCAAAGGCACATTCTACATTCTCGAAAAGGTGGTGGACAAGAAATCCAACAAATACGGCAAGATGCTTGATGCTTCAGGTGATGTGGTCAACGGCAACGCCGATCTCGGGATGGATCCCGTCCCCGAGGGCGGACGATTCGAGGGCGCGCCGATGCGCTACTGGATGCGCCTCACCAACGACGGCGTCGGCCACCACATCGGGCCGCTGCCGAAGAGCCGCCGCACGGCATCCCACGCCTGTGTCCGCGGTCCTGGCACCACCATCCCGATCGTTTACTCCAAGGTGAAGACCGGCACGCGTGTCATCATCGAATGAGCTTTCCAAACCGCCGGTGATCCTGGAAAAGGCACGGACTTGGATGCGTCCGGGCCTTTCTGTTGGGATTTGATAGAGTATTTGTGATCAATGCTAGTCTTCCTTCACGAACTTCTCGTGACCTTCCTTCTTCATCTCCTTGAGACTGGCGACGATCTTGGCGACGTCCTCTGGTTTCCCGTTGATGAAGGCTTCCTCCACTTCGCAGAGCGAGATGAAGAGCTTGCCCATCATCTTCCGGTATTCGACGGCGGCCTTCACCTTGTCGGGACCTTCCGGCATCTCCTTGACGACTGCGGGAACTTCCAAAGTCGCCTTAAGGGCCGCCTGCTGCGCGTCACGGGCGAGGGACGCCCCCTTCACTGCATCGGTTTCCTTGCGCAACGCCTTGTAGGCATCGTTCATGGATTCCATCTGTTTTTCAAGCGGTGTGTGCTCCTTGTCGCCCTCGGCTTTCGCCGGGATGAGGGTAAGGCCGATCGCGCAGCCCAATAGAACCAGTTGTTTTTTCATACGCCACGAATACGAGCGAAATCCCGAGGGCTTTCCAACTGGAATTTTACTATTTATTTCCGCCAGATTTGCCGCATGGTTCCGCGCTTGAAATGGAAATTTAAAAAGCGGCGGAGGATCGTCGGGGCCACGGTCGCCTCCGCATTGGTGGTACTGCTCGGGTGGTTTGTCCTGCCGTTCGCCGTGCCGCTGCCGGCCGGGTTGTTTGCAAAGCAGGCGGCTTCACCTATTTTGCTGGACCGCTATGGCGCGCCGATCCTGCATCTCGCGCTGCCGGATGCGTCGCGGGCCGCGCCGTCTGCCTTGGATGACGTGCCACCGGATTTCGTCGCCTGCACGCTGGCTGCGGAGGACAAGCGGTTTTACGATCACGGTGGGATCGACCTGCTCGCCACCACCCGCGCCGCGTGGGATTTTCTGGCGCACCGCCGCGTGGTGTCCGGGGCGTCCACCATCACCCAGCAGCTCGTGAAAATTTCCTCGCCGCCCGTCCGGCGCACCCCGTTTACGAAAATCCGCGAGGCGCTCGCCGCCCGGCGTTTGGAAATGACGTGGTCGAAACAACAAATCCTAACAGCCTACCTCAACCGCCTCGATTACGGCAATCTCCGCACCGGCACGGCCGAGGCGGCGCGCTTTTATTTCCAGAAACCGCTGGGCGATCTCTCGCTCGCTGAGTGCGCCCTGCTCGCCGGGCTGCCGCAGGCCCCGTCGCGCCTCAATCCACTCCGCCATCCCCAGCGCGCCACCGCCCGCCGGGATGTGGTTCTCCAGCGCCTCGCCGCCATCGGGAAGTTCGCACCATCCCGGATCTCCACCGCCCTAGCGGAAACGCTGACGCTGCGTCCGTTGCCGGAATCCCGCCCCGCGCCATGGCTGGCGTATCAACCTCAGATTTCAAATCTTCAGTCTCAAATCTCCACCACGCTCCATCTCCCGCTGCAGCGCGACCTCGAAGCGATCGTCCGCGAAGAGACGGAAAAACTCCGGAGCGCCAATCTCCGCCACGCCGCCGTCGTGGTCATTCATAATCCTACCGGAGAAATTCTTGCGCTCGTTTCCTCCGCCGATTGGAACGACCACCGCGGCGGTCAGATCAACGGCGCACTCCTGCCGCGCTCGCCGGGCTCCACGCTCAAGCCGTTCATGTATTTGTTAGCGATGGAGCGGAACCACCGGATTCCCAGCTCCGTTCTCGCCGATATTCCGACGCCATTCCGCACGGCGGAGGGACTTGATCTACCGGAAAACTACGACCGCACCTACCGCGGCCCGGTCACTTTGCGAGACGCGCTCGCCTGCTCGCTCAACGTGCCCGCACTCCGCGAGCTCAATGCCCTCGGCGGGCCGCAGCCGTTGTATGAGCTTTTGAAAAATCTCGGCATCACCACCTTGGGCGACGATCCATCCGCATACGGTCTGGGCCTTACCCTCGGCAACGCCCCGGTCAATCTGTTCGAGCTCACCAATGCCTACGCCACCCTCGCCCGCCACGGCTGCTATTTTCCGCCAATCCTCTTCCCTAACGTGAAACAGGCATTTCTGCCTGCACCTTCCCAACCGCTCTTCGATGCCCGCAGCGCCTGGCTCATCGCCGATATTCTATCCGATCAAACTGCTCGCGCGCCCTCGTTCCAGCCCGGCGGACCGCTCGATTTCCCATTCCCCTGCGCAGTGAAAACCGGCACCTCGTCGGATTTTCATGACAATTGGTGCATCGGCTTCACCCCGGATTTCACCGTCGGCGTCTGGGCGGGAAACTTCGAGCAACAGCCGATGAAAGGTCTCTCTGGAATCGCCGGAGCCGGTCCGGTTTTCCACCGCGCCATGCTCCGGCTCCATCAGGCTAACAAGCCAACTTGGTTCCCGCGCCCGGATGGATTGGCCGCCGTCTCCATCGATCCGAGAAATGGAAAACTCGTCTCCTCCGGCAGCGGCAACACCCACCTCCGCCACGACCTTGCCCCCGCTGACCGCATTCCTCCCGCTGCGGTTTCCGCCGACTATGATGCATCCGGCAAGGCCCTGTTGGAACCCGCATACGCCGTGTGGTTCGCCAGCCGCCACAACCTCCGCCGCAATGATCTCGCGCTCGATCCCGCGCCGCCCGTGATCGAACCGCTGCGCATCATCAGCCCGGCTAACAATGCGGTTTTCCTCCTCGATCCGGAAATCCCGTCCGGCTCCGACAAGCTCCGCCCGGTCACCAATCTCCCCGGCACCGCGCTGTGGAACTCCGACACCCTGCGCATCGACCCCGGCACGCCAGAGCCCGTCATCCATCTCACGCCGGGCATCCACACCCTCACTGCCACCGATCCGCGGACCCACGTTTCACAGTCCTTCACCCTCCGTGTGAAATCGCTCTGATATGTCCCGCCTGAGGCAGCCGGAACCCATAGTCCCGATTGGAAAATCCCCTCCATTTTCCAGCGTTTTTTCGTTTGCGAGAACATCAATGAAACCTATTTTAGGCACATGAATATGGAAATCCTCTCCCAAATCGCACCCGCCCCCATGGGCGGGTTCTCGATGACCTACATCCTCATCATCGGAGTCTCCATGCTGGCCAGCTTCATCATCAGCGGGACGCTGAAACGCCGTTTCACCCAATACTCACAGATCCCGATCCGCATGACCGGCGCGCAGGTGGCGGAGGCCATGCTCCGGCAGAACGGCATCAAGGATGTGCAGGTCATCAGCGTGCCCGGGCAACTCACCGACCACTATGATCCGGTGAAAAAAACCGTCAATCTGAGCGAGCCCGTCTATCACATGAACACCGTCGCCGCCGCTGCCGTCGCCGCCCATGAATGCGGCCACGCGATCCAGCATCAGCAGGCCTACGTTTGGCTCGGACTCCGCTCGAAAATGGTGCCTGCGGTGCAGTTTTCCAGTAACATGCTGAACTACGTGATGATCCTCGGTTTCCTCGGCATCGGCTTCATGAGCAATCCCACCATCCTCTGGATCTGGATCGGTCTCTTCGCAGTAACCACCTTTTTTACCATCGTCACCCTGCCCGTCGAATTCGATGCCAGCCGACGGGCCCTCGTCTGGTTAGAAAGCAGCGGAGTGGCCGCCCAAATGGAGCATGACAGGGCGAAAAACGCTCTGTTCTGGGCCGCCATGACCTACGTCGCAGCCGCCGTCGGCTCCATCGCCCAGCTCGCCTACTTTGTCATGATGGCACTCGGCGGCCGCCGTGAGTGAGCCGGCGTCCCAATCTGATTAGGCACTTGCCCGATCCCGCTCTCCCGGCGCATCCTGAGCGCCGGATATGAAGGAACTCATCGAAGAACTCGAACGCTGGGGAGCGGATGTGATCTTCGGGCGCGCCAAGGGCTTCCGGGCAGCGATGATGCGGTTCTTCATGCTGGCGTTGTCCGGGGTTTTCCGAGGGATCGTGCAGATCCGCATCTGGCGCTACCGCAGCGGTTGGAAACGCCAGCACCACCTGGGCACGGCGGTCGTCGCTATCGGGAATATCTCCGTCGGCGGCACCGGGAAAACGCCGGTCGTCGAGCTGCTCGCGCGTTCCCTTCGTGACCGGGGCCGCAGCGTCGCCATCCTCTCTCGCGGCTACAAAAGCAAGAAGCTCGACCGCCCGCAGAAGTGGCAGAATCCCAAGGGTGATCTGATTCCCGCTGAGAAAATGCCCAAGGTCGTCTCCACCGGCAGCGCGCTTTTGTTGGACTCGAAATTCGCCGGTGACGAGCCGTTCATGCTCGCGAAGAACCTCGATGGCGTCGCCGTGGTGGTGGATAAAAACCGCGTGAAAAGCGGCCGTTTCGCCATCGCCAATCTCGCCGCTGACACGCTCCTGCTCGACGACGGCATGCAATACCTTGACCTCGCCCATGCCATCGACGTCATCTTGATAGACTCCGGCGCGCCCTTCGGCACCGAGGCACTGCTCCCGCGCGGCACCCTCCGCGAACCGCCGAAAAACCTCCGCCGCGCCAGCTACATCCTCATCACCAAGTGCGACGGATCGTCCAACGAAGTGCTCATCGCCCGCATCCGGAAATTGAACAAAATTGCGGAAATCATCGAGTGTACGCACGGCCCGATTTTCCTCGAAAACGTCTTCACCCGCGAACGCCTGCCGCTGGATTTCCTCAAGGACAAGTGGGTGGGGGCTATCAGCGCCATCGCCGTGCCCGAGGCGTTTGAAGGATCTCTCGAAAAACTCGGTGCCCGCGTCGAGATCCGCCGCCGCTTTTCCGACCACTATCGGTTCTCGCGCAAGGAGGTGGAGAAATTCATGCAGCGCTGCGTCGAGCGTGACATGCAGCTCATTGTCACCACCGAGAAGGACGCCGTGCGTTTCCCGCGTCCAAGCTCCATCGACGTGCCCGTTTATTTCCTCCGCATCGAAGTGGAAATCCTCAAGGGCCAGGAAATCTGGGATGATCTGGTGGACCGCATCTGTAACCCGCCGCCCGCCTTTCAGTCCGTGCTCCGCAGCCGCGACGCCTACCGGCCGTAATTCCATTTTTGGCCCGGGTGCGGCCCGCAGCAGCCTTCCCACTCATTTGAGATGAAGATAGGGTGAAGAAACCACTTCTCATCGGCTCCCCTTGGACTGCGGCGGATCGGAATCCGCCTCTATCTGGATGAGGAAGCTGGTTTTTCCGCCGGTGATGAGCCCAGCCGCCCGCATTCCTTTGCCCTTCATTGGCAGGCGGAATCCATTCCGCAGTCCAGTGTTCAAGCCGCTCCGGCCCCTGCCAGACCGGCGCGGATGAGCAGCGGTTCCTGGTCTGGATCGCGCCCCATGAAGCGGCGGTAGAGTTCGTCCGGTGGAAGGGAGTTGCCCTTGCTGAGGATATGCTCGCGGAAGGCAGCGCCGGTTTCGGAGTTGAGCACTCCTTCGGTTTGGAAACGGGTGAAGGCGTCAGCATCGAGCACCTCGGCCCATTTGTAGGAGTAGTAACCGGCGGCGTATCCGGTAGGGCTGCTGAAGAGGTGGCTGAAACGGCGCATCATGGAGGGCGACGACGTTTTGAGCGGTGCGAGATAGTCGGCTAAAACCTCGCGGTCCACGGCGTCGAGATCCTTACCCAGAAAATCTGATAGACGCATGTGGAGTTCCAGATCAAGCTTCGCAAAGGCGAGCTGGCGCATGAAACCGGACGCGCTGAGGTAGTTCTTCGCGGCGATCATTTTTGCGAACAGATCCCCGGGGATCGGCTCGCCGGTCTCGAAATGACGGGCGAAGAGATCGAGCGACTGGCGGTCCCAACAGAAATTCTCCATGATCTGCGAGGGCAGCTCGACGAAATCCCACGGCACGTTGGTTCCCGCCAGCGATTTCACGGAAACCTCGCTGAGCAGGCCGTGCAGCAGGTGGCCGAATTCATGGAAGATGGTCTCCACCTCCCTGTGAGTTAGAAGCGCGGGCTTGCCGTCCACTGGCGGGCTCATGTTGCCGATGATCAGCCCGAGGTGCGGCTCGCCGAGCGCACCGGTATGCAGCGAGTTCATCCACGCGCCGCCGCGTTTCGATTCGCGCGGATGCCAGTCGGCGTAGAACGAGCCGAGATGCGCGGCGGTTTTCGAATCGTGGATCTCGTAAAATTTACACTCGGGGTGCCAGGTTTCCACCCGTTCAGGATTGAGGCCCGAGGGTTGGGAGTTAGAGCAGGAAGGATCGATGTAAACGGACTCCAGTTCGCGAATGGCAATGCCGAACAGGCGCGAGGCGATTTCGAACATGCCTGCCATCACGCCATCGACGGAGAAATACGGACGCAGCGCCTCCTCGTCGAAGTCGTAGTTTTCCTGACGTTGTTTTTCCGACCAGTAGGCGACTTCCCATGGCTCCAGTCCGCTCACGGCTTGGCCTGATTCAGCCGCCTTGTATTGGCCAAGCTGCCTGTATTCCGCTAGAAATGCCGGATGAATGCGGGCGTGGATGCCTTCGATGAACTTGAGCGCGGACCCGCCGCTTTTCGCCATGCGGCGCAGCAATGTTAGGTCGGCGAAATGTTTCTGCCCGAGGATCACGGCCTTTTCCTGCCGGAGTTCGAGAATCTGCCAGACCAGCGGGGTGTTATCGTATTCGCCCACCGCTCCGACTTTTGTCGATGCCTCCCAGACCTGATGGCGGATCGCGTCGTCGTGCAGGTGCTGCATGATCGGATACATCGAGGGGAACTGCAGCGTGAAGCGCCAGGCGTTTTCAAGGGCTTTCGCACGGGCGTTTGCAGCGGCACCTGCCTTGGCGGATTCCGGCAGGCCGGCGAGTTTCGCTTCGTCGGTGATGACGAGTTCCCATGCGTTGGTGGAATCGAGAACGTGCTCCGAGTATTCCTTGGTGATTTTTGATAGCTCGGCCTCAATCGCGGCCACGCGCTGCTTTTTATCAACTGGAAGATCCGCACCGGAGTTGCGGAAATCGCAAAGTGTCTCCTCGACGAAGCGCTTGCTGACAGGATCGAGTGTGGCGATTTCCGCACTTTCGCCGATCGCCTTGATCACCGCCCAGAGCCGGTCGTTCAGCGCGATGGAAGAGTAGAAATCCGTAACGGCCGGTAGCATTTTGTTCAACACCTCGCGCTGCGCGGGAGAATCGCTAACGGAATCCAGATGGTTCAGGCGCCCCCAGCCACGACCCAGCTCTTCAGTCGCTTTTTCCAGCGCAAGGAAGGTACTCTCATAGTTCGCCGCCGCAGGATCCTGCGCGCAGATCGTTTCAATGTTCTGCTTCGCCTGTTCAAGCGCGCGGGTGATGTCCTGCTCGACGGCATCGGGAACCAGAGCGGACCAGCGGACGTGGAATTCGGGTGATAGGAACGGGTGCATTTGGTGGAATTTCTAAGGAACTGCGAACTGCTGTGAAAATCGACGATGTCAGGCCAACATTCAATTCCCGAAATTCTCCATTGATGGGGCACGGACGCCTCGTCCATGCGAAGGGACATCAACCTCCCTTCCCCTGTATTATTCGTCCGCTGCGGAAATTTCCTCTTTCGGAGCAAGCGGCGGAATGAAATTGACCAGCGGCCGCACGAGATTTGTCGGCAGTGGGAAAACGCGGTCGTAGATGCCGGGGACGATCTCGGTGGACTGCAAGTATGCGTCGCGGACCATTTCCAGCTTCGCATCAAGGTTGTCGATGTAGTGCAGCGCGAAGGCTTCCGGCGTGCGTGGTAGCACCGGCGAACCGAATTCGTATTGGCCGTGATGGCTGCCGATGAGGTGGAGCAAGTGCAGCCGTGTCATTTCCGTGGACGGCTTGAGGTGCTTCCAGTCCTCGGAATCAGCCGTGTCCAACAGATCGTTCCAGAGCTTGTTCACCAGCTCGATGCCGAGCGGGATATGTCCAAGCATTTCCCCATGGATGCTGTGGATCTGCGCGAAGCCGTCTTCTGGATAGGAGTTCTCCCAGAGTTTCCCGCAGTCGTGGAAAAGCACGCCGGTGAGCATGAGGTCGCGGTTGAGCTCGGTATAAACCGGGCACAGCGCGTCGGCGGAGCGCATCATCTGGGAGACATGCTCGACGAGGCCGCCGCGGCGGGCATGGTGGTTTTTTCTGGCCGCTGCCGTGCGGCGGAAGCGGTCGCCCAACTGGGTGAGGAAATGCTCGCAAAGGTCGTGCAGCCGCGGGTCCGCGATGGAGTCGCACAAGCGGCGGATTTCCGCGAAGTCGCGGTCCTGCTTTTCCCGCGTCTCCGGATCGCCTGCTAGGAAATCCGCGATGGCGGTTTCGTCGATGTGGAACCACGCGAGGTTGTTCGGATTTACGCCATACTGGTTCTGCGTCCACTCGGCTTCGAGGCGGACGATCGCACCATCCGCCAGCTTTTCGGCCGCATCGTGCATCGGTGAGTCCGACCAGATTTTCAGCGAAAAATTTCCGGTGGAGTCGGCGAAAACGAGCTCGAAATACGGCTTCCCGCCCTTCGTCGTGCGGGTGGCTCGGGATTGGAGCTGCGCGTGGATGGCAGCGTGGACGGGAGTTTCTCCGGCTAGTTCCTTGATGGCGGCGATGGTGATAGGACTCACGCTCCGAACATGGCAGATGAAACGCACCTGTCACGCCCGGACAATCATTCTTCAACCACTGCGGGCAGGCTAACGCGGAAAGTCGCTCCCTTCCCCGGATCGCTCCGCATCTACGGGCCAGGATCAATCGCGATTCCACCAGCGAACGCATGCGTTTTGCGGCGTGACTGTAAGTGGAAATGATTTGCTGGTATTCCTCCTTCTTCTTCTGTCAGGGAGATTCCCGGAAACCCTTCATGAACGCCCGCTCGAAGGACTCCAGTTCGCGGTCGATCCGCCCGCGCGGGGCACCCACTACCAGCTTGTAGGCGAGCATGCACAGCGCCGGTGACCACGCCCATCAGGATGAGCGCACCGACAGAGCGTGCGGACGGGGTTGCGGCGAGACGCCACAACCACAACCGGGCACGGCCATCCGTCAATCTGAGCTTTACGGATCACCAGGTTTTTCACGGTTGGTTCCGGGTTAGCTTGGAGCGGAGTTCACGGAGTTGTGATTTCACGGATTCCAATTGGGCGTCGAGAGTTGTCAGATTGCTGAGCACACTACCTTGTTCTGCTTTGCGGATTTTGGATTGCTCAAGCTCATCGAGTTCAGCATGCATTTCCGACATGCTGTTCATGATGATGCCGATGAAAAGATTGAGCATGATCATGGTGCCTAGCAGAATAAAGCTGACGAAATAGACGCCTGCGATGACGGGCGACGAGCCGCTGGCGCTGGTAAACAGGAATTTCCAATCATCAAGGGTGATCGTCTGGAAAAGGGTGAGGAAGGCCTTGGCAAGACTGCCGAAGTGATCCTTGTCATGAGGGCCGAAAAGCTGCACGCCGACGATGGCATACATATAAAACATCAGGCCCAACAAGAGGCCGACATAGCCCATGGAGCTGAAACTCTTGACCAGGCAGCCGACGAGAAGCTGCAACTTGGGCAGGGCGGAAACGAGGCGCAGCAGACGTAGTGCCCGACCCAGGCGCAGCACCATGGCGAACTGTGAATCCATCGGCAGCAGGCAAAGTGCTACGATGACGAAGTCGAACACATTCCAACCATCCCGGAAATAGTCCAATGGCCTGGAGCCGTGGGCCACCAATTTCAAAATCACCTCAACAATGAACACTCCCAGGACGATTGCATCCAGAGTCCCTAACAATTGCCCGTGCGCCGCCACCATGCCAGCATCCGTCTCGATGCCCGCGAGCGCCCCTGCCAGTAAGATCACCGAGATGATGGTACGCTGAAACCATGGCGCATGGACGATGCGGCTGGTGATTTCCGGCAAGGCGGTGAACTTGGGAATTGGCATTTCAGGTGATTAGGAAATCGGTAGATGGAGCTGCCGGGACATCAGACCGGCGCATTGCCGCGGACCAGCGAGAGGATCGCGGCGGAGTCCAGCGTTTTGGCCCGCTCCTGTATTTCCGGCAGGTAGCGGGTGTGGAGTTCACGGGCTTGGCTCTGCAAAGGCCCGATGAGCTTTTTCAGATCAGGGGTGGTGAGGGTGCGCCCGCCCGCATAGTAACTCTGCGCCATGTGGCCGATGGCGTAAGTCGATGCAAAGGACAACGCCGAACCTGTGGCTTGGTCTGCAACACTGCCGACGGTTTTCCCGCCGAGTTTGCGGCCGAATTTACCTACCAGCTTGCGCGCGAAGCCCTCGACCATTTGGGAGCCGAGTCCGATGCCAGCGGTGGCGAGGAACTCCTTGATATTGGAACGATCAAGCTCCACCCCGTGGGACTTCCCGATCCGATAGACCATTTTCATCTGCATGGGAATGATCACAACGGTTGCCAGGGTCTGGGGCAGCAGTTCGAGAGCGCCATTGAGGATCGCGTATTTGAGGATCATGCTGCTGCTGTCGGTCGTGACCACTTCCGGTAGCGTTGGAGCCAGTGGAGCAAGGGCGAATGAATCTACTTCTTGATCCACAGCGCTCGACTCGCCTTCTGCTAGGGCCAGACGGCGGCGCAATTCCGTGAGAAACTCCTCTTCCTCGGCGGAAATCGAGCCACCTGCTTCACAAATCGCACGCGCCATTTCGTAAGCAAGCATCCGGTCCTGTTTGGTGCCAAGACCTGCGCATGCCTGTTCGATGGAGAGTTTCCCCATCAGGATGCCGCGCGAGAGTACTGCCAGGTTGTCCGCGTCCATTTCTTCGGCGTAACGGGTGATTTCCTGGCGCTCGGCATCGGATTGCTCGCCATTGGAGAAGGCGGCATACAGGCAGATTGCCAGCAGTGAGTCGTGATTGGTGATCGGGTTCATGGGGGCGGGATTTGCGGTATTCATAGCAGTTTTTGTTCTTCTTTGTTGGGGATCAGGATGGACATTATCGTCGCCACGGCGAGCGTGCCAAGGACAATGGCCAGGGAAACAAACGGGTCGATTTTGATACTCCTCATTTCATCGGCACTGAAGCCGAAATCGTTGAAATACGGCGGCGCGGCGAGCAACAGCAGCTTGATGCCGACATAGGCGAGAATCAGGATCAGGGCGGGCTTGAGGAAACGGAATTTCGAAATCAGGGCGGCCAGACAGAAATAGAGGGCACGCAAGCCGAGGATTGCAAAAATGTTGCTCGTAAAGACGATGAATGGATCCGGAGTGACCGCGAAGATCGCAGGAATCGAATCCACCGCAAACACGAGGTCCGTGATCTCCACCATGATCAGCGCGAGGAAAAGCGGGGTAATGGCCCGACGCGCGGAGAGAGTGCCCGCTTCGGCGGGGGCGTAACTGTCCCTGCCTGTTTTCGGATCCTTGATATAAGTGGGCGCCACCGTGCGGCGGGTGAAGAACTTCTGCCCGTCGTAAAAATCCACGGTGCGGAAGAAGCGCTTTATCAGTTTCACGATGGGATTGTTTCCCGGATCGCTGTGGCTTTTGATGACCGCCATCTTCACAGCCGTGAGAATCAGGAAAATGCCGAAGACAATGAGAATCCATGTGTAACGCATGATTAGCTCCGCGCCGAGAAAGATCATGCCACCGCGCATGATGAGCGCGCCGATGATTCCCCAGAAGAGCACGCGATGCTGATATTTCGCAGGGATCGCGAAGAAGCCGAAGATCATCGCGATGACGAAAATGTTATCCATCGCCAGGGATTTCTCGACGATGTATCCAGTTAGATATTGGATCGCTGCCGTGGCTCCCGTGACCTCTCCCAGCACGATCGCTCCTCCCACCTAGGTCGGGGTTTCCAATCCCAAGCCGAGCCAGTGGTATTGATAGGCATAGTAGATAAATGTGGTGAAGGAGACTCCGCAGGTGAGCCAGACGCAAGACCAGGTGATGGATTCCTTCATGCTGACTTCATGAGCCTCGCGA
>JBBRCO010000019.1:0-33199 GCA_038204755.1 Verrucomicrobiales bacterium
TTCAACATCCGCCGACTGGTGATTGGGGGGAGTATTCTGCCTTACGGCACTTTTCCGGGGGGGAAGTCAGGGGGGATGTCTGTGGCGGAGAAACGGGACAAATCCCAGTTCCGGCCGCACACAGGCACGTCATCACGTAAAGCAGGATCAATACCAAGATTTTTCTATGACAATTTCGTCACAATTCCCACTTCCCGCACTGCCGATTCCGCCCATAATTGCGCCGATGCGTGACGATACCCGCCAATGGATTTCCGCCGATCAGGCGCACTGCTGGCACCCGTTCACCCGCCAATCCGAGTGGTGCGCACGCGGTCACGAGCCGTTGGTAATCATTCGTGGCGAGGGCTCATGGCTGTGGGATTCCGAGGGCCGGAAATACCTTGATGGGAATTCCTCGATCTGGACGAATATCCACGGCCACGCCCACCCGGCGATCAATGCAGTCATCCGGGAGCAGCTCGAAAAAATCGCGCACACGTCATTTCTCGGCTTCACCCACCCGCTCGCCGCCGGGCTCGCCGGACGCCTTTGCGCACTTTTTCCTGAAAACTCTCTGGAGCGCGTTTTCTTCTCCGACGATGGCTCTACCGCCGTCGAATGCGCCCTGAAAATGGCTGTGCAATACCGCCTGCAAACCGGCGAGCCCGAGCGCAACCACTTCATCGCCTTCGCAAACGGCTACCACGGCGACACCCTCGGCGCAGCCTCGCTCGGCGGCGTCGGGCGGTTTTTCGAGCGCTTCCGCGGCATGGGCTTTCCCGTCCAGCATGTTTCCTCGATTGCTGAACTTCAGCAGCTTCCGTCGGAAAAAATCGCCGCCGTCGTCATCGAGCCCCTCATCCAGGGCGTCAACGAAATGCGCCCATGGCCCCCTGGGATGCTCGCAAAACTTCGCGACTGGTGCAGCGAAAACAGTGTCCACCTCATCCTCGACGAAGTCATGACCGGCTTCGGCCGCACCGGCACCATGTTCGCCTGCCAACAGGAAAACGTCATCCCGGATTTCCTCTGCCTCGCCAAAGGTCTCACCGGTGGCTACCTGCCGATGGCGGCCACCCTCACCACCGGGAAAATTTACGATGCCTTCCTCGGCACCGCCGATCGCGCCTTCTACTACGGCCACAGTTATACCGCGAATCCGCTAGGCTGTGCCGCCGCGCTCGCAAGTCTCGATCTTTTCGATCAGGAAAAAACCTTGGAGCATCTCGCAGGAAAAATTTCCCACCTCCACGGCGGACTCACCGCCCTGAAATCCCGTCACCCCATCGTCCACGAGATCCGCCAATGCGGGTTCATCGCCGGCATCGAACTCCGCCGCCCGGATGGTGAAAAATTCCCGCCCGGCGAGCGCTTCGGCGAATCCATCTGCCTCACTGCCCGCGCCCATGGCCTGCTCACCCGCCCCATCCTCGACACCATCGTCCTGATGCCGCCCCTTTCCACAAGCCTTGAGGAAATCGATCACGCGATCAACGCCCTCGACGCAGCCCTCTCTTAACGGACCGCGGAATTCATATCGCAAGCCGGACCGAATACTTGCGAAATAAATTTCGCGGTCCGTTCATCGTCCGACAATCCCCCTCACCCGAATGTCGTTTCCGAACTGTTGGAATTCGATTTCATCCATGTGAAGCGACTCTTTCAATCCTGCTCCCCCAAGTCCGGGAACCGGCCCGCCGCAGAGCATCGGCGCATAGTAAACCACCACTTCATCGACCAATCCCGCTTCGAATAGCGCGGCTGAAAAAACACCACCCGCTTCCACCATCACGGTGAGCACACCCTGCTCCTTCACCAGACCGCGCAGAGTTTCCGCCAGATCGGCGCGAGGACGGATCAATGTTCTATCCGGCTGTCCGGGCAAAGACTCAGGACGATCCGTGACGATCACCCGCCAAGGTTGCGAGCGGCCTTCCAACAATTCCGGCACGCGGATCGTCAGCGCGGGATTGTCGCGGCGCACGGTCTCTCCGCTGGTTAGAATCGCGTCCACTGTCGAGCGGAGCTTCTGGACATCGGCGCGGGCGGGTTCACCCGTTAGCCATTGCCCTTCGCCCGGTGGTCGCGTGATGCGGCCGTCGAGGCTCATCGCGGTTTTCCAAATCACCCATGGCAATCCGGTTTCGCGGACTTTGAAAAATGGCCGCAGGATCTTCTCTGCTTCCTTGGAACAAATGCCGGAAACCACTTCGATGCCCGCTGTTTTCAACAAGTCATCCGCGCGCCCGGCGTGGTCGGGATTTCTATCCACACAGGCGTAAACGACCCGCGGGATTCCGGCTTCGATGATGCCCGCCGTGCACGGCGGCGTGCGGCCGTGGGTGGAGCAGGGTTCGAGTGTGATGTAGATGGTGGCACCGCTGACGTCCTTGCCCACGGCGTCCGCTAGAGCTTCACGCTCCGCGTGCGGCCGGCCAGCAGCACGATGCCAGCCCTTCCCTAACACGATGCCATCCCTCACAATCACCGCGCCCACCGGCGGGTTCGGCGCGGTGCGGCCGATTCCTTTCCGCGCCTCTCCCAGCGCGAGAGTCATCCATGTTTCGTCGTCGCTCATTCGGCCGGTTTGTTCACCCATTCGATCTGCAGCGGCGATCCCGTCTTCAGATTCATGTCGCGCTGCGGGAACGGGAATTCGATGCCGGCTTCCCCGAATTGTTTCTCGATCATCATCCTGAGATCGCTTTCCACCAGTTCCGGATTGGTTTTCGCATCCAGAGCCACCCAGACATAGAGTTTAAAAAGCAGGGCATTTTCGCCGAAATCCTGGAATATCACCAACGGTGGAGGATCCTTGTGAATCAACCCGTGACGCTCGGCACACTCGGTGAGAATAGCGATCACCTGCTGTGGCGAACTGCCGTAGGCCACGCCGACGGTGATGGCCCGGCGCAACGAACGATTGCTGAGCGTTAGATTGGTAACGGTGTTTTCAAGAAACACGGAGTTCGGCACGAGCGCTTCACGCCCGTCCGGACTGCTGACCACCGACGATCGGGTGTTGATTTCCACCACGGTGCCCGTCGTGCCGCCGATGTCCACCACGTCTCCCACGCGGATCTTCCGTTCGAACAGGACGATGATGCCGCTGATGAAATTCTTGATCAATGTCTGGGTTCCGAAACCGAGTCCGATGGCCAACGCACCACCGAAAAACGCAAAAACGGTTAGCGGGATTTTCAGGAAATGCAGCGTTCCCACCGCTAGCAGGAATCCGACCACGATCATCAGCCAATTCCCCAGTGTCTTCGCCTGGGGCTCGGCAATGCGGCCGTGTCGGACCACCAGACTTCGCAGACGGTTGTTGATCCGGGTGGCGATGAAATAGGCGACGCAGAAGGCAAGAATCGCGATGACGAATTTCCCTAGCGAAACTCCCCGTTTCTCCGTGATGGGAACGCCGCCGAGCATCACGGTGTCATCGTATTGGAATACTTCAAAATGCCAGACGTTTTTGATAGAATCCCAACTGGAGGTGGTGGCGTCGGAAATTTTTTCCGAGAGGGGCTTTTCTACGTCTGCCTTATCGAATTCATCGATCCAGCGCTGCACCATCCGCCGCTGGGCGGACACGGCCTGGGATACCCGCTGGATAACAGCCTGCTTGTCCCACAATGCCACCCGCACATCGCTGAGCGGAACCAACCGCGGATCACCGGCGGGCATGGAGTTCGCGCGGGATTCCTGGTTTCTGATATCCGCATCCACTGCGGCCAGATCGTTCCCGATGACGGTCTCCCAGGCCGTCAGACGCACCAGCGCCGAGCGGAGCGATTGCATGGCGGCGGCACGGGCCACCTTGTCGCTGGATTGCAAAAGCATCCGGCGCTTCTGGTAGATTTCCGGCACGTATGAATCCAACTGATCCAGCGATTCCAGGGTTTCAAGAATATGTTGGAATGAATCAACGCGGGTTTCCTTTGATTCCATTTTTACCCGAGTGAGCGCGAGTTCCGGAGAGTTATCTATCGGAGTTCCTGTTGGCGTCTCCTTTTCCAGCTTGTCCACGGCCGCTTGCATGCGGGCCTTGGCCAGCGTCGCCTCCTGATTGCTCTTGATGATTCCTGTGATCTCCTTGCGCAGCGCCGCCTGCCGATCCGCCGCAGCCTGGGTTACCTTGGCCAGATCCTTGTCGGAAAAATCCACTTTCTTCCGGATGATGGCGATCTGCCTCTCCAACAGGGACAACTGGATTTTCGCGGCCTCCGCCTGATCCTGCAGCAGAGCGACGTTCGCTTGCAGAAAGGTTGCCCGCACGGAGAGTAGCCGTGATTTCGCACGTTCGGCGGCGAGCCGCCATTTCGTCGCCCCGCCATCGCCAGAATCCTGTTCCGCATCTGCGGAAGCCTTTCTTGAGGACTCCCCAGCGGTCCGGCCTTCCTGTTGGATATCTGATAAAGTGCGGTCGAACAGGGCGAGTGATGAAACATAGGACGCGACCTTTTCGCGCAGTGCGTCCTGCTGGTTGACCAGTTGGTCGAGCAATAAAATCGAATACGGTGGTTTCTCGGGAAATCCAGTCCATGCCGTATCCGCATCGCGTGCCGCTTCCAGCCCCTTGCGGGCGTCCGGCATGGCATCGGCGACTTTCAGGTAGCGGTTGATGCCGAGAATGGTCTGTTCGAGATTCCGGCGGTGCTCCGCCAGTTCCGAGGCATCGACCCCGACGGGCAACTGCGTCTCCGCCTCCGGCTCGTTGACCCGGACGAAAGCGGCCCTCGTCTCCTTCAGCCATTGCTCCAAACGCGCCTTCTTCTCATCCTGGGTTTCGCCCGTCGTTTTGGCCTCCGCCGGGGTTGAGCTCATGGGCAATTCCGGAATCTGGCCCATCAAAGGCGCACCAAATACCATTAGCCCGAAAAGGACCGGTAGGAATCGTTTGGGGGAAAATATCATAGTGGCTGCGTCCCGTTCCATCTGAACTCCATCACACATCGCCGCGATCGTCCTTTTCGAGCTGGATTCTATCAGCAAGGTTGCGCGCCTTCACGCTGTTGCGCTTGGCCCACCGCTCGACGGCCATCTGACGTTTCTCGGACCGCTTCTTGAGCGCGGCGATCTCGTTTTCGAGATTGAGGAAATTTTCATAACGCGCGGGATCGAGCGTGCCGGCCTCGACGGCGGCGCGGATGGCGCACCTGGCGTCCTTGCGGTGGCTGCAGTCGGAAAACCTGCACTCTGCCGTTAGAGCCTCCACGTCGGCGAAACTGTCACGCAGCGTGGCCTCGTCGGTCCACATCTGGATCTCTCGCATGCCGGGATTATCGATGAGCATGCCGCCGTTGCGCAGCGGGACGAGCTCGCGCGAAGTGGTGGTATGGCGGCCTTTTCCTGTGGTTTCATTCACCTCACTGGTCCATTGCCAGTCCTCGCCGTAAAGTTGATTTACCAAGGTGGATTTCCCGACACCACTCGATCCCACGATGCACATGGTGATGCCTTTTTTGACATATTTTTTGAGCACCTTGAGGCCCTGGCCGCTCACCGCACTGGTGACGTGGACGCTGGCACCATGCCATAACGCGGCGATTTCCGCAGCGGCGGCGTGGCTTTGCTCGATGGGAAAAAGGTCGGATTTATTCACCAATACCACCGCCGTCGCACCGCTGCGGCCGATGAGCATGAAGTAGCGTTCCATCCGGCGGATGTTGAAATCCGGACCCGCATCGGTGACTACGGTGACGATGTCGATGTTCGCTCCGATGACCTGCGCCTGAGAGCTGTTACCGGGCATTTTCCGGGAAAAACACGTGCGCCGCGGCAGCATCGCACGGATGACGGACGGCTGATTTTCGTCGCCCAGCTCGACCATCACCCAGTCGCCGACCGCCGGCAAATCCGCATCGCAGGCGGCCTCATGCCAGACGCGGCCGCAAAGGACGACGTCGATTTCATCGCCGCCTTTGATGAACGCACCATAGTTGATCACCGTTTCACGGATCAGCCGCGCGGGGATCCAGCCCTTTCCCGCGTAGGCCGCAGAGGCTTTTTCCAAATCGTCGTTCCAGCCGAGTTCCTTCAATGTCATCCGCGGCAAACCTAGCGCAGCACGGGCCGCTGTCGATTCTTGCGTTTCAGCCGGTACGACAGGCTTACTTTTTCACCACGCGGAAAATAACCAGCACAATGATCGCGCCGATGGTGGCGAGGAAAATGCCGCCGAGATCGAAGGATTCGATTTTCCCGATGCCGAGCATTGTTCCGAGAAATCCCGCCACCACCGCACCGACGACGCCAATGACGGTGGTGACCAGACAGCCGCCCGGGTCCTTTCCGGGCATGATGAATTTAGCGAGAGCGCCGGCGATGAGGCCTAGCAGGATCCAAGATAAGAAGCCCATAGTGGTGTGTTGGTTGGTGAGGAATTTCCCGCACTCGCCAAATTCGGCGCGACAACGCGCGAAGGCAAGTTGAAATCTGATGGCGCAAATCCTCTTCGTTTCCTCTTCCCGTGAAGCGGTCTCCGGGTTAGAAACGCTCCGTGGACGCCAGCATCCAAGAACGACTCGATGATTTCATCCGCCGCAAGGGCCTGCGGCGCACGGGGCAGCGTGAGACGATCGTGAAAGCGGCGTTCTCGAAGGACGAGCATTTCACTGCGGAAGAGCTTTTCGAGCGGGCGCGGAAACTCGATTCAGAAACATCGCGCGCCACGGTTTACCGCACGCTGAGCCTGCTCGTGGAAGCGGATCTGCTGCGCGAGATCGACCTCGGCGAAAACCAGACCACCTACGATCCGAACTTCCTCGAAAAACCCTCGCACAACCACCTCGTCTGCATCGACTGCGGCCGGGTGGTGGAATTCGAGGACGCGCACCTCGATCTGCTGAACGACTGTGTCACGCGCAGGCTCGGCTTCAAACCCGTCCGCCAGTCCATCAAGATCGAGGCAAACTGCGAGCAACTCCGCCTCAACGGCCGCTGCCCGAATCTCATCGCCACACGCCTAACCGGCAAGCGGCTGAGGAAAAAACGGTGATTCCCTAGCAATTCCCATGAGCGCATTTCTCCACGCCCTCGTCGCAGTATTCGGAGGCCTGGTGGCTGCCGCGATTTTCACGCGCGCCGCATTCGCCGTTTCGGAAAAAATCGCGCGGGCACCGCTGCTGGACGTCTTCATCAGCCTCTTCACATGGATGCCATGGGTCGCCGGATGGCTGCTAGATGACTGGTCCGGAGTCCTCGCAGCCGCCGCCGCACAGATCGCCGCGCTGCATTGCTTCTGCCTCGTCCACCGCGCAATTCGGGGGAAAAACGGTCGAACGCTCACCGACGCGCAGGCCGCCGTGTTAGGGCCTGTCCGCAACCAGCTCTGCCTGATGGTGCAGACGCCGGCAGTACCGCTTTTCGTCGGCGTCCGGTTCGTGGAAATTTTTATCTATCCACTCATTGCCTGGCTCGGAAAACTGCCGACTTACCGCCACGGCGAGTGGGTGAGCCTGTCGCGCCACAAATACGACGGTCTCATCGGCTACGATCTGTTATGGTGCTGGTATTGCGACTGGATGACCGGCCTGTGGGCCCTCGGCAGCGAAATGCTGCGTAACATCGAGTCATTCTGGTGCCCGATCCAGTTCTCGGATGAAACGAAGAATCCGAACGCCGCCATCGACTTCCCGGACATCGCGGACTGGGCTCCGCCGGATGGCACCATGGAAGACGCCGTTAAAGCCTTCGAGAAACACTACGACGGCAAGCGGAAGAACAGTTGGTGGGGACACCCTGACCGCAAGGGCGAATGAACTTCCGCCGCGTCGATCCTAACGGCCACTACCGCTCGATACGCTTGCTCAGCGACGGCGGACGCTGGGAACTCGGATTGAGTCACTATCAGCACGGGATGCGGCTACGGATGGGCCTGGCGGGACGGCCGCCGCAGGTGATGGATTTCTGCCTCGGGCGGGATGGCGTGCTTTTCTCAAAAGTGTTGGTCGCCATGTTAGGGCGACTGGACTCGGTGGATGAAATGGCCGCGCCGGACGAGGTGGATGCGCTTTTCCCCTGGGTCCGCACGCGTCCGGACTTGGCGGTGCATCTGGCGGAACTCTTGGGCGAGAGACATGGACATCTCGTCCATGCGAAGGGACGAGACGTCCCTTTGCTCCAGACATCAATGCCCGTCCCTGCGGATCGGGGCTAGAAACAAATTGCCGCTGTCACTCCCGCCCCAACTACCTCCGGACTGCGATTCTAAAATCGTGGAGCGAACCCGCGCTGCCGGAGGTTGCCTTGAACGCGGCGACTTCGTCCAAACCCTGGACGGTGGCCAAGTCGAATGCGAGTTAAGTTCGATTCATCACGACATGCTCATCTAATCTCCCCTGGCGTCGCGGTAGCGTCATTGCCACCGCTGACCGTCTGATAAAGGCCATCCTCGCCAAATCCGACGGGAAATTTATCCGTCTTATTTAAATTTGGACTCGGTAATCAAGCACAAGCATTCACCGAAGTTTGAGCCGGGGTTGGTGCTACGGGTCCTTTCCGGTTGATGCGGAGGTTATTTAAAGCGGCAAGCAGGGCTGGAAATTCGCCAGGGCGGACTGCATGGATATCTCGACCGGTCTAAATCATGAGCGAAGCCTCGAGACCGAGCGCATCGGTGGTTTTCCTGACGTGGGCGGTGTTGAACTTGCGCTCGCCGCGAAGAAGCCGGGAGGCGGTGGAGCGGTCGATGCCGATGAGTTTGCCCCACTCGGTGGCGGTCATGCCGATGTTTTCAAGGTGGGCGGCGAGGAACTCGTGCGGAGGCAATGTTGCCAGCATCTGGTAATTCGCGGATTCGTAAGCTTCTGCAAGCTCGGCTAGGGTTTCGAGGTAGTCTGCTTGATCGACGGTCAGCGGGTGACCGGCCATGAGATCGATGATCTCGGTAACCGCATCGAGTTCGATTTCATCATGCAGCGTGCGTGGCAGGCGCAGGCGGCAGAGGGCTTCATAAGTTTTCGGCAACTTGGCGAAGCTGGGCAGGACTGGTTTGGTGGTGTTCATCGGCTTAGAGTTCAGGCAATATGATCGCTACTAGGCTAGAAGCGGAATGCCCGAGGCGAGACACGCCAGCGCCACAGTCTCCCGGCTGAGACGGACGGGACACATTGTCTCAGGCTTCGATGCCGAGCTTCACGCGGATTCGCTCGATCTCTTCGGAAAGCGCACCCCAGCGCGAGTAGCTCGTTTCCAGCGCTTTCGCCAGTTTCTCCACCGCATTGGTGACCTCGCGGAGTTTGCCGGGGTTGTTGGAAACCTCGTCACTGGAAAGCTGTTGGGTCATCGTGATTTGCGCGGCTTCGAGTTCAGAGATCTTGATTTCCAGCGCGGTAAACTCGGTTTCCAACGGCTTGAGGACTTTCGATTTCATTTCCCGCTGCTCGGCCTCGATGCGGCGCTGTTCCTTGCGGTTCACGCCGGGAATGGACTGGCGGGATGAGGTGTTAGCCGGTGCTGCGGCTCCGAGCGTGGCCAGCTTGGGGGCGCCTTTTTTCGCCGCATCGTCTTCCGCGGATTTTTCCAGGTAATAGGTGATGTTGCCGGCGTAGAGCACCGGCTGCTCACCGGGGCGGAATTCGAGGGTCTTGGTGACGAGCGCGTCGAGGAAGTTCCGGTTGTGGGAAACGATCATCACGCTGCCCGGATAGTCGATGAGAGCACGCTGGAGCACATCCTGCGACTGCATGTCGAGGTGGTTCGTCGGTTCGTCGAGGATGAGGAAATTCGCCGGGCGCAGCAGCATGCAAACCAGTGCGACACGCGAACGCTCACCACCGGATAGAACGCCGATTTTCTTGAAGACATCGTCACCACGGAAAAGGAAGCAGCCTAGCAGGTTCCGCGCGTGCGGCATCGCCTCGCGCGAGGCGGCTGCTTCGACGGTTTCGAGAACGGTGAGTTCCGGGTCGAGCTCGTCCGCGTGGTTCTGCGAGAAGAACGAGGTGGCGACCTTGTGGCCGAAGGCGTGCGCGCCGGCGTCCGGTTCCTCCTGGCCGGTGATGAGGCGGCAGAAGGTGGACTTGCCCGCGCCGTTAGGGCCGACGATGGCGAACTTCTCGCCCTTGTTGATTTCGAAATCGAAGCCACTGAAAACATTAAGCGCGCCGTAGCTTTTCGCGACAGCATCCAATTTCGCAACCATGTGGCCGGAGTTCGGCGGCGGCGGGAATTTGAAATTCATCACCGCGTCATCGCGCTCGGGCTGGGGGATGCGCTCGATCTTCGCCAGCATCTTGATGCGGGACTGGACGAGCGTCGCCTTGTTAGCCGACGCGCGGAAGCGGTCGATGAAGCGCTGGATTTCCCCGATTTCGCGCTGCTGGCCCTCATACTGTTTGAATTGGATTTCCTTGCGCAGGACCGACTCCCGTTCGAAGTAGGAGAAATTTCCCGCATACTCCTCGGCGCGGCCGTTGGCGAAGGCGATGGTGCGGGTGCACAGCGTGTCGAGCAGGGCGCGGTCGTGGGAAATGAGAAGAATCGCTCCGGGGTAGTTGATCAGGTATTGCTCGACCCAGATCTGCGTGCCGATGTCCAAGTGGTTTGTCGGCTCGTCTAGCAATAACACTTCCGGCTCTTGGAGGAAGAGCTTCGCCATCGCGATCCGCATCTGCCAGCCACCGGAGAACTCCGAGCAATCGCGGGTGAAATCCTTGGTTTGGAAACCGAGGCCCTTGAGCACGGACTCGATCCGCGGCTTCATCCGGGCGGGGTCCATCGAGTCGAGCTGGAGTTCGAGTTCGCCGATTTCCTCCAACAGATCGCCGTAGGGAGACGAGCGTGGGTCGAGCTTGATGAGCTCGTGGGAAAGGCGGTCGATTTTTTCCGAGAGTGCCATCGTCTCGCCGAAAGCGGACTCCGTTTCCTGCCAGATAGTCCGGCCCTTCACGTGAATCCCCTCCTGCGGGAGGTAGCCGATGCGAGTTCCCTTCGGCGCGCTAATCTGCCCGGACGTGGGCTTGATGATTCCGGCCACGCATTTCATGAGCGTGGACTTACCCGCACCATTGTGACCGGCGAAGGCGATGCGCTCGCGCGGCTGGACGGAGAAGGCGAGATCGTTGAAAAGGACGCGGGCGCCGAATTCAACGCGGAGTGACTGGACAGAAATCATCGGGCGCGGAAGATGCACGCCAGCGCGGCGGGGTCAAGGCTGGGAGCGAAATGAGAGCCTCAGGAATCGTCTTCCACGCACAACCGCAACTGCCGACCGCTCTTCAGATTGTCGCTGTCCCAAGCCTTGAGAAACGCCTCGATCTCGCAAAGCAGGCTCTCGCAGTGTTTGTTCCATTTCGCGGTGCCACGGAGGATGAGCGAGCTTTCACGCAGGCCGATGAAGTGGATTTCCTCGGCTCCGGCCATGCGGAGTTCACTGAGTTCGGTCCGCAGGGTTTCGAAAAACGCCAGCTCGAAGCCGTTTCCAGCCTCAATCGCCGCACGGACGACGGAAACAGTGACAGGCGGTGCGAGCGGCTCCAGTTTCTCCGCGATCCGCTCGCAGCCGATCTTGATCAGCATTTTCCGCATGCGGTCGAAGAGATCCTCGAGGTGCAGTAGCTTCAGCGGGCACTTGGTTTCCAGATACTGAACGATGCCGCTGCGGATGTCCGGGATGAACGGGAAATCCTCGTGCTCCGCCGCCGTGGCCGCCCGCTTCAAGGCAACATCCAGCCACGCAGTGTCGTATTCGATCACTTGGTAGCGTCCGACTTGAAGCGCGGGGCGATTGCCGATGAGGGAGATCACTGGGTGGCTTTTGAGAGGGGAAATTAAATGGGTGAAGGTTAGGGGGAGTCAGTTGGAAAAATTTCACGTCAGTCCTTGAACAGTCGCCGTTGGAAGGGATCGCGCGCGGCACGGCGGGAGAGCGACTGGATTTCCTGGATGAATTCGTTCACGTCCTCGAACTGTCGATAGACGGAAACGTAGCGGACGTAGGCGACCGGATCGATCTGATGGAGCTTGTCCATCACCTTGCCGCCGATGATCGCGGAGGGCACCTCGCTGACGTGGTCCTTGTGCAGATCCGTTAGTATTTCCTCCACAGCGCGGTCCAGACGGTCCATCGGCACAGGGCGTTTCTCGCAGGCCTTGATCAATCCGCTCATCAGCTTCTCGCGGTTGAGCGCTTCCCGGGTTCCATCCCGTTTCACCACACGCAGTTCCGTGCGCTCGATCTGTTCGTAAGTGGTGTAGCGGTAAGTGCATTGCAGGCACTCGCGACGACGACGAATCGAAGTTCCATCTTTCGATGATCTCGAATCGAGGACTTTGTCTTTGAGTGACCCGCATTGGACGCAGCGCATGAAAGTGGATTGGGAACAACGTCGCGCATCTTAAACATACATCCAGTAGCGTCAATTTAATTTCTACGCCACATTTAGTAGGTCCCCGGAAATGATCGGGATATCCGAAGGGAAGATTTTTAGAAAAAGACATCGAGTTGAGGATTTTTCACTTCAAATCAGAACCTGAAGTTTTCCTCAGACCTCCTCCGCGAATACCTGGGCGAGGCGATGTCGGAAGGATTGATCCACGACGCCAGACGTGGCGGTTATTCCCCGCTGTCCGAAGCCGCCAATCTGGACCGGGCGCCAACTCAATCCAACAGCGCCCGCACCATCGCGGCGTCGAGCCTCTTGGAGATATCCGCGTTCGAGAGGATGCCGTCGGCGAGTTTGCCTTTCTCCTGTTGGAGCTTGTGGATGCGTTCTTCGACGGTTTCCTGGCAGAGCAGTTTGTGGACGAAGACCGGGTTGTTCTGGCCGATCCGATAGGCCCGGTCCGTCGCCTGTGCTTCGGCGGCGGGGTTCCACCATGGATCGTAGTGGATGACAGTGTCGGCGGCGGTTAGATTAAGCCCGGTTCCGCCGGCCTTGAGGGAGATGAGGAAGACGGGAGCTTTGCCATTTTGGAAATCCTCCACGAGTTTGCCACGGTCCTTGGAAGCTCCGGTGAGTTTTAGATAGGGGATCTTTTCTTTAATCAGATGCGCCTCAATGAGGCCGAGCATGGTGGTGAACTGCGAGAATAACAGAATTCGCCGGCCTTCTTCGATGAGCACGGCGAGCAGCCCGGTGAGGAAATCGAGCTTCGCGGATTCGTGGACCTCGTTGGCAAAATCCTCCGGCAGGAGGCGCGGGTCGCAGCAGATCTGGCGGAGCTTGAGCAGCGCATCGAGAAAGACGATCTGCGACTGCTCGATGCCGCGCGCGGCGATGGCTTCGCGCACGCGCTTGTCCATGGTGGCGCGGACGGTTTCGTAAAGATCCTTCTGGCCGGAGTTCAGCTCGATGAGATGGACGAGCTCGGTTTTCGGCGGCAGTTCCTTGGCCACCTGGTCTTTCGTTCTGCGCAGGATGAGCGGAGCTACACGAGCTCTGAGGATTTCATTCCGCTCGGTATCGCCGTCCTTTTCGATGGGCGTGCGGAAGCGTTTGTTGAAAGCGTCTTCGGTGCCGAGGAAGCCAGGGACGAGGAAATTCATCAGGCTCCACAACTCGCCGAGGTGGTTTTCAATCGGTGTTCCTGATAGACAAAGGCGGTTTCTCGCATCCAGTTTGCATGCGGCCTGCGCGATTTTCGAACGCGGGTTCTTGATGTATTGCGCCTCGTCCATGACGACGAGGTGGAACGGCACGCCTGCAAGCTTGTCGATGTCGCGCTGGAGCAGGGCGAAGGATGTTAGAACGAGATCCGCATGCGGGATCGAGCGAAAATACTTTTTCCTATCAGGCCCGTTGAGAACCAGCACCCGCAGGTCCGGCGTGAACCTGAGTGCTTCCGCCCGCCAATTAGGAACTACGGAAGTCGGCGCGATGACCAACGTTGGCAGGCCGCGCGATTGGCCGGATTGTTTCTCCGTGAGGATGTGCGCGAGGGTCTGGAGGGTTTTCCCGAGGCCCATGTCGTCCGCGAGAATGCCGTGCAGTCCATGGCGGGCGAGGAACTGCATCCAGTGGAAGCCGGCAAGCTGATAGTCCCGCAGCGTGGCTTGCAGGCCGGTGGCGGTCGGAACCGCATCGATGCCGGAAAAGTCTTTGAGTTTCCCGGCGAGCTTCGCGAGATCCGGCGGGGTATCGATGCCCAAACCATCAAGCCCAGCTAGAGAAGCGGCATCCAGCGCGTGGAGGCGCGCCTTGTCGGGAAATTTCGGGTCGATGAGTGCCGCTAGATGTTGGAGAATCTTCCGTACGCGGCCGATGGGTAGCTTCAGCGCATCGCCATCCGGGAGGGGTGCGTAGATGTGGCCGTTGTTCGGGCGATCCAAGGTTTCTTCGAGGAAATCATTCTCTAGCAAACCCGCGAGGATCGGCAGGAGATCGTAGCGCTGTCCACCGACGTCGAAGCCGACCGACAGGCTGAACCAGCCGCCATCGCCGGGGGAAAGCGAGCTGTTCCATTTTTCCGGATCCGCCTCATGCACACGGTGGCCGACGTTGTCCGCAACGGTGACGGTCCAACTGAGAGATTCGAGGCGGGCGACCATTTCGCCGCGGAACTGGTGCCAGAACGCATCGGTCGGCACGCGGCTGGGATCCGGGAACCAGCGGTCCGGCGCGCTGGATTTGTGGGTGTCACGGGTTTTGAGATTGAGGAGAAATTTCCAGGCGGAGTTCGATTGCAGCGAGGAAAGCCCGGTATCGCGGAGCTGCTGGGTGGCGGCGGTTTCCGCAGCGGCGTCGTGCTGGAGGATCGCCGGTTGGCCATCGTGCGTGATCGAGCTGATCCAATCCGGCGCGCTGGAGCGGAGGGAAATACGGTGCGTGTCGTAGATGACCCACGCCTCGGCGGAGATCCAGAAATCCGGCTCCGGCTGGCCGAGTGATTGCAGCAGAAGCCGCGTCGCCCGGTCCACAGGCTCACGCGCGACTTTCAGCTCGAAGCGCGGTTCGAATCTCACCCGCGGCAGGTCCGGCGGCGGGTCCTTCATCAGCTCACGCGCCGTCGGCAGCGCGGCGGCAACGGCACCCGCGATACCCCGGCCTTGCAACCGTGACGGATCGCGCTCCTTCGCCGCACGCATCATGACGGCTGCGGCGTGGTGACAGAAGTTCCCGATCTCGCAGGAACAGAATGTTTCAAACTCCCACGAGTTTCCGGACTGCCAGAGATTCACCTCCGTTTCATCCTTCGCCACATGGGCCATCAGACTGATGGATCCCGGTGCGGTTTCCTCCATCTGGAGATCCCGCACCTTGCTGGTGAGCGAATTCGCGGCGGCGAGGATCTCGTCGTCGAAACGGTCCTTCCATCGGGAATCTGCGAGAAACGTTGAAATGTCGGATGAAGAGGGCAAACCGGGAATGTGCTAGATCTGGCGCGTCCTGATGGACAGCACACGCTTTTCAATTTCCTCAAAAGCGGGAAGCTGACGGCGGACATCCTCAAGCGCACACCAAGCAAAGACGGTGGCCAGCTTCGCGCAAGCCTCGGGTGACAATCCCGTCGTCAGGCCGGCCAGGTAGCCGGCGAGAAGCGAATCCCCCGCGCCGACGGTGCTGGCCACACGGGCCGGCGGTGCGGCGGTCATCAGGGCGTGCCCGGGTGTGATGAAAATCGCGCCATCACCGCCTAGCGACACGATGACATGCGGGACCTTCCGCGCTTGGAGTTCCACGGCCGCCGCCACACGGGATGCAAGGTCCGGCAGGTCCCGGCCAAGATAGGCGGCGAGTTCGTGGTGGTTCGGCTTTACCAGATCGACGCCCGTTTCAATCGCTGTTTGCAACGGCCAGCCGCTGGTATCCACAGCGATTTTCCCACCTCCGTTTTTGATCAAGGCGAGCAGCTCCAGCAAAAAATCCGGACCCACGCCCGGCGGAACACTCCCCGCTATCACAAACCAGCGTCCCGGCCTCGCTAACCGCCGGAGCTGCTCCGCGCACTTCCGAAGATCACTTGAAGAAGGGGCCAATCCCGGAAAATTGATGTCCGTCGTCTCGCACTTTGATTGATCGATGATCTTGATTCCCACGCGCGTCTCTCCCTCCGTCCAGACGAACTCGTCATGGATGAGCGGGTTCTCTAAAAATTCCCGAAACGGGCGAGGATTCTCCTTTCCGAGAAATCCGGTGACCGTGCTGGCAAGCCCATAACCGGCGAGCATTCTCGAAACGTTGACACCCTTGCCGCCGGGTTGGCTCTGAAGGCCGTCGCTGCGATTGACAGATCCCGTTAGGAACCGGGTCAGCATGATCGTCCGGTCGATCGCGGGATTGAGAGTGACGGTGACGATGTCGGAATGCGGTTGCATGAAACGTGTCTGATAGCAGGTGCGGACGGAGCGCCCGTGGCTCAGCGCAGCCAAAGTGATTTCATTGCTTCGGCCCGGGCGAGGGCGCTTTCCACAGAGGGTCCGATGAAATTCGCGTGGCCCATTTTCCGGCGGCCGCGGGCGTGGCGCTTGCCGTAAAGATGCAGGCTGGCCTCGCCGTCCTCGAACAGCGGCAGCCAATCCGGTGGCGTCATTTCCTCCGGCCACATGTCGCCTAACAAATTCAACATCACCACCGGGGTGAGCAGACGGGTCGATCCTAACGGCAGCCCGATGACCGCGCGGAGCTGCTGCTCGAACTGCGAGGTCGCGCAGGCATCAAGCGTGTGGTGGCCGGAGTTGTGAGGGCGCGGGGCGATCTCGTTGACGAGCAGTTCCCCATCGGATTTCAGGAAAAACTCCACGCCGAGGATGCCACGGTAGTCGAGTGCTTCCGCCACACGGCGGGCGATGGCAGCGGCCTCTAGCGCAACCGCCGGAGAAACCCGCGCAGGCACAATCGAGACGTCCAGAATGTGATGGCGGTGGCGGTTTTCCGCAGGATCATAGGTGACGGTGATGCCATCCGCGCCACGGGCGGCCATGATGGAAAGTTCCTTTTCAAATGGGACCCAGGACTCTAACACGGCGCGTGGAGCATCGAATGCAGCCCAGATTTTTTCCGGATCCTCGGAGCCTTCGAGCTTGAGCTGGCCCTTGCCGTCGTAGCCGAAATCCGCGGTTTTCAGCACCCCCGGGCCGTTGAGTTCCGTCATCGCGGCAGCCAGATCGGCGGCGCTTGAAATGACGGCGAACCAGGTGTGCGGGATGTTGTTTTGCTTGAGGAAATTTTTCTCCCGCTCGCGGTTCTGGCAGATGCAGATGGCGTACGGCGACGGATAGAGTCCGGTGCGTTCCGCGACTTTTTCCAACGTGTGGCACGGGATGTTTTCAAACTCCACCGTCGAAACCGTCACGCGGCTGCAGAAATCCCGGAGCGCCTCTGGATCGTCGAATGGCAGATCGATCACCTCATCGGCACACTCG
Source organism: Verrucomicrobiales bacterium (assembly GCA_038204755.1). GTDB lineage: Bacteria > Verrucomicrobiota > Verrucomicrobiia > Verrucomicrobiales > Akkermansiaceae > Luteolibacter. Next base: position 17,291 of record JBBRCO010000019.1, read on the forward strand.
ACGGCCGGAGCCTCAAGCCCGCCGGTCCAGATGACCGTGCGCACGCCCAGACGCCGGGCCGCGAGGGCGATCATGCGGCCGAGCTGGCCACCACCGATGACGCCGACGACACAAGGCGGCATGTGAATAGGAACAGAGGAAGGCATGAAATCAGTCGATGGGATCGAGGGGCGGCAGCGCGGCGGATTTCACTGCGGCGGCCTGGTTTTTGCGGAAATCGGCGAGTTTTTTGGCAAGATCCGGGTTTTCGTTAGCAAGCATGGCCACGGCGAAAAGGGCGGCATTGATCGAGCCGGCCTTGCCGATGGCGAAGGTGGCGGTCGGGATGCCAGCGGGCATCTGGACGATCGAGAGAAGCGAGTCCACGCCTTGCAGCGCCTTGGATTCCACCGGCACGCCGAGCACCGGAATGTCCGTGATCGCGGCGGTCATGCCGGGCAAATGCGCTGCCCCACCGGCACCGGCGATGATGCATTTCAGGCCGCGGCCCCGCGCTGTTTCCGCATAGGAAACCAGCTTGTCCGGCGTGCGGTGGGCGCTCACGACCTCTGCTTCCCATGCCACGCCGAAGTCGCGCAGCGTGCGGGCGGCGTGCTCCATCGTCGGCCAATCCGACGTGCTTCCCATGATGATTCCGACAACCGGCGCTGCGTTCATGGGCGCACAGTGGAGGACCGCCCGTCGTGCGTCAATCCATTGGGTAAACCGAAGTTTTTGCCTGCTGCGGCTTTCCTCCCGGGAAATTGACGCTACATTAGAATCCATGCCGTTGGAACGATTCGAACTCAACCTGCGCGATGGCACTGGCGTCATCGTCCGCCCGCTGATACCGGAGGACCGGAGCCAACTGGCCGAGGCCTACCGCCGGCTTTCCCCGGAGGCCCGCTACCACCGCTTCTGGACGCACACCGGCGAGGTCGTCGGGGAGAAAATGCTCGATCAGGTGCTCGCCCAAGATCCGGAAAAACACGTCACTTGGGCCGTTCTCGATCCATCCCGCGATTTCCCGCCCATCGGCGGCGCGAGCTGGTGGAGAGATGCGGAAAGCTCCGCCCAGGCCGAGCTCTCCGCCATCGTGCTCGATGACGACCACGGCCGCGGCGTCGGCACAATGCTGTTAGCCATCATGTGGCTCACCGCCTTCCGCGCCGGCATCCAGACCCTCGTCGGCTACGTGCAAGTCGAGAACCGCCGAGCCGCCTCATGGATGCGGGACTGCGGCGCGACCGGCGAGTGGGACGGCTACAAACTCATTTTCCGCTGGGATCTGGAAAACCTCGATCTCCTACCAGAAACCCGCGCCGCCGCCGAACTCGCCGGGTGGCTCGCCAAACTTTCTCCGGAAATTCTCATCACCCCGGCGACGCAAGGGACTCGGTCAGAAATTAACACGCTTTGAATCGGGTCTGAGACGAAGTCTGCGGAGTGCGTGCAGCCTGCTGCCGCTTTGGCCGGGACAGCCTGCTGTCAGGCCGATGCTCCTGTTAGTTCAGCCACCGCTGGCTAAAAGTGAAGCGAGAAATCCCGCGATTGCCGTGTCGGCCACGGTCAGGTGGCAACAGGCTGCGCACAGTCCAAGGTACTTCGCACCGATTTAAAACTCAGTTGGCGTGGCTATTTTTGGGCAATTTCTTCACGCCCCGCAACGCTGTGCCATCGATTCCCCGGCGATCCGTCCGGTGGTCCATGCGGCTTGGAAATTGAAGCCGCCGGTCACGCCATCGATGTCCAGCACCTCGCCGGCGAAGAAGACGCCTGGCGTTAGCTTGCTTTCCATCGTCTTCAAATTCACGTCCTTCAGATGCACGCCGCCGCAGGTGACGAACTCGTCCTTGTTCAGGCTTTTTCCGCGCACGGCGTATCGACCATCCGTTAGTTCGGTGATGAATTTGCGCGTTTCCTCTTTCGTTAGTGTGGACCACGTCTGATCCTCCCCGATCCCCGCCGCGCCGCAAAGCCGTTGCCAGAGGCGCTTCGTGATGCCCTCGACGATGCTGTGGCGCATCACTTTGCGCGCGCCGTGTCCCTGCCGCTCCGCCGCCAGCATCGCGCCGATTTCCTCTGCGGAAAAATTACCCGCCCAGCTCACGCGCAGCTCGAATTCGTAACCGCAGTTCGCCAGATCCCGCGCACCCCAGGCGGAAATTTTCAGCGCTGCCGGACCGCTCAGCCCCCAATGCGTGACCAACAACGGCCCGCTAGATTCCCAGGAACCGGCGCGCACCGTGGCGTTCGGCACGGACACACCTTGTAATCCTTCTAACCGCACATCCTCGATCTTGAACGTAAACAACGACGGCACCGGCGATGCCATCGCATGGCCTACCGACTCCACCGGCCGCCGCGCGTTCCCGGTGCGGATGCCACCGGTCGCTATCAGAATGCAGCACGCTTGAATTTTTTCGCCAGCTTCCGTTTCTATCACAAATCCGCCGTTTGCCAGAACTTCCACCGTCGCCACGCCACAATGCGTCCTCCATTTCACGCTCAGATTCCGCGCCACGCGCGTGAGGCAGTCGATCACCGTGCGCGAATCATCCGTCACTGGAAACATCCGCCCGTCCTCCTCGGTCTTCAGCTCCACGCCGTTTTTCGCGAACCACTCCACCGTGTCGCCCGCCTGCCAACGATGAAACGGCCCCATCAGGCTCTTCATCCCGCGCGGGTAGCTTTTCACCAGCTCGCGCGGCTCGAAACATCCATGCGTCACGTTGCAGCGCCCGCCGCCGGAAATCCGCACCTTCGTCAGCACTTCCGGGCCTTTTTCCAAAATGAGCACCTCCCCCGCCCCGCACTCCGCCGCCGAAATCGCGCCGAAAAACCCCGCCGCTCCTCCGCCGATCACCACCACCCGTCCATCGCTTCCCATGAAACGAGCATCTCATCCGCCCGCGACACTTCAATTCGCAAATGCCGACGTCAGGTGTACGGGGAATTGATCAGAAATTGGTCCGCTTTTTCGCTATGATGCTTGCATGACCTCACTTGCCGCAGAAGTGGAAGCGACTCTCAGCAGTCTAGATCCTCCAACTGCCGCCCAAATTTTAGCGCCTGATCCGGGACGCTGTGGCGTTGGTCCGCCCGTCAGAAAAAGAGTCAAAATCCACAGCATTAGACGCTTCTTACTTTGATTCCGTGATCGGTGCCTTTTCGGACATCGAATTCGAGCGCCCTCCGCAATCACGCTGACAAACGAACAACAGTGGTTGTCTGTAAAGTCCCAAAGATTCGTTCAACCGCAGGATACACGCAGATGAAAGAAGGATAAGTGGTTAGTAATTATTCAAATCCAAATATCCATCAGTGTTGATCCTGTTCATCTGCGGTTGAAAAACTCTTCCTTTCCCATCTTCCCTCAGCTTACTGATGCTCAGGACAACCGCTCAGTTCGACAAGCGATGGCCAGCGCGATTCCCGCCAGCACCATGATCCCCCAATCCCCGATCAGCGCATACAGCGAAAACGACGGGTGCAGCGGGATTTTCAGCTCGGTTAGCAACGAGCCTCGCGTGAAATGACTGCCGTTCGCATCGGTGATGACCTGCGGTTTCCCGGTGTCCGGATGGGCGGTGGAGCCGGTAGTGGAAATGGCCGCGCTGACGCCGCTGTTAGCGCAGCGGAGCATTGGCCGGCGGAACTCGATGGCACGGAAACGGGAGTATTGGAAATGCTGCCCGGCAGCGGCGGATTGTTTGAACCAGCCGTCGTTGGTCACGTTAATGATAATTTGCGGTCCGGGGCGGATGAATTTCCGAGTGAGGCGCGGCACGGAATCTTCGAAGCAAATGGTAGGGATCGCTCCAACCGTTTTGTCGCCGATCGCGATGGGCAGCGGATCAAATTTGTCGCCGGGCGTGAACGATCCGCCGAACTCCGCGCCGGATTGTTCCTCGTAGATCTTTTTCAGCAAGGGCAGGGAATCGATAAAGGGAATCGTCTCGCCGAAAATGACGAGATGCTCTTTTCGATAGGTCTGCAGGTCGTTCTCAGGCGTCATGACCGCGAGAGAGTTCCACGCCTTTCCCTTCGGCTTTGGTATCAGATTGTCGCCGTCCTTTTCCGCCTCCAGCTCGTTCACGCCGTAGATCAGTTGGAATGGCCCAGCGGTGCGGACCTGTTCGATGGTGTCGTGATTGATCTGCCAGGTGCCCCAACCGCCATCATCGGTGCGCAGGATACGGCCGGTTAGGGCACATTCCGGCCACATCACCCAGTCGGGAAATTTTTCCGCCTTCTTCAGTCCGGCGAGCGTCTCGTCCTCGTAGGCCTGATGCATTTCCAGATCCGTCCACAGCATCTGCGCCGCTTCCATCGGCACGTTCAACTGCACAAGCAATGTCCGGAGCCGGATTGACTCGCCGTCCTTTTCCATTTTGATCCGCGCCGTTCCATACACTGTCATCAGGCCGATCACCGCCGCCGCGATTCCCACTGGCAGGCATTTTTTCAACGCCACCGCCTGCGCGACCACCGCTTGGAAAAACACCACCACCATCGACAGCCCGACCACGCCAAACAAATCCGCAGCTTGCGCCATCCGTGGCATGTCGTGAAACGCCGTTCCTAGCACATTCCAACTGATTCCTGTGATCACCCAGCCACGCAGCAGTTCGCAACCCGCCCACACCGCGCCATGACAGAACGCCACCGATAGAATCCGCGCCGGTTTTCCGGACTTCCACGGATTCCCCAGCTTTGCCGCGAAAATCCCAAACAGGCCCCAGTAAACTGCCAGATACGCCGGCAGCAGGATCGCGCCGAGCCAGGAAACGGAGGCCACCCAGTTGAACTGGATCAGACACGCCACCAGCCCCGCCAGATAGGCGATGCCGAAGCCTTTCAATCCCGCGCGTTTCCCATTGATCGACCACAGCACCGCTAGCAGTGGCAGCATCCCCACCCACACCAGCCACGTGAAATCCAACGGCGGAAACGCACCCGCCACCAGCAGCCCGCTGGCCACGGCCGCCATGATTTTCATCCATCTGGAAACTCTTCCCATGCGCCGAGCATCCACGCAGACCGCCGCCCGGTCCACTGCGAATCATGCCGTCAGCGCTCATGCGGATTCTGAGGCGCAGATGATCCTGTTTTGCGATCTAGAAAATCCACCGCCGCGTCGATCGATCCGGCGGGCAGCAAAAACGCCGCGATGTGGTCGCGTCCCTCGATCCAATACACTTCGTGCGCCACCTTGTTTTTCTCCACCGCCGCGATGAATTCCCACGCATGCTCCGGCGGCACCAGCGTGTCCGCGCCGCCATGATAGATGAAAACCGGCGGACTCCCGCGCGTCACATGATAGACGGGCGACGCCTCACGGAAACGTTCCGGGATTTGCTGCTGCGTCCCACCCAGAAACTGCGGGACGAGATCGCCACCCGGATAGAGCGTGAGGTCGGCGGGAGTCCCTCCGGCAACGATCGCCTTGATGTGCTGCGTTTCATCCAGCCCCACCAGCGCTGCGAGATAGCCGCCCGCCGAGTAGCCGTAAGTGGAAATGCGCTGCGGATCGATCCCCTCTTCCGCCGCATGGGTCCGCATCCATTTCACCGCCTGTTTCAGATCATCCACCGGTGCCGGATAGATCCAGCGCGGAGCGAGACGGTAGGTCACGTTGAGAACGACGTAACCGCGCTCTGCCAGCTTTTTTGCAATGCCTTTCATCTGCCAGCGGCCGTCCTTACCGGTCCAGCCGCCGCCGTGCACCAGCAGCACCGCCGGCGCGGACTTCGCTCCCACCGGTCGATAGAGATCGCCCATCACCGGAGCCGGCCAGTTGGCGGGGGTGTAAACGATGTCGCGGCGGACGGTGATCTCCAATTTCAGCACGGCCTTCTGCGGCGGCCCGCTGCTTACATATTGGCTTGCGCAACTGGCGAGCAGCATCGTGAGGAGCAGCGTCGGAATGATTCGGGGAAGCACCATCGCGCCATTCTTCGCCGGGAATCCTGGAAGTCAAACGTGGCGGGTGCTTCTTACTTACGAGCGTGACATAACAGAAAATGCTGCCGCGCGCCAGGAATTGGAGAATCGGGTAAGGACGCCATTTGGAATGGAGCGCTGGGATCAAGGGATGGACCGCGAAATTCATTTCGCCTGTCCATGAATTGCCAACGCATGAGGAAATCCGCTATTCCGCCGTTCTCACATGGACTGGCGGAATGAATTTCGCGGTCCGTTCGCTTGCTCCCCAATTTGATTTGCCTGTCAACACGACTGAAGTCACCACACCATTAGCTCCGCGAAACCCTCAATTCATGGCGCGAGTCCATTGAAACCGCACAAACCCCGCACGAATCTCCATCCGACGAACGAATCTCCTTCCGGCTGTCGTTATTCCCGCATGAAACCGCCCCTTGTCCTCGCCCTTGCCGCATTTTCCCTCAATTTCGCTTCCGCAGACGAGACCTCGACCGAGGCCCCGCGCTTTGGCACCTGGGGCTTCGATCTTGCCGGCCGCGACGAATCCGTGAAGCCCGGTGACGATTTTTTCACCTACGCAAACGGCACCTATCTGAAAAACACCGGGATCCCCGCCGACCGCCCTCGCTACGGAAATTTCGACGCCCTCGCCATCCTATCAGAAACCCGCGTCCACAAGATCCTCGAAGACGCCGCCGCCCGTCCGGACGCCGCCACCGCGAAGATCGGCGCTTGGTATGCGGCGTTCATGGATGAGGCACGCGTCGAGGCCGGCGGGGCCACCCCGATCGCTTCCCAACTCGATCAAATCAAAGCCGCCGCCAGCCGCGAGGAGCTCGCGAAAATCATGGGCCAGCCAGGCGGACTCGGACGCGGACTCTTCGGTGCGGGCATCAGCCCGGATGCGAAGGACCCCGGACGTTACGCGGTTTACATGGGATCAAGTGGTCTCGGCCTGCCGGACAAGGATTACTATCTGAAAACGTCGTTCGCGGAAACGAAGGTGAAGTATCAGAAATATGCTGCCACGATGCTCACCCTCGCCGGCTGGCCGGATGGGGAGAAATACGCGGGGGAAATCCTCGCCTTCGAGACGAAACTGGCAGAAGCGAGCTGGGACCGCACCGAGCTGCGGGACCGTGCCAAGACCTATCATGCGATGTCGCCGGACGAGATCGCCGCGCTCGCGCCCGGCTTCGGATTCCGCGATCTGTTGGACGCTGGCGGGCTGGGCGACGTGAAGCGCATCATCGTCCGCGACGATTCCGCGTTTCCGAAAAAAGCCGCCATTTTCGCCGCCACGCCGCTCGATGTCCTGAAAGCCTGGATGGCCTTCGGCACTGCGGACGCCTCCGCGCCCTATCTATCAAAAGCATTCTCAGACGCCAGCTTCGACTTCCGCGCGAAAACCCTCTCCGGCCAGCCCGAGGAACTTGCCCGTTGGAAACGCGCCGTGGCCTCCACCAGCGCGGCGCTCGGCGAGGACGTAGGGAAAATTTATGTCTCCCGTTATTTCCCGGCGGAATCGAAAAAGCAGATGCTCGAACTTGTTTCCAACATCCGCGCAGCCCTTGCCACCCGCATTGACGGACTCGAATGGATGGGCAACGCCACGAAAAAAGCCGCGCAGGAAAAGCTCGCCCGCTTCACCGTGAAGATCGGCTACCCGGAAAAATTCCGCGACTACTCCGACCTTGTCGTGAAACCGGACGATCTCTACGGAAACATCGACCGTGCTAACCGCTTCGAGTGGCAGCACGACATCGGCCGCCTCGACAAACCCGTGGACCGCACCGAATGGAACATGCCGCCGCAGAAGGTGAACGCTTATTACAACTCCACGCTCAACGAAATCGTCTTCCCCGCTGCCATCCTCCAGCCGCCGTTTTTCGATCCCCAGGCGGATTCCGCTATCAACTACGGCGGCATCGGTGCCGTCATCGGCCATGAAATCAGCCACGGCTTCGACGATCAGGGCCGCAAGTCCGATGGGGACGGCGTGCTCAAGGATTGGTGGACCGAAGAGGACGCGAAAAATTTCAACGCCCGCGCCGACAAGCTCGTCGCGCAATACGCGGCGATCGAAATCCTCCCGGGCGAGCATGTCGATGGAAAGCTAACACTCGGCGAGAACATCGGCGACATGGGCGGCCTCAATCTCGCGCTCGCCGCCTATCACACCTCGCTCGGCGGCCAACCCGCCCCGGTGATCGACGGCCTGACGGGCGACCAGCGCGTCTTCTTCGGCTGGGCTCAGATCTGGCGCACCAAGATCCGCAAGGAGGCCCTGCTCAAGCAACTCCATTCCGGTCCCCACGCCCCCGCCGAGGCCCGCGTCAACGGCGTTGTCCGCAACATGGACGCCTGGTACGAAGCCTTCGGAGTGAGGCCCGGCGATAAACTCTATGTGAAACCCGAGGACCGCGTGAAAATCTGGTAGGGATAATGTATTCCGGCTGTCTCGGACGGAAGCTTCCATTTAAAGAATCCAAGATGAACAACCTCCAATCCGCCGCGGACTCGCTCGGCATCGGAAAAATCGAGCGTCACATCTTCCTCTGCGCCGATCAAACCGAGCCGAAGTGTTGCACCAAGGAGGCAGGTCTCGCGTCCTGGGAATTTCTCAAAAAACGCCTCACTGAACTCGGCCTGGCAGGCGGAAAAGATTCGCGAATCTATCGGACCAAGGCGAACTGCTTGCGCGTCTGCCTCCACGGCCCCGTCGCCGTTGTCTATCCGGAAGGTGTCTGGTACCACTCCTGCACCCCGGAAGTATTGGAGCGGATCGTCCAGGAGCACCTCATCGGCGGCAAGGTTGTCACCGAATTCGCCTTTGCTGGGAATCCGCTCCAACATCCTGGCTGCCGTGTCTAGCGACAAACTTTGATTTCCAAAAATGATTCTGGAAGGAGGTTCGTTGGCTTTCAAATGACCGCCGGATGGAGTGGGGCTTTCAGGAAGTGCCGCTGGATCATTTTCGAACTACGCGGTTGGGAACCGGGAGAAACTTACTGCGGCACGGATGCGGTGGATGAGCAATCCCGCTTGAAGAACCGGCATGCAGGCAACATCGTTCGCCGCCGTGCCGAGCGAACCCGCCATTTCCCCGATCCTCAGCCGCGAAGCGCCGTGGACTGCCGGATTACGCGCGGCCAGGGCGAACGTGGTGCCGGGCCTGATCGTCCAAGCGCTGATGTTCACGATGCTGCTTGCCTACTATTTCTATCCGCCCACCCGCGGCTGGCTGGATGCGCTGGCGGTAATCAAGTCGCGCTGGAGCTACGGTTATTCGGCGGTGAACGCGATCGTTGCCGGTGCACTCATCCCGGAACTGCTGCGGATCCTGGTTTTCCAGAAAGGCGGAGTGCGGCGGAAAAATTTCGCTAATCTGCTATTCACCGTGCCGTTCTGGTGCTGCATGGGCGTGATCGTGGATTTTTTCTACCGTTGCCAGGCCGGCTGGTTTGGAGTGGAGGTGAACCTGCCCGTGGTGGTGAAAAAAGTCCTTGTTGACCAGTTCCTCTACAATCCCTTCTTCGCCGCGCCGGTGACGACGTGATGACTGTTAGAATATAGCTTCCGAAATGAAATGCGGAGGCGCACATGAGAGCGCTTTTAGCTACTCGATCTCCGTTTCTCTGCGTTTCGCCCGCTCCATCAACCCATTTCCTTTGCGCCTTTCAAGCCTGCGAATCAAACAGCGGAGCCGTCTGGCAAACGGTCGGCATAGGGCGCGGTCTCTCGGAATCACTTCCCGCCGTCCTTCTTTCCGGACATCATCTTTTCCGCCATCTTCAAGCCCATCATCTGCATTTCCTTCATCTGCTTCTGATAGTCCCAAAGCGCGGCCTGCTGTGCAGCGCTGAGGAACTTGCTGGTTTCGCTGCTGAGCGCCGCCTGTTGGGTCTCCCAGCTTTTCTCGTAGGTTTCGACGATGCTGCCCTTGGCCAGCTCATCCATCGCCCCCGGGCCTGACAGATCCGGAGCCTTGGAGTCGGTGCGCGCGCGATAGATCGCATCGACGAGCCTCGTTTCGGTCGCGGTGTCCAGGGGCTCACCCGCGCCGGTCATCGCACTGCGGATGCCGTCGAGCTGCCGGTGCTCGGGCAGGTGATTCTTGCAGTCGTTGTAAGCCTTGGTGTCATAGGGGCCGCATGAAAGGAAATCCCGCCGCGCGCGGCGACTATATTATTGCCTTCAATGGATATATTTCTCTAGCACCAATAGTCTGCCGGCTGGTTTCAACCAGCACATCGCGGGCTCGGTATGGTATGTGCGACCGGGATGGGCGCGTTATAATAAACTGTGACTGCCCGGAGGCAACGGAGGTGGTTGCTGGCTGCTCCTGGAGGCCGCGCGGATGATCGAATATTCAGTCAGGTTCTCGGCAGTGAGCAAGCCGACAAGACGTCCCCCATCCATGACGGGAATCGCACAGCCGCCCTCGTGGCGGAGACAGGTTAACAGCTCATCGAGCGGGCTGTTTTCTTCGACTGTGTCAAACTCCGTACGCATGATTGCTGAGACGGGAGTTTCCATCGGGCGGCTCTTGAGGGCTGCGAGGATTTCAGCGTGAACGAGGATTCCGACGATCCTGCCATTATCCACCACCGGGAAGTCCTGCTGACTCTCCGACAGCATGATTCCAGTGAGGTCCCGCAGCGAAGCGGAGGCCGCCACGGTCGCGAATTTCGCGAGCGCCGCTTCGCGGACAAGTGCTCCGGCGACTGCTGATTTGAAATGGGTAGCCACAGCCTCCTGCGAGGCTCCAACCCAGACGAACAGCGCGATCAACAGCAGCATCGGATTGCCAATAAGGCCGAACAGAGCTAACACCACGGCCATCCCTCTGCCGAGGTTGGCGGCGATCTGGGTGGCCCGCGAGTATTCAAGCCGCATCGCCAGCAATGCGCGAACCACTCGCCCGCCATCCATCGGAAAGGCAGGGAGCATGTTGAACAGGACCAGAAACACGTTTGCCACCAAGATGCGCCCCACGAGACTGCCCTCGGCAATACCTAACGAATCAACAGGCTGCCATGCACCCGTGGCACTGAGCCAGATCGCCAACAAGCCGGCAATGACCACGTTCACCGCAGGACCGGCAAGCGCCACCCATAGTTCCTGAACAGGCTTGTCTGGCATGCGCTCGAGACGCGCCACGCCACCGATGGGCAGCAAGGTGATGTCCCGCGTGCCGATGCCGAAATGCCGTGCCATCAAGGCGTGGCCGTATTCGTGCAGCAGCACGCAAGCAAACAGGCAGCCGAAAAACAGCATGCCCGAGAGCGCTGCAGCCAAGCTCTGCCCGGTCACCCAGTGGGCAATCCCGATGAAGCCGAATAACAACACGAAGGTGAAGTGAACAAAGACATCAATGCCGAGAAAGCGGCCGAGCTTTAAGGACCATTTCATACGGTGGGGCGGAGGTTGAGGGTTAGTATCAAGGGTTAATTGCGCTGGCGACCGGCAGGACGGCGGCGCGTCAACTCAAACGCGGGATCTGTCTCCCGGCGGCGTGAGCGCTTGGTGTGGCGGTGGCCGATCCTATCAGCGATCCCGTCAAAGGCTTTGAGAACTGCGGCACGAAACGTATGGTCGGTGGCTGTGACGATCACATCCGGTCCGGCAGTGACCCGATGGAAGAATGCGCTGAAGGGCGGACTGTCGGTCAAGCGGTGCTCCAGATGGACGCGGGCCTGATCGATCTGGAGGTCGGGTTGCAGGGCCTTGAGTTCCTTGGCGATCACCTCGACGATGGATCTGGACGGGGCATGATTGCGGTGGGCCAGTTTCATGATTTGATGGGGTAGGTTGTGTTGGACGATGGCAAGACCATGGACTCTTCGAAACGATTTTAATAATACGAAAAATAACACACACACTTCTAGAAAGTGGAACAGTAGGAATTTTTGCGTCGAACCCGGATTCGCTAGAACCGCCCGCTCAGGGAGAAGGCCAGGATCGGGGCAGGGTCAAAATCCGACTCGGCCAAGTTACCGCCGTTTGAGTTTTCGAGATCGATCGAGCCGCCGAACAGGATGCCGCCGTAAAGATTGATAGTGAGGTTCGAGGTGATTGGCCGGCTGGCGCGGACGAAAAACGGGACGGTGGTGTATTCACCGATCCCGTTGGGAGCCGCCCCGTCATCTGCGAGGCGGAAACGGTAAGACCTGTAGGTTGCGCCGACGCCAAAGTCCCAGGTGTCCGTGGCGTAGGCGATCTCAAGTCCGGCCGGTCCGGCAGGCCCGGGACGGAGGGGGTTCTGAAGAGTCCAGCCGGGTGCAAACTCCCAACGAATGGCGAGGAACGGAAAACCCCGGGTTTCTTCCAGTCCGGTGAAAACCCCAGCTCCGAGACCCAAGGTTAGTTTGTCGCTGAATTCGCGGGTGAAGGCGAAGATCGTCCCATAGGTCAGTGAATCACCAAATGAGGCAGAGGACTCTCCGGAGGCGGTGATGGATGGCGCGATGCGGAAATCCCAACCGTCTCCCAAAGGACTCGAGTATGAGCCACTGAGATTGAGGGTGTTGATAGTGTCCCAAGGGTCAAGTTTTCCGAGTCCTGTATTACCTCCGAACGAAAAGAGATCCGCCGTGTAGCCCAAGCCGAAGCCGATAGAGCGACCTTCACCAAGCCTGTAATCCAGGGCTCCCTTTAATCCGGCGCTGCCCATGCTGAAGTCGCCACCATCATCCAGGTCCGCTAGGAACTGGTGAATATAAGTTACATCCGCAGTGGTGGTAATCGTTCCAGCCGGGAGTTGCGGTTGGGCATCAAGTCCGGCGGCGGTCGCCAGTCCGAACAGACCGGCGAGCGAGCGGATGGATAGGAAGCGGCGATCAACGGAAATCGAGATGAAGTGCCGGGTAGTCATGGGTGTTCGGTATGTTAAGTGGGGTGTTTGAGGCAATTTTAACGTGTCGGGGATCTTACCGAAAACAACTGGGAATTTTTTTTGGGCGGAAGGCCCCAATACGGCGGTTGGAGCGGAGGAATGCGTGAACGGTTCCGACTATTTCGCCGCCTTGCTGATGATCACCTTATCGATCCGGTTGCGATCCAGATCGACAATTTCAACCCGGAAACCACCGGCCACGAAGCACTCTCCGGTGGTGGGAATATGCCCCAGCCTCTGAAGGATGAAGCCACTAAGCGTCGCATATTCGCGCTCACCAGGAGGGCCTGGCAGCAACCCGGGAAACTGCCGCTCGAAATCATCAATGCGCATCATCGCATCGACGAGCCAGCTCCCATCCGCGCGCTCGACGACTCGCGGCCGTGGCACCCGCGGCGCGGCGAAATCACCGATGATCGACTCCATGACATCGTGCAGGGTGATGAGTCCTGCGATCCCGCCAAACTCGTCGCCGACGAGCGCAAAGGTAGTATCGTTAGATCGGAAGCTTTCCAACAGCCGGTTGAGTGGCTGGGTGGGTGGCACCAGCAGCGGCTGTCTGAGCAGCGGCTTGATCCCTCTCCCATGATGCGCGTGGTCCGCAGCGAAGAGGTCCTTGACTGAAACAACTCCCAGCAGGTTGTCCCGCCGTTCCTCGAATACGGGAAAGAGCGAGTGGCGGTTGCCCAGGGCCGTTTTGCAAATATCAGCCCATGACATTCCAGCATTCAGCCAGACGATGTCGCCGCGCCGGATCATCAGGTCGCGGACATTCAGACTGTCCAAGCCGAGCACGGCTTCCACCATTTCAGACTCCCCTTGGATGAGGGTTCCGCTGCTGCCGCCCTCGCGGACGAGCATTTTCAGTTCCTCTTCGCTGACGGCGGTGATTGCTGCTGGTGGCACCCGCAGGAGCCTCAGGACAAGATCGGTGGACAGGCCTAGCAGTTTAACAAATGGAGATGCCACGCTGGCCAGGCGTCCCATCGGACCGGCGGCGAGGCGTGCGATGATCTCGGGATTGCCCATGCCGATTCGCTTGGGGACGAGTTCGCCGACCACCAGTGAAAAGTAGGTGATGCCGGACACCACGATCACGACGGCGAGCACATCCGCCCAGGGGTTGAGCCAGGGCAGCAAGCTGAGCGTCTCACCCAAGGTCTTCGCCAAGGTGGCACCACCAAAGGCCCCGGCGAGCACTCCAACCAACGTGATTCCGATCTGGGTGGTGGAGAGAAAACGGTTGGGCGACTCCACCAACGCCAGCGCGGCCAGGGCCTTTTGATCCCCCGCCTCGGCCCATTGGCGAAGACGCGATTTCCGGCTCGATACCACGGCGATCTCTATCATCGCAAAGAGTCCGTTGATCAACAGCAGGAGAAAAATGAAAATCAGTTCGGCGGCGATGTAGTGCATTTGACTGCCGGAAGTTGGCCTATTTCAAACCATTTACAAAATACAAAATTTGATACAGACTATTCGTGATTATGGAACATTCACACGAATCTGGATTTCTCAATTACCATCACCTGCGCTACTTCTGGACCGTGGCGAAAGAGGGCAGCCTGCGGCGGGCATCGGAAAAACTCAAAGTCTCACAACCTGCGATGAGCACGCAGATCCAGCAGCTGGGAGCGGCGCTCGGCGGGGACTTGTTCCGTCCCTGCGGCCGCTCGCTGGTGATGACGGAATTCGGACAAATGATCTATGGATACGCGGAGGAAATTTTCACGCTGGGGAGCGAGATTCTGCGGGCGACCAAACAGGCACCTGGCAAGCGGTCCTTGCGTCTGCATGTGGGCATTGTGGACTCGTTTCCGAAGCTGATGAGTTATGACATCCTGCGCCCCGTTTTCGATCACGAACCGCCGGTGCAACTCACCTGCCACGAGGGCAAAATGGCGGACCTTGTCTCGCAACTCAACACCCACCGCATCGATGTGGTGCTGTCCGACGAACCCGCCTCGCCGGGGATTTCCGGCAAGGTGTTCAATCACCCTCTGGGTTCGTCCGACATCACGTTTTTCGCGATGCCAAGCTTGGCTAGAAAGCTGAAAGGAAAGTTCCCGCGGAACCTGAACGAAGCACCGGCGCTTTTGCCGACGCAGAACTGCAGCCTGCGGCGTGATCTTGAAAACTGGTTCGGCAGTGCCGGCATCCAGCCACGGGTGATTGCGGAGTTTGAGGATGGGGCGCTTTCGAAAATCGTAGCCACCAGCGGGCTGGGCTTCATCGCGGTGCCGACGGTGGTCGCAACGGAGGCGGTCGAGAGGTATGGCTTCGTGTCACTCGGCCGGACGAAGGAGGTGCTGGCACAGTTTTACGCCATTACCGCAGAGCGCCGCTTTACGCATCCGGCGATCCTTGCCATGACGAAAAGAAACCGCAGGTGATTAATCAGGCCCAGCGCATTGGCCAGGAAACCGTGGATGGGCGCTTCCACAAGCTCCAACAGGAGAATGGCAAACTCGCCCACGGGATTATGGAGAAGCGGTTAGGCAATGATGGAATCTTGATGCAGTGAGCTTGCCGGCAGAAACAGCACCAACGAACCGTCCGCAACCCGCTGCTTCTCTAGCAAAATGTATCCCTGCGGGAGCCCGGAGAGGTGTTCTCTGGGCCGGACAGATCACAAGCACGCTCGACCACGAGAATCCCTTCTTGTTTTACAGATTTCCGGAGTTTACAAATTCCTGCATGATAACGACCAAGATCACCACCACCGACGCCGCCCGCCACTTGGGCGACTACCTCGCGCGGGTGAAGCACAAGGGCGAGTATTTCCTGCTCACCAAAAACGATCAGCCGATCGCCCAACTCTCTCCTGCCAGCGGCTCCCGCCGCGCGACCTGGGGGGAACTGACAACCGCCGTCGCCCGTCTGCCGCGCGATCGCTCGTTTACAGACGATTTGGATAACGTGAATGAGGTCGATCAGCCCACCGGCAATCCATGGGCCTGATTTTGGACACATCCGCGCTGGTGGCATGGGAGCGTGCCCGCAATGCGGGGCAAAGCGTAATCCTTAGCGAAAGCGAGGAGCTGGTGATGCCCGCCGTGGTCTGGGCCGAGGCGCTCGCCGGTGTC